>NZ_CP009251.1:1560426-1872511 GCF_001941345.1 Corynebacterium stationis
CAAACCCTGTGCTGCGCGCGGTGTCCTGGGTATTCCTGTGGGTCTTTCGTGGCACCCCAATTTATGTCCAGCTGGTGTTTTGGGGCCTACTTGGTGCGCTGTATCAGTCCATCAACCTAGGTTTTGCCGAAATTTCGCTCGAAGGCGTGCTCTCGTCGGCGTTCTTCCTGGCGGTTGTGGGCTTAGGTCTTAATGAAGCCGCCTATATGGCAGAGATTGTCCGCTCCGGTATTTCTTCCGTGCCTGAGGGCCAGAAGGAAGCATCGAAGGCGTTGGGCTTTGGCTGGTGGATGACCATGCGCCGCACCGTGATGCCACAAGCAATGCGCATCATCATCCCGCCCACGGGCAATGAGTTCATTTCGCTGCTCAAGACTTCTTCGCTGGTTGTCGCGATTCCTTATACCCATGAGATTTTCGGCCGCGCCACGGATATCTCCGCCGCACTTTTCGAGCCCATTCCCCTGCTGCTTGTTGCCGCAACCTGGTACTTGGTCATCACGTCTATCTTCATGGTCGGCCAGCATTACCTGGAGAAGTACTTTGAAAAAGGCGCTACCCGCGAATTAACTTCGCGCCAGCTGGCTGCTTTAGCTGATGCTGAAGGCACAATCCCGCGCAACGTATCCGTTATCCCGGAGGTCAACCGCAATGAATAAACCAGCTAACGCATCAGCGAATACGCCCATGGTAGAAGCCATCGATGTCTACAAATCTTTTGGCCAGCTCGAGGTGCTTAAAGGTATTAACCTCACGGTTGAACCCGGTGAGGTTATGTGCTTGATTGGCCCTTCAGGCTCCGGTAAGTCGACATTTTTGCGTTGTGTGAACCACCTGGAAAAGATTACCGCCGGCCGCCTGTATGTCGACGGTGACTTCGTTGGTTACCGCGAGCGCGACGGCGTGCTCTATGAAATTTCTGAAAAGGACGCCTCACTGCAGCGCCAGCACATCGGCATGGTCTTTCAGTCCTTTAACCTTTTCAGCCACCGCACGGCGCTGGAAAATATTATTGAGGCCCCGATTCACATCAAGGGCGTTAAGCCTGCAGAGGCCAAGAAGAGGGCCATGGAGCTGCTCGACCAAGTAGGTCTTGCGCACAAGGCCAATGCTTACCCAGTGCAGCTCTCCGGTGGTCAGCAGCAGCGCGTAGCGATTGCGCGCGCGGTGGCGATGGAGCCGAAGCTCATGCTTTTCGATGAGCCTACCTCCGCCCTTGACCCTGAGCTCGTCGGCGAAGTTCTGCGCGTGATGAAGGACTTGGCTAAAGGTGGCATGACCATGATCGTGGTGACCCACGAGATGGGCTTTGCCAAGGAAGTCGCCGACAAGGTGGTCTTTATGGCTGATGGCGCCGTGGTGGAGATGGGAACCCCGCAGCAGGTGCTGGATAATCCACAGCAGCCAAGAACAAAAGAGTTTTTGTCTTCGCTACTTAAGTGATGATTCCAAGATAATGATTTTAAAGTGATGTCACACCGCGGATAACAGCCGCGATGGCGCCAGCGGCAGCTACGAGGAGTGAGAACTTCCGAGCTGCCGCTTGTTCGATCTTATGGGCAATTAAAGAGCCCAGGCTAATGCCCACTAGCATGCCGAGCGCACCTGCGGGCCATACCAGCCAGGCGATACTCGTGATGGCAGCAGCGCCAACGACGGCCTTGACGATAAAAGAGATGCCACCGCCGAGCATAAAGAGCGGCTGCATGGTGGCCGCGAGGTTTGCCTGTTTCCACCTCGCCGCGGAGAAATACACGGTAAAGACCGGTCCCGCTACCCCGGCGAGAGTATTGGTAAACCCGCCCAGCACGCCGGCGACAAGGCCTGGGCCACGCCCGTTAATTTTAGGCACGTAGTTTTTGCCCAGGGTCACCACGGCCAGTGCAATCAGCAGGGAGACGCCGACAAGAATCAACAGCAGGGCGGTATCCATCGCGGCGATGAGAAAGGCCGCGGGCACTGAGCCTAATACTAAAACTGAGCCCAAGAGCGCGACTTGGGACCACACGACATTTTTGCGCACCACGACAGTGGTGGCTCCCGCGTTGATACAGGCGAGGATATTGAGCACCATGATGCCTTCGACCGGTCCCAGAATCAGGGACAAGATCGGCCCAGAAATCAGGCCCACTCCCATGCCGGAGACTCGTTGCATACACGAGCCCACGGCAATGGCGGCAAAGACAGCAAGCGCAATAATCATGCCCGGTATTTCTCCAGCACGGCTTGTGCCACAGGTTCAGGGAAAAAGCCGGAAATATCCCCGCCGTATTTGGCCACTTCCTTACACAGGGAGGAGGAGATGTAGCCGTATTTTTCATCGGTAAGCAATAACACGGTATCGATGCCCGATAGGCGCTTATTCATCTGCGCCATGGGAAGCTCGTATTCGTAATCCAGCGAGGAACGCAGGCCTTTCACGATCGAGTCAATATCGTTCGCAGTGGTGTAGTCGACGAGCAAGCCTGCCCAGTAATCAACCTTGATATTGGGCAGGTCAATGGCAGCTTTGATCAGGTCCACGCGTTCGTGGACACTAAAAAGCCCGGACTGTTTGTTCGGGTTGCCGGTAACAAGGATCGTGACTTCATCGAAAAGTGCTGCGGCGCGGTGGAAGATGTCGAGATGTCCTAAGGTCATCGGATCAAAAGAGCCGGGGCAGACTGCTTTAGTCATGTGTATTCCTTTCAAAAACGGCCATGTCCATGCGTGCAATGCCGTAGGTGCGCTTCTTTAATTTCTGGCCGGTGGGGGTAAATTCCTCGGGCCAGTTAGGCTCGGGACTATCCACCTGCCTCTCAATGACCACTATGGCACGATCCGCGAGCACCGGGGCGAGTTTGGCGATGAGACCATCGACATCGTCGAAGCCATAGGGCGGATCGGCGAGCACCATATCGAAATGCTCGCGTGGTGCCCGGTCGAGATAGGTGCCGGCTTTCATCTGGTGGATATGTACCTTGGGGTGTCCGACGACCTTCGCGTTATGAGCCATGTGCTTAGCGGCGAGCTCACTGGCATCCACCAAGTGGACTTCCTCAGCACCCCGGCTGGCGGCTTCGAGGCCCAATGCGCCGGAGCCGGCGAAGAGATCGAGTACGTAGGAGCCTTCAAAACCCCAGCGCACAGCGAGCGAAGAAAATAGCCCTTCGCGGGCTCTATCGGAGGTGGGTCGAGTGCCTTCTTCGGGCACGGTGATGGTGCGACCACGGGCTTGGCCGGCGATGATTCTGGTCATGACATATACCCTAACGCATCGGGTTTTATGCTTTGTCTAAGTATTCCTGCTCTTTTTCACGAATCTCTGCTGTCAGCTCAAAGGCCAGCTCAGGGTTGTCTTCTACCAGCTGGTAGGCATCTTCATAGGCGCGCTCAATAATGAGCAGGTCTTCGTTTAAGTCCAGCAGCTGCAAAGTGCGCTGGCGCCCAGACTGACGGGTGCCTAGTACGTCGCCTTCGCGGCGGTAGTCCATGTCTAGCTCGGTCAGTTCAAAGCCGCTGGAGGTCGCAGCGATCTTGTTGATGCGCTCAAAGCTGGCGCTATCGGGAGCGCTGAGCGTATGGAAGAGACACAGTGAGGCATTGCCGCCACGACCGACGCGCCCGCGCAGCTGGTGCAGCTGACTGACGCCGAAATTCTCCGATTCGCGAATCAGGATGATGGTGGCGTTGGCAACGTCCACGCCGACTTCGATGACCGTGGTGGAGACCAGCACGTCTACTTCCCCGCGGGCAAAGGCCGCCATGCGGTCATCCTTATCGTCCATGCGCCCGTGCAGCACCATGATCCGCAAACCCGCAAGAGCACCGTTTTGCAGCTCTTCGGCAAGCTCGAGCACGCCACCTTCGCCTTCGATGCGCGGGCAAACAATATAGGCCTGGTGGCCTGCGGCGACTTCTTCGCGAATGCGCTGCCACGCGCGACGGACCCATGCCGGCTTGCCTTCTGGTACTACAGACGACTGGATAGGTTTGCGCCCGCCGGGTAGTTCATGCAGGGAGGAAACCTCCAGATCACCGAATACAGTCATCGCGATGGTGCGCGGAATCGGCGTTGCCGTCATCACCAGCACGTGTGGGAACGTACCTTCGGGGGCTTTCAGGCGCAAAGAATCGCGCTGTTCGACGCCGAAGCGGTGCTGCTCGTCGATGACCACGAAACCGAGGGAGAAAAACTCCACGGACTCTTGAATGATCGCATGCGTACCGATGACAATATCGGCCTGGCCCGAGACAATATCAAGCAACGCCTGGCGTTTTTCGGCGACTTTCATCGACCCAGATAAGACCGTGAGCCGGATATCCTCCGGCAGAATCGCCGCGATAGAGCGTGCGTGCTGATGCGCGAGGACTTCCGTGGGCGCAAGCAGTGCTGCTTGGTGGCCGGCGTCGACAGCAGAGAGCATCGCGGCTACGGCAACCAGGGTTTTGCCCGAGCCGACCTCGCCTTGTAAAAGCCTGGTCATCGGCTCCGGTCTTGCGATGTCGTGGTCTATATCGCGAATCACGCGCTGCTGGCCATCCGTTAATGCAAAAGGCAGCTTGGCTAGCATCTCCGCGCGGTAGCCATCATCAGCTGGCGGCAGGGCAAATGCGCGCCAGTGCTTGGTATCGCGCCTGCGCAGCGCCATCACGAGGCCAATGCCCAAAGCCTCGTTATATTTCAGCCGGTCAATGGCGCGCTGGGGACCTTCAGGGCCGGGCTCATGGATATCGCGCAGTGCCTTATCGAAGGTAAGATCCGCGATATCCAGTGGATCTTCAATCGGCGGCATGGTCTCTAGCACGTGGTGGATAGCTGCCATGATGGTCCATGTCTTCAGCGTCGAAGAAGCCGGATATACCGGCAGCCACTCGCGGTCACGCAACAGTTCTTCAACATCGACGAATTGCGAAATCGCTTTGAGTGTTCCGCCCCAGCGCTTAGACACGGGTGTAGAGCCAGCAGGGGCATCGAGGATCAAAAACTCGGGGTGTTGGAGCTGCGCCTGGCGATTATAAAACTTCAGCTTGCCTGAAAAGAGCACACGCACGCCCTTTTGCAGCACGCGCTCTTGCCAGATGCCGTTGAAAAAGACGGCCGTGTACATATCATCAACGGTGACGTTTAAGACAAAGCCATTGGAGGTCGGACGCTTTGAAATCCAGGTCACCGTGCCGGAGACGGTGATGAACGCACCTTCGGGTGCTTCACGCTCGGCAAAGGCCCGGAAGTTTCTACCCTGGCGGATGTAATCGCGCGGGTAGTGATTTAACAGCAGCTGTCCGCAGGTGGTGTACCCGAAACTTTTCGTTAGCGCCTTGGCTACCTTGCCCGGCAGCACGGCAGACAATGGCCGGTCATCACTCCACCCCAACATGAGCTGTTATTCTACCCCGATTTCCGTGCGCAGGCCTGCCACGTGCACGGCGATGACTTCCACGCCTAATTGGCGGCTGAGTTGTTCGGCGTCGAGATTCAACGACGTCAAGATAGTCATCTGCTCATCGCCTTCGCGCAGCAGGTCATGGCAGCACGCCAAAATGGCGCCGACTGTTTCATCGCTGGGTTTATCCACCCGCATGGCCGCAGCGACTTCGGTCATCGCAGTCACCGCACCGGCACCGGGAGCATAGACCGAAATCGCCGCGAGCGCCTCCACATTGCTGTGCACGGGCACGACTTGCGCACCGCCAAGATCAATTCCGCGCGGGGTGCCGACAAAAATATCCTCCGGGCTAAGCTCCATACCGGCTTTATAGATCGTTGCACCAATGGAGCTAAAAAGCTTCGCTAATTCTGCGTCGCGGGTAGAGACTAGAACCCGCGGGGTGTCATCGACAAGCGGTTCTTGTGCGACCACCTTGGCGGGAAGCACCTCCAGGCGCAGATTGGTTACCACGCCGAGCCCAAAGGCCTTTTCAATGACCTCCCCGGCAGCCAGGGTGTGAATGTGGATATTGGCTTCTGTCTCAGAGGCTCGAGCAATGACCAAACTATCGCCCAAAGGCGCTATCGCAGCTTCGAGCTTGTCGATGTCCCCGGAGAAATAAAACACCACTTCCAACTCGAAGACGCTTTCTGGGACAGCGATGCCTTCGCGCGGCTCAGTTTCAGAAACTTCTGCCAGCAAGCACTCCAGCAAAATCACCAGACCTGCTCCCCCGGCATCGACTACGCCAGCTTTGCGCAAGACTTCCAATTGCGACGGCGTATTAGCCAAAGCTTTAGCGGCTTCATCGCATGTAGTGGTGAGTACTTCGACTAAGACCTGGGTGTGGCTAAGAGCTTGCTCAGCAGCTTGTGCTGCCGCCTTGAGCACGGAGACCACCGTGCCTTCGACCGGCTCGGCAATCGCGCGGTCCACTAATTCCACCGCGAGCTTTAAGGAATCAACCAGTGTGCGCGCGTCGATGTGCGAATCGGCGGTGGAATCAGCCACTGCGCGCAGCACCTGCGATAACACCATGCCGGAATTACCCCGCGCCCCGCGCACTGAGCCAATGGCGAGCGCTTCAGCGACATCGCCACCTTTGTCTGCTTCTGCCAGCGCTGCTTCCATGGTGTGCGCCATGTTCGAGCCGGTATCAGCATCAGGGACGGGAAAGACGTTGAGCTGATTTAACTCGGCGCGGCGCAGGGAAAGCTCTGCCACGGATCGCTTCGCCCACGCATGGAGCGTGGGTGCGTCAATGTGGTTTATAGCCATGAGGCTTAAGTCTACAATTGCCAGTCGATGGCGACCTCGCCGGCCTGAAGCAACGCCTCATTCGCGCGTGAAAAAGGCTTCGATCCGAAAAAGCCCCGGCGCGCTGACAGCGGTGATGGGTGTGGGGAGGCGATGATGGTGGCATCGGGGATAAAGTGTGCGGCAGATTGTGCGTCTTTGCCCCATAAAATGGCGACGAGCTCTGGGCGGTTGAGCGCGCGGATGGCGGCTTCGGTGACTTCTTCCCAGCCCATTTTCCTATGTGAGCCGGCATTTCCTGCTTCTACGGTAAGTACGCGGTTTAATAACATCACGCCTTGGTTAAACCAACTGGTGAGGTCACCGTTGGCGCGGCCGGCATCACTGAGCACAAGGCCAAGGTCTGATTCGAGTTCAGCGTAGATATTGACCAAAGAGCGCGGTGGGCGCACACCGGGTTGGGTGGAAAAAGATAGCCCCATGGCATGCCCGGGTGTGGGATACGGGTCTTGGCCGAGAATTAAGACTTTGACGTCACCTGGCGCCAAGTCAAAAGCGCGCATGACATCATCGCGTGCCGGCAGCGTGTTGGGTCCGTAGATATCCGGGCTTATCTTATCGAGCGCCGGTTGGAGAATAGGTTGCCAGTCAGGATGCATTAACGTTCCTCCTCCAAAGAGCGCACTGATTTCAGTGCGCTGTCGCTGGGGAATGACTCCCAACCGGTGGAATAGCGCGCGGGTTGCCCATCGATGGTCAGCACCCCGTCGCCATTGCGGCGGGTAACTTCACCAATGACGCGAAAGCCTGAAGGGGCATCTTTCATGGTGGTGCCTAAAAGGGTGTGGTCTTCTCCCCCAGCTAGGACCCAATCCCACGGGTCGTGGTCTAAAAGCTCACCGGCGCGAACCAGTAGCTCATCGGGGGCTACCGCGTCAGTAAAGATATTGATCTTCACCGCTGAGCGCTTCGCGATGGTTGTGAGGTCATGTACTAACCCATCCGAGTTATCCGTCATCGCGGTGGCACCCGTGGCACGCGCAATTACCCCGCGGCCGGGGTCAATGACAGGTGAGCAGTGAAAATCCACCAACGGCTGCAGCGAGGAATCAGGAAGATTCGTGCCAAAGCGTTCCAGCAATGCCCACCCGGCAGCCGACCATCCGATTTTGCCGTGGGCCACAACCTTTTGCCCGGCGCGCGCGGCACTTAGGGCTAAGGGTTCTCTATCCCCGCCGAGTGCGCCAATGGCGGTAACAGAGACGGTGATTTTCTCCGCCTGGGTAACATCGCCGCCGACAAGCTCCGTGTTGTAGTCGCCGGTTCGCTTTGCGATGCCTTCTGCAATCTCCCGCACGACTGACACCGGGGTGTCTAAAGGCGCACCGAGTGCCATAAGCGCGCCGATGGGGCGTGCGCCCATAGCTTCGATATCAGCATAGTTTTGGGTAATGGCTTTCATACCGACTTGGTAGGGCGTGGACCAATCCAGGCGAAAGTGTCGTCCTTCAACCAACATGTCTGTTGTAGCCACTGTGCGCGAATTCGGCGCCATGGGTAAAAGTACGGCGGCGTCATCTCCGTTGAGGGAACTGGGGGCGGCGGCGATGATTTCTTGAATCACACCGTGTTCGCCTACCTCACGGAGGGTCGGAGTATTTTTCACAGATTGCCTTTCAGTAACATGTGGCTTTATGAATACCCAATTTAATCGCCCGGCTATTTATGTTTCACTTGGGCTGTCTTTAGCTTTAGTGGTTGGCGTGTTGTTTGGCACAAAATATTACTTTGAAAATGTGGCAAGACAACCTGTTTCAGTCAGTGCGATTGACTCCCCGGATGCATCCCTTCCTGAATGCGCGGAGCTCGTGGAGAATCTGCCTGAGCGGATGATGGGTCAAAAGCGCTCCGAGTTGGTTGAGCCCGCTCCCGAGGGTGTGGCAGCATGGGCCGATATTTCTTCCATGGCCACGGTCTTGCGCTGTGGCGTGGATATGCCTTTGCAGTACACCGACTATTCCCAAACCGTTGATATCGATGGCTCCCAGTGGCTAGAAGTTCGCGATATGACCGAAGGTTCTACGCTTGCGACCTGGTACAACACCGACTACACCCCATCGGTTGCAGTCACCACCCACACTGATGAAAAGCCCAAGGGCCTTAGCCAGGCTTTGGAGGTTCTCAGCAAAGACCCACAAGCACCACGTCCTGCTCCCCTGTCCCAGCTGGAGCCAGCAACCAATGCTGAGGTCTGTTCCCCATTGATGGACGCCCTGCCTGACACTATCGGTGAAGACTACGAGCGTTTCGACGTTGACGAAGATAACACCGCCGCTTGGGGCGCCGAAGGCCGCGAGCCAGTTGTTATCCGCTGTGGTGTTGCCCCACCAGAAGGTTATGAGGCCGGCGCGCAGCTGCAGCAGGTCAATGAGATCCCCTGGTTCCAAGACACCACCTTGGGCGAAGGAACCACCGCCGGCACCTGGTTTGCACTCGGACGTGAAACCGATATTGCCGTCAGCGCCCCACAGGATGTCGCCAACACCGCTCTTGTGGAACTAGGCGGCGTCATCACCGCCAACACCGACGAGCAAGACTAAGACCTTGTCTGCCCCGCAGCCACGCACGCCGCAGCCACGCACGCCGCAGCCACGTAGCACGCAGTCGCCCACTAAGCCGGCAGGCACACTGCTGGGAACTCTCTCCGTGCTTGGTGCGGCAGCGCTCTGGGGTACAACGGGAACCGCTGCCACATTTGCCCCGGAAGTAGGACCTTTGGCAATGGGTGCTGCGGCATTAGGCATTGGCGGACTACTGCAAGCACTCATCGCCCTGCCGGCGCTATACCGCGCGCGGGCAGCATTACGTGCAAATATTGGCACCATCATCACCGGTGCCATAGGCGTCTTTATCTACCCACTAGCGTTTTATAGCTCCATGCACCTTGCCGGTGTCGCCATCGGTACCGTGGTCTCACTAGGTTCTGCGCCCATTACCTCTGGCTTATTGGAGCGCATCATTGAAAAGCAAAAACTCAGCCGCTGGTGGATGCTTGCCGCCACACTCGGTATCACTGGCAGCACACTCTTATGCCTGGCGAAGATGCACAACGCTCCCAGTGAAACCTGGCCCACCATCTTTGGCATTGGTCTAGGGCTAATCGCCGGGTTTACCTACGCGCTTTATTCCTTCAGCGCGCATAACCTCATTGGACGAACAGACCGCGGCACCATCGGACGCGCCGCCGGCATGGGCGCTATCTTCGGGCTCGGTGGGCTTGCCCTTATGCCTGTGCTTCTAGCAACTGGCGCTCCACTATTGACCAACTCGCGCACGCTAACCGTGGGTGTCTATATGGCGCTAGTACCTATGTTTATCGGATACCTTCTTTTCGGCTACGGCTTAGCGCACGTCACCGCAAGTGCTGCCACCACGCTGACACTTGCGGAGCCTGCCATCGCCGCTATTCTCGCAGTCCTCATCGTCGGTGAGCGCCTGGCCCCCATCGGCTGGATTGGCATGGTAGCAATCGGCACAGCACTGCTCGTGCTCTCACTTGGCCCTGCTACGCGCAGACCCACACGACGAGACAAAAAATAAACGGTAGCTAGCATAAAAGCTAACTACCGCCATTCAAATCTTTAAGTTGATGAGCGCCTTATCTGAATCTTTCTGTTGATGAGCGCTCTGCGCGAATCAACGCTTGGCCAGCGCCGTAGCCAGCAGAGTGTCGAGTAGCTCTGGGTAGCTGACACCGGAGGCTAGGAAGACCTGTGGGTACATGGAGATGGGGGTAAAGCCTGGCAGGGTGTTGATTTCGTTGATCATCGGGCCGTTGTCGGTGACAAAGAAATCAATGCGCGAGAGGCCTTCGCAGTTAAGTGACTTGAAGGTTTCGATCGCAAGGTCCTGGATGGACTTGATGGTGTCATCGTCAAAAGGTGCTGGGATGGTCGCGGTGACGGTGTTATCGAGGTATTTGGTGTCAAAGCCGTAGAAGCCTTCCTCGGAATCTTCGGTGCCATTCAGCTTCGCTGGCACGGAAGCCACCAGCTTGCCGTCGGGGTATTCAAGCACTCCGACTTCAACCTCAGCGCCGATAAGTTCTGCTTCGACAATGACCTTGTCGTCGCTCTTGGCGGCTTCGGCGATAGCGGTGTCGAGCTCATCCCAGGAAGACACCTTGGAAACACCGATAGAAGAACCACCGCGGGCAGGTTTTACAAAGACGGGCAGGCCTAAGAAGTCCTTTTCTTCCTCAGTAAGTTCGGTACGCCCACGCAAGATGACATCGCGGGTAACTGGCAAGCCCTCAGCTGCCATAAGCTTGCGCATGAACTCTTTGTCCATGCCCACTGCCGAAGCCATAACGCCTGGTCCCACATAAGGAATGCCGGCCATTTCAAAGACACCTTGAATGGTGCCGTCTTCACCGTTGACACCGTGCAGTGCCGGGAAAGCGACATCTACTTCAGCGTGCAAGGTCCCGCGGGTGACATTGTGAATCTGGCCTGCGCCTTGTGGATTTAAAGAAACGGTAAGTTCATCGGCTTCTTCTACCTCTGGCAACTTGCCATCTTTAATTTCCAAACCCTCGGTAACACCAATGGTCCAGGTGCCTTCACGGGTAATGGCGATGGGAACAATCTCATAGCGCTGGGGGTCCAAATTGTTCATAATGGCGCCGGCAGTTACGCAAGAAACAGAGTGCTCAGTACTTTTGCCACCATAGATGACAGCTACGCGGGTTTTCGAAGTCATAGCCCGTTAGTCTAGCGATTAAACTTCAGACTTCTTGCTGCGACCCATCAGAGCGATCACCATGTCTTCTGCCGAGAGGTTTTTATGGCACACCCCAAAGACTGCTTGGGTCAATGGCATATCCACGCCATGATCGCTGGCGAGGCGGTAAATCGAGGCCGAAGAAATCACGCCTTCGGCAACTTGCCCATTGGTAGCAGCCGCTGCTTCTTCTAAGCTTCCGCCCTGGCCCAGGCGGAAACCAAAGGTGCGGTTACGCGATAACTCAGAGGTACACGTAGCTACCAAGTCACCCAACCCAGCAAGACCGGCAAAGGTGCGTGAATCCGCGCCCAGGGCTTCGCCTAAGCGGGTAATCTCCGCGAGCCCACGGGTAATAAGCGTTGCCATGGTGTTAGTGCCCATGCCCATACCCGTAGCCACACCGCAGGCCAGCGCGATGACGTTTTTACACGCGCCGCCAATTTCACAACCGATAACATCGGTATTGGTATAGGGACGCAGATAGGACGTCGCAACTGCTTGCTGCACGGCCTTGGCGCGCTGTTCATCCGGGCACGCAATGACCGTGGCAGCAGCTTGTTCCTCGGCGATTTCGCGCGCGAGGTTCGGACCCGAGAGCACCGCGATGCGCTCAGGTGATGCGCCAGTGCACTCGGCAATGACTTCGCTCATGCGCTTGAAGGTTTCTTTCTCGATACCTTTGGAGATGGACACCAAGGTGGCATCGGCAGGCAAATCTGCATTCCAGTTTGCCAAGTTAACGCGCATCGCCTGTGAAGGCACAGCAAAAACCACGATATCGGCCCCGCGCAAGGCTTCTTGGGCATCGGTGGTGGTGGCAATGGATTCTGGCAGCGAAATATTCGGCAGGTAGTCCGCATTGATCTGCGAGGTAGCAATGGCTTCGGCTAACTCTGGGCGCCGAACCCACAGGCGTACGTCACTGCCGGCGTCGGCAAAGACTTTCGCCAGCGTGGTTCCCCACGAACCCGCACCCATCACAGCCACCTGTGCCATTATTCACCTTTCATTGCACCGTTAGTACGCAACCCATCATAAAACATGCACGCGCTTTACCCTGACTCATTACCCGACAGGGTTTAGGATATGGATGAAGCAATCACCCCCAAAGGAGCATAAAGTGGCCAATACACCCAAGGTTAAAGACATGCATGAAACAGATAAGGACATCTCCTCGAAGTCTTTCATCTCCGGCCGCTTGCAGCACGTTCCTGTAGATCCCAAGGCTGAGTTCAAGCGCACCACCCTGGCTGCCGGCGCTATTTTGTGGCGCGGGAACCCCGCTGCCCCCGAGGTCGCGCTCATTCACCGCCCGCACTATGACGACTGGTCTTTGCCCAAGGGCAAAGTAGACCCCGGCGAATCCTTGCCTGCTACCGTGGCGCGCGAGTTGTGGGAAGAAACCGGCTACAAGGTCAAGCTCGGCAAACTCGTTGGCAAAGTCACCTACCCGGTTCAGGGCCGCACCAAGGTGGTCTATTACTGGCTAGCCCAGGTGCTCTCCGGCGAATTTACCCCGAATGAAGAAGCCGATGAATTGGTCTGGATGCCCATTGAGCAGGCCCGCGAGCGCGTGACCTACCAGCTAGATGAGGACGTGCTGGATAAGGCCGCCAAGCGCCTGCAGCTGATTCCTGATGCTTTAGTGCTCTATGTCCGTCATGCCCGCGCGCATAACCGCAAGAATTGGAGCGGGGATGATAATTTGCGCCCGCTGGATAAAAAGGGCCGCAGGCAGGCTGAGATGCTCATTGCGGAGCTTAGCCCCTATCAGCCCACGGCGATTTATTCCGCCACCCCGGACCGCTGTTTGAACACAGCCGCGCCGATTGCAGATGAACTGAATCTTCCTGTGCACGTTGATGCCTTGCTTGGCGATGACGCCTGGTTAGAGCAACCTTCCAAAGCCCTTCTGGCCTTCAAATCCATCGTTGCGCGCGGTGGCACCCCGATCATTGTTTCCCAAGGACTGACTATTCCTTCGGTGATTGAGTCTTATGCGCCGGCATTTATGGACACCGAGGATCTGAAGGTGAAGAAGTCTTCCGTATGGGTTTTAAGCTTCCTAGAAGGCGAGCTCATCGGCGCTGATTACTTAGCGTCACCCTTGCCAGTGCGATAGGACTGGGCGAACCAGAAGCTAAAGCGCACAACACATAGGCACCAGTTGAAAATCAGCAGGCCTAAGAAAATCTGGCTGATGAGATCGAAAATGGTCATCTGGGCATTAACCCCAACAAAGTGCGTGCCCAGGCTCATCGTGCCCACGGGAAACGTTGCGCCCCACCGGGCGGGGTTATAGGGCGCCCAGTCGCGTACAGTGCGAAATTGGTGATACAGCGCGAAGACACAAGCCGCAGCACCCAGCGGCAACATCACCGTGGCATAAGCCAGTCCAAATCCTTGCGGGAAAAGCAGTTGTGCAGCCGCTGTGGATTGCCCAACAACCCCCACCGGAATCCACGCGGTGTGTCCCAAGAGCACCGGGATGGTTGTGCGTCTGCGCATGAGCGCGAAGTACACGTAGACAAAGACGGGCACGCCGATAATCCACACGAGGATGAAACCAAATCGGCCCAGCCCAATAAAACCCAGCTGCGCGGCATTAGTTGCCGCCACCATGGGTACTACAAGTGCTAATCCCCACTGGAAGTTCGGTGAGCCCACGAACTTGCGCCACTGATTCAGCGCGATGATAAATCCACCCAACCCGCCGGTGAGATAACCAATGAGCTGATAGATAGAATCCCCGCTAATTGCTGTCCACGCCGAGCCGAGGGAGATAACGCCCATGGCAAACATTCCCCACGGACCCATGTATTCCGGCAAAAAGCGCGGGCTGCGATAGCGCGCCAATCCATAAAGCGTGACGGCTAAGATGCCAGTGCCGATAACCGCAAAGACCAACCCCACGGCAGCTTGCCCGTGGATGGCAAGCAACGCAGCAATGATCGAGGTTCCCATCAACGACCCAGTCCAGGATGGACCTGCCGGTGGGATAAGCGAGCGCTGCGCAGCCGCATCGCTACGCTTTGCTTCGCCAGAGGGCTTCGGGGTGTGGGACATTTTATTCATAGTAGTTCTCGCAAAAGTTTATGCCCCAGGGTGTATTCCCTGGGGCATAAGTTTTAAACAAGTTTCAATCAACCTAAACCTGAGCCACCGGACCGGAGCCTGGTGCCACTGCTGGCTTAAATGCAGGACGCTTATTTTCAAAGTTGGAAATAGCATCCTCATCGCGCAGGGTCAGCCCGATGTCATCGAGGCCTTCCATCAAGCGCCAGCGGGTGTAGTCATCAATGTCGAAGCTGTAGACATTGCCACCAACGGTGACAGTGCGTGCTTCCAAATCGACGGTAACTTCCGTATCGCCGGATTCCAGCTGCTTCCAGATAAGTTCAATGTCTTCTTGTTCCATCAAGCCGGTCAGCATGCCAGCCTTGCCGGAGTTGCCGCGGAAAATATCGGCGAAGCGGGAGGAAAATACCGCCTTGAAGCCGTAGTCGCCCAATGCCCATACTGCGTGCTCACGGGAAGAACCCGTGCCGAAGTCCGCGCCAGCGAACAGCACCGAGCCATTCTTGTACGGCTCTTGGTTTAAAACGAAGTTCTCGTCTTTGCGCCAGTTGGAAAACAGGCCATCTTGAAAGCCCGTGCGCTTGACAGACTTGAGGTAGACCGCCGGGATAATCTGGTCGGTATCCACATTAGAATAACGCAGAGGAACGCCAATGCCGGTGTGCGTGGTGAACTTTTCCATTTCTCTCTTCTCTCTATTCGTCTTCGTAGCCTGATTCGTGGCTTGATTCGTAGCCGGGTGTCTTAAGAGGCCTGCGCTGCAGACTCGCGCGGATCCAAGTCAGCTGGCGAAGACAAGTGACCGGTAACAGCAGTAGCTGCGGCAACCAATGGGGAGACCAAGTGGGTACGTCCACCAGGGCCCTGACGGCCTTCGAAGTTACGGTTTGAGGTCGACGCGGAGCGCTCACCTGGCTTCAGCTGGTCTGGGTTCATGCCCAAGCACATCGAGCAGCCTGCGGTACGCCATTCCGCACCAAAGTCGGTGAAGATCTTATCCAGGCCTTCATTCTCGGCCTGCTTCTTTACAACCTCAGAGGATGGCACAACAATCATGCGGGTATCTGCGGCAATCGTGCGGCCTTCGACCACTTCTGCTGCTGCACGCAGGTCTTCGATACGCGCGTTGGTGCACGAGCCCAAGAAGACAGTATCGATGGAGATATCACGCAGCGGCATACCTGGGGTCAAGTCCATGTACTCCAGCGCCTTAGAGATAGCTGACTTCTCATTGTCATCGCCAGCATCTTCTGGATCTGGTACAACAGCACCCAATGGCAGACCTTGCCCAGGGTTGGTACCCCAGGTAACAAATGGGGTCAGCTCATCGGCATCAATTTCCACGACAGTGTCAAAGACTGCGCCTTCATCGGTAGGCAAAGTCTTCCAGTATTCAACTGCCTTGTCCCAGTCCTCACCCTTCGGTGCGAACTCGCGGCCTTCGACGTAGTCATAAGTAATCTGGTCTGGTGCGACCATGCCCGCGCGTGCGCCTGCCTCAATGGACATGTTGCAAATAGTCATGCGTGCTTCCATGGACATCTTGCGAATCGCTTCACCGCGGTATTCGATGATGTGGCCTTGGCCGCCGCCGGTGCCAATCTTGGCAATAATCGCCAAAATCAAGTCCTTGGCGGATACGCCTTCTTTTAATTCACCCTTGACTTCAATAGCCATGGTCTTAAAAGGCTTCAACGACAAGGTCTGGGTAGCCATGACGTGTTCTACCTCAGAGGTACCGATGCCCATCGCAATCGAGCCGAAGGCACCGTGGGTAGAGGTATGCGAGTCACCACACACAATGGTCATGCCGGGTTGGGTAATGCCCAGCTGAGGACCAACGGTGTGGACGATGCCCTGCTGTTCATCGCCCATGGAGTGCAGACGCACTCCGAATTCTTCACAGTTATCGCGCAGCGTAGATACCTGGGTACGGGAAGTCTTATCGATGATTTCCAGCAAGTTACCGGTTTTAATTCCCAAGGTGGGCACGTTGTGGTCCTCGGTCGCCAGATGCAGCTCGGGGTGGCGCATCTTTCGTCCGGCCAAGCGCAGACCGTCAAAAGCCTGTGGGCTGGTAACCTCGTGCAACAGCTGGAAATCGATATAAATCAGGTCTGGCGCACCGTTCTCACCTTTGGTAACAACGTGGTCGCGCCACACCTTTTCTGCCAGCGTCAATTTCTCGGACATTTCATCACTCCACTTGAAATCTCACTAATTGGGACGTATGTTTCAATATATGGGAGATTATAGCGCAGTTTCTGGCATTAAGGTACTCGATCGCGCAGTAGCGATTATGATGGCCGCCGCCAACAAACCATCAACGCTCAATGATTTGTGCGAGACCACCGGCTTGCCACGGGCAACCGCACACCGGCTGGCCACAGCTTTAGAAGCTCATCGGCTGGTTGCACGCACCCCCGAAGGCAAATGGACCATCGGATCCGCGCTTCCCGGCAACCGCAATGATTTGCTCACCAGCGCTAAGCCAATTATGCATCAGCTGATGGAAGATACCGGCGAATCCATTCAGTTATATCAGTGGACAGAAACCACCCGTACCTGCGTAGCCACCGCCGAGCCCAGCCAAGGTCTGCACAACGTTGTACCCGTAGGCAGCCAGCTACCACTTACTTCAGGTTCCGCAGCCCGCGTCATCGCCGCTTTCGCTGAGATCACCATCGACGGCGCAACCTTTAGCCAAGATGATGTCGATGCTGCCAAACGAGCAGGCTACTCCGAATCCGTCGAAGAGCGTGAAGCGGGCCTGGCCTCCGTCTCCGCCCCCATCATGGACGCCAATGGCCAACTCGCCGCCGTGTTATCCATCTCCGGCTCCGTCGACCGCTTCAAGCCTTCTCCTTATAAGAAATTCGGCACTCAACTCCTTGAAGCTGCCGGAAAGCTCAGCGCAAGTCTTTAAACCCCTGCGGATGCAAGGGATTGAATACGCGAGACCTATTTGTCTCCTCGATCGATGAAGCTACGCACCAGACATTGCACATATTGAGCAGCTTTTATGTAAATAGAGTTCCTCGCCACCACGCATTGTTCATAGAAAAAGCAAGTTTGTGCTAAGCGTCCCCAATTGCGTCAAAGTCCACTAACAGCGCGCGGTAGTCATCCAAAATCGGCAAATCGACAGAACCCAACCGACGCAAACGACGCTGCAGAGTTTCATACACTGCCCAATACCACCAACGCTGGGATTCCTTGCCAGAGTTAAACCGCGACCACAGCTGTTCGCCTATCTCCTCATAATCGCCCAGTATGGAAGTTAGGTTATGTACTTTGTCGCAGGCAGCAATAACCAGGGCTTCCCGCGGGGCATCGTCGAGCTTTTCCAGATAGGCTTCTGCCCGCTCACGCCACGATGACAGTCCTTTATCTTTGGTCACCCACTGCACGATTTCCACGACGTCTTCGCCGAATTCTTCTTCCATGGTGACAGCAGAATAGCGTTCTGAAGCATCTTCTAATACGTCGTGGAAAAGCGCGGCGATCTGGGTATCTTCATCCACGCCGGGTTGCTGGCTAACCAAGTGCATTACTGCAAACACATGGGAGATGTAAGGTATCTCAGTTCCTTTACGCAACTGTCCGCCATGCGCCCAGGCAGCGGCATTGATGGCACGGAGAAGTCGATCGCTCATAACAATTGAGTCTACCCTCGACAAATCCGCTGTGAGGCGCATTACAATGGATGCCCAGCCATAAGCGTCGGCGAATTATCACCCAGAAGAGACACCCCACCGCGCTCTCCACAGAGCAAGAGGAAGGACCTCATTATGAAACGCATACTTGCACTAGTTGCCGCATCAACTGCACTAGTCTTAGGCGCCTGCGGCGCACCCGCTGACGAAGAAGTCGCAGCAACGTCCACCGTAACTCAAGAAGTCACTGCTGATGAAACCACCACAGCACCTTCGAATACCGAAGGCACCGATGACAATGCCGGAGGCGAATCTGAAATAGCCGAAGACTCGGCTTCTAATAGCGCCGGAATCCCCGCCGAAGAAGACCAGAACTCGTCACCGGAACCTGAGCAGCCAGACCAAGCCGAACAAACCCCTGAAGATTTTCAGGCTCTAATGGCAGAAGAAATGCGCAACAACGGCAACTTTGGCGACACTTTCACCATCGATGGCCAGCCCACTGAACTGTGCATCCACGGTGACGGTTTCGGGCTCAATGTAGTGACCACCGGTGCTAATACCAGCTGCGATTTTGCATCGGAACTGCTCGAAGCCGCCACCACCGATTTGAATCCGACCGAACAAAGCATCCGCGACACGATGCCGCAGGCCTTTGAAGTAACAAGTCCAGTGACCAATCAGACCTACACGATGGATTGTTCGACCGATGCGCGCAATCTCATCACATGTACCGGTGGGGATAATGCCGTGGTCTACATGTACTAAATTCGCGGCGAAGCTAGTGCTTCAAGCTTTGCCAAAAAGCCGCCGCGCCGTTACCCAAAAGCAGTCAGTTTGCCAGCTTGATGGCATAACCTTAACAGGTATGAACACGCACATCGGAACACCCGCCAAAATTCTCTTCGCCGGCTTCATTGCCGCCGGGCTTAGCACCCCGGCTATCGCCGGCGCGGCAGAATCTACACCACGCACAAGTGATCCCGCGGCGACCAAAGCTTTGTATGGCCAGATTTATGACCAACTCAAAGACGGGGACATCACCAACGGCGATGCGCTAACTTTGGGAGAACGCGACGCTACCTTGTGCATGATGGGCAATGGTTATGGAGTCCATGGCCTGGCGGTGGGCCCCAACACCAGTTGTGAATTTGCCGGCGAAGTCTTCGCCGGGCTTATCCAAGGCTCCACGCCAGAAGATAATGCGCGAGACGCCACGCCCACCACGGTCGACGCACACAGCCCAGTTACCAGTCAGGACTATGACATGGACTGTGTCACCGGTCAAGACAACCTGATTACCTGTTCCGGTGGCGTGGGCGCTGCGGTCTACATGTTCTAACCAGCCTTAGGAATTGGCAAAGGGATAAGCGTTAAACCGCGCCTGCACCTGCTTGGCGCGGGTCGCGCTCAACGCCTTGAATTCCTCAACTTCAATCTTGCGTTTTGAGGCAGGCCCCTGACGTTTCCAAAAGCCCACCACTTCGCCGGATGCCACGACGGCTTGCCGGAAGACGCCATTGTTTCCCGGCACCAAAGCGGCATGGTGTTGCTCCGGAACAATGTACATGCGGTCTTGGTAGCCCAGAATGATTTCATCAAAGGCGGCTAGAAGCCGAAGTACATTTGCTTGCTTTTCGTGTTCAGCAATTCTATCCAGCGCATCTTCACGCACCCAAAGTTCCTCACCAGGTACCGAGTTACCCGTTGACCTTCCCGGCGCGCTGGTAGCTGCGCCCCAAGAGACGTAGTCGGTGTAAATATCGGCGAAGGCTTTACGAATCTTACCCAGAGGCAATTTTGACCACCAAGCGAAGTCGCGCAGAGTCGCAGGACCGTGGCTGTTGAGATACCGGCGGAGAAGCTCTGTGATCGCGGCATGCTCATCTCCGTTGAATACACCCTCTAGGTCTGTACCCGATGGGAGCCAGTCTTTGGCTAGCATCACGAGGTTTTCCACGCGGTTGGATTCTCCAGCAATTGGTCCGTACACCACGGTGCCGGCGTGCAGCATGGAGCGCACAAGGTGATACCCATTGCCAGGTGGCATGGGTATGCCTGCTTGTTGAAAGGCTTCGAAGAGTTCAGCACGGGTAGCGCCATGTTTGCCGGCTACCTCGTGAATAATCTGCGCGGCTTGGTCTACATGGGAGTTGTTTAAGCCTAAGCGCGGGCGGTTTTTCTCCATGGCTTTGAGTCGTTGTGCGCCGCAAAGTTGGGTTATCCAGGCAAGGTCAGCAGAGGAGGTAACAAAGACTGTGCCGCGCATGGGATATCCACGCACGATAAAACCTTGGTTAAACGCTTCACGTACCGCGTCCACCGCACCGACAGTGCCCATGCGATACGCCAGTGAAGAGATAGCTCCAGGAAAATCCTGGCCTTGGGTCGCAGCAAAGTAAGATGCGATCTCTTGCGCATGCTCGGGAGTGCCCGCAGGCGCTTTGCTTTCTAGGGGCACCGCAACACCTTGGGTGATGAGTCGGGCGCGAGCAAGTGGTTTATTAACCATGTGGCGAATTCTACCGAACGCTTGATCTAGTCGTGGGCTGGTGGACGTCCGATCTGCAGCCCGCGTTTACGCGTATGCACGCTGAAGTAACGCAAGCCCTTCTCCCCTGCCACAAAGCGGCGGACAGAAAGCTTTGGCAACCAGACCATGGAGCCATTTTCCAAGTTAATGGTCTCTTCTTCCGTCTCCAGCACGCCAGAACCATCCAGCACGACGATGACCACGTCTAGGTCGGGTCCTTCGTGCTTTCCGATTTCCTCGCCTGCCGGAATAGCAATCACATTGCAATCAAGCCCGCGCGTGTGCGGTTCTAGTTTCCAGATGGAGCCTGATGCATCCGCAGGAGCGGAGAGTACTTCCGCTACGTCACCAACAAGTTGTGGAAATTGCTTGTGCGTGGAGTCGTTCATCTTCCCCACCCTACGTTGCTTCTGTGTGCTACAGATTTAGCTCTTGATTTCACGGGCGCACCGAGTAGACATCCCCTTTCGAAGGGGAGTAGTTCACACCCATAATTTTTATGGCGATGAGTGGTCGACATACTGGCGTTAAGCCCGGCCACCAGCTCACCACTGGTTAGCGAACGAGACCTTCTGCCCGTATTCCTCGTGTCGGGCAGGAACTCTCCCGGCACCCGTTTGCATAAGGTCTCGCTGTGACAAGTCATGCAAAAGAGCAGAAGATCATCGAACGCTTCTTGCTCTTTTCCATCGCTGCCGCCATCTTAACCATCGCGCTCAAAAGCGCCGCGGCTTATCTCACCGGCTCCGTCGGCTTCCTATCCGATGCACTGGAATCAGTCGTCAATCTCGTCGCCGCCATCGTGGCATTAATCGCCATCCGCATCGCCGCTAAGCCTGCCGATGCCAACCACAATTTCGGCCACGGCAAATCCGAATACGTCTCAGCACTGGTAGAAGGCGCCATGATTTTCGTCGCCGCTGCGATGATTATCTACACCGCCATCGGCCGGCTGCTAGATCCCACGCCCTTGGAGCAAGTCGGTATCGGCCTGTTTCTCTCCATCGCCGCAACGCTCATTAACCTCGGCGTCGGCCTGGCTTTGCTCAAGGCCGGCAAGCAGTACCGCTCGGCAGCACTTAATGCCGATGGGCACCATTTGCTTACCGATGTTTGGACTACCGTCGGTGTCGTCGCCGGCATCGCCGCGGTTGCGTTTACCGGCTGGTTCTGGCTCGACCCTGTTATTGCTCTGCTGGTTGGCGTCAACATCTTGTGGACTGGTTACAAACTCCTGCAACAATCATTGAGCAACCTCATTAGTGAGGCGCTCCCACCCGAAGACGTCGAAGTTGTCAAAGCCGTCATCGCCGACTTTGAAGCAGAATACGGCGTGGCTATTGAAGACCTTAAGACCGTGGCTTCTGGCCGCCAGCGTTTCGTTTACATGATCATGACCGTGCCCGGTGAGTGGACCGTGGAATACGCGCATGAGCTTGCCGATGCCCTCGAAGCCGCCATCGATAAGGCCCTCCCCAGCTCCCGATCAATGATTCACACCGAGCCACGCACACTCGCCACCGCTTAAAAGTAGCTAAACCGGCTTAGCCACCCGCAGTGTAATCCTTTGGCAATGTCCCTATCTCTTTCCCCTCGCTGTCGGCTATGTGCAGGACATCCCCTTGCACATACGCGGTAACTACCCCACGCAGCCAAGTGTCCACACTTTCGCAGTACATCATCGTCGATGCCATCTGACTGAAAGTGATTACACCGTCTTCCACAGTCCACTGACCCATGAGCCGGTTGCAGCCATCGCTTCCTGAGACCGCTCCAGCATCAGCGAACACCAGGTGCGGCTGGTGAGGTTCAGAGCTTCCCCATATGCCTTTATAAAACTCATTACTGTTCAAGACTTCACACTAGTGGGAAGAAGGAAGAGAGGAAGCCTCTTCACCGTTGCGAAGAGGCTTCCTCTAAATATGGGTAGACGACCCGCACACACTGTCCAAGTCTCGGGGGGGATACTTGAATGGGGCAGGCCGCCTACTGGAGACAACTCTAGCACACTCTTTCACGTGCGCAACACATTTACAAAACAATGTTTTCGAAACACTTCAAAACCCACCAAAACAGCAGACAGACGGGTTGCATTTAGATAGAAAAAGATTTGGTTCAAGGGTGCTTTACTAAGGAAAGGTTCTTTTCCCCGCCGCCAGCCAAAAAGAGGCCAGCCCATACTCGATCACACCCCTACCCCTTCCTGCTGACTCCGATGTTTTGGTACCGGTGTTCCGGGGAGCTGGTACTTAGAGTTTCCGGGTTGTTGGTACTGGGGTTGGCCCCTGGTGGCAGCTTGTTTGGTCGGTGGGCTGCTACCAGGGGTCAGTGTTGTTAGTCGGTGGTGTGGTGGGTGTAGGCCAGGTGTTGGCGCATGTCGTAGTCGCCGAGGTTGATGCGTTGGCCGGTGTTAAGTCGGCTGACTAGGGAGTCGGCGCCGACTCTATCGGGGAGGGCTTCAAGCCAGTAGGCGGCGGAGGTTTGCGAGGCGACAATGGTTGGTAGTCTGCCGTCGCGGTCGAATATGATTTTGGTGAGGTCTTCTTGTCCACGTTGGTCGATTCCTATGGTCAGGAAGTCATCCAGGATGAGAACGTCTATGTTTTGCAGCCGTCGCATAAGGTCTGCATAACGCTTATCTGCTGGCAGGAAGACCGTTAAAGCATCCACAAGTTGATCAAGTCGGTAGTAGGCTACCGAGTAGCCTGCTTGGCAGGCGGCAATGCCTAAAGCGCAGGCGATATAGGTTTTACCGGTACCGGTCGGTGCTAGCACGTGGACGTTGGTGGGGTTTTCACGCCAGTTTGTCGCGGACAAGCGTTTGAGCTGGCGCAGGTTGATACCACGATCTTGTGGGTTAATCACCTCGGCCAACGTGGCATCGGGGTAGCGGAATTTGGCTTGGGTGATGGCTTTGGCGATATTGCGTTGCCGGCGTTGTTCGGCGGCTTGGGCCACTGCTTTGAGAAAGATCTCTTCCGGCAGCGCATTGGTCATTTCTTCATCCGCTGCGAGTTCAAAGTAGACATCAGCAAATGTGGATAGCCGCAGCTGGCGTAATTGTGCCCGGGTGGTTTCATCAATACTTAACAATGACATGATGGCTATACCTCCTTGACCTGGTCATAGTGACTTGCCGGGCGAATGAAGACAGCGCCTGCGACTTTGTCGATATCAACAGGTTTGCGTGCCCTATCACCTGAAACGACTGTCGGTGGTGCGCACTGTTGTTGATGATTGCGTGCGATATCGGTTTGGATACGGGCAATGACCTGCATATTCGGTGCTAGATTATGCTCAAGTATTTTCTGGCAGGCAGGCTCCAAGCTGGTCTTGTTGTGCTTGTTGCCAAGTTTGACCAGTATGTTGCGTGCGGTGTGTAGCCCGCGGGGAATGGCTTTTTCATTGCGCTTGAGGATTAGTGTGATGACCTTGGTAGTTGCCGGCCCGAACGAGGATGCGCGTTTGAGCAGTTCATCACGGGTGAGAACTTCGACTCCGTGGGTATCACCATCAGGATTATGCGCCGGGTCGGTGCTGTATCGGTAGCGAAATCCCTGTAGCCTGCTGTGTTCTGCTACCAGTGTGTCCCCGTCGAAGATGCTGACGAGGTCTTTGGTCAAACGGGCTCGAAGTCGTTTCCCGATGAGACGAAACGGTACCGAATAGTATTGGTGGTCGCAGGTGATGTGCCAGTTGCGATCGACTTTGACATCACGCCAGGACACTTCGGTAAAAGCTACCGCGGGTAGATCCCGCATCAAGGGTGCTTCATCCGCGTCAAATAGCTCGCGTCGGCTCATCCCATCAGTGCGTACGAGGTTGTCGTTGATATCGTCAACGCGGATGATGATGGCTTCGTTGAGCTCATCCAGGCTGTAGAAGATTTGACCATCAAAATAGCCCAGGATACGGCTATAGGCTGTTTGCACGGCGCGTTCTACTGCGGCTTTATCCTTCGGTTTGCTTGGTCGTGCTGGCACGATAAGCAGGTCGTAGAACGTAGCGAAATCAGCGTAACGGTCATGGATACGACGAGCTGGTTGTGCTTTGAACGGCCGATACGTTGCGGTAGATGCATTATCAGGGACGATGATCCCTGGTACTTTCCCGAGATAGTTCAACGCTTGGACGTGACAGTCAATCCAGGCTGGCATTTTCTCATTTGCGGCAGCCAGGGCAAACAATAACCCAGAATATGGACACACTGCGACAAACAACGAGGCCTTCATCCCAACCAGTCCGGTGGCCTGGTCGATGACCGGGATCTTATCGCCGGCCCAATCAACATAGAGTTCCTGGCCCGGCTCATGTTCAATCACGCTGTCAAGCCCCGAGGCTTGCACATAGTCGCGCAGATGCCCGCAGAACTGCGAGTACTGATACTTTGCTTCGTCCGGACCGGCATCAATGGCAAGATAATCCATCCATAGCTTATGCCGGGTCAGATGCTTATTTGCTGCCAAACGCTTCGCCAAGGCTTGGAAGTCTGGCTGGTGATAATGCTTCTTACGCACAGTACGGTTATCGCCGAAGTGATGCTCGAAAAACTCGGGCGCAAGCTGGGGAAACGATTCTTTGGTGACCGACTCTGATGCAATCACAGCCTTGGTCTTTGCGATATCACGACGTGAGCATCCCAGGGCAGAAGCTATTGCAGAATAGCTCACCCCGTCTAAACACATCGCCATGATTTCTTTGAAGTTAGCCATTACAGGCCCCTTTTTTGACTCATGAAAGGTGACGCGATGACACAAGACGTGGCACCGCCACCTAAAACAATGACCCAAACCCCCAAGCAGTACCACTTATACGGAACACGGGTACCAACTACGCGGAATACCCGTACCAACTACCCCGAAACGGCACTTCCCCGTTGACAACACCAATAGACAAACCTAACCTTTCCGTAACAGTTGTTACGAGAGGATATTCTTTGTCTGTGGACACAACCGAAGCCACCAATCTGCGCCTTTCCCAAGCGGTGTGGGAAACAGTTGCCAATGATGGAATTGAAGCGACGACAGTTCGACGTGTGGCTGATCGAGCTGAGTGCACCACTGGGCTTCTCATGCACCATTTCAAGACCCGAACCGCAATGCTTACTCATGCCCGGGAAGTGCTTTACATGCGCACGGGTGCGCGTGCCGATAAAGCGGAGAAGCTCGCCCTCAATCCGCGAGACACCTTGTACGAGGTTCTTTCCGGCTCGCTTACCTTGGATACCGAAAGGCAGCAGGAAGCACGTGTCTGGATGGGGTTTGCGGCTGCTGCCCTACCGGACAGCGAGATTCGTCAGCTCCATGTTTCCGGCAACCGCAACTGGCTCCAGCGCATCACGCGTCTTGTTACTGAGTTCAAGCCATCGGTCTCAGAGTCCGAGGCGCAAGCCTGCGCGGTAAAGCTCATCGCCCTGACAGAGGGGCTTGCCACGCTGTCCTCGCTGGATCCGGAAATGTACAGCGCGGATACCCAGCGTTTGCTTCTCAACCAGGAGATCGATTCGCTTGCCGATGCCTAGACACCGCAATTAGCCCAAGCCACCATCTCAAAACAACTGCCGTTACCAATTCCGCAATCATCACCAAATTCTTAGGGAGCAAGCCATGACGCACAAATTCTTTAACGAAAACATCTCCACCATGGATCCACGCATCTTGTACAAGATTCTGCAGATCCGCACCGACGTATTCGTGGTCGAGCAGAACTGCCCCTATCCAGAACTTGACGGTCGCGACTTAGAGCCAGACAGTGAGCAACTGTGGGTCACCGTCGACGATGAAGTTGCTGGCACCATCCGTATCTTGCGCGATGCAGATGCCCTCCGAATCGGTCGTGTCGTCGTCGCGGCTAAGCATCGCGGCACAGGTGCCGCACGCGAACTCTTTGCCTACGCCTTGGAACGCTGTGCACAAATCGCCCCTGAGCTAAAGCTTGTCTTGGATGCCCAGGCACCGCTGCAAGGATGGTACGGATCGTTTGGTTTTACTGCGGTTAGCGAAGTCTTCTACGAGGACGGCATTCCTCACGTAACCATGGAGCTAACAAACAACGCCTAGGACCCGGGTTTTTATTGCGCCATCTGCGTTAGCATTTCGTGACGGAAACTTTCCGCTTGAGAAATCGCTTCGAGGCGCTGCTCGGTTGCAGGCGCTTGTTCAACCAGCACGATCATTGCTTCAATTTGACGGCTTCGGTTTTCTGCCAGGGCTGGGTTTAAACGCAATTGCTCTTCCAATTGCGTACCAATGCCTTTTGTCGTGACAGCTTCAGCCCAACGGTACTGCAAGCGTCGAAGGTCCTGAGCACAATCCAGGGCCATTAGCTCCACGACTTCTGCGGTGCGAGCACTTTCCTTTTTGCGCGCTACTTCGGCCCATGCATGGACTATGCCGAAGATTGCCATCAGGACAGATCCCAAAACAATTAATCCACCAAAGAGCCAAAATGCAATTGCTGCTGCCCACACCACCACAGCGATAACAAAAACAATAACGACGACTGCAGCGCAGCCTGATCCACCCTTACCCATTGTTTTAGCCCTCCGCCATCGAAGAAATCCAGTCACCGGCCAAGACCATGATGAAAATACCGAGTGATACGCCTAGGACGCCAAGAACGATAGCTCCCAGAGTCATGGCGATAGCAACGCCGACACCATGACCTTGACTGTTTTGAAACGACGTCGCGGCGTCAGTGAGTTTGTCTTGGAAGACTTTAAGCTCCACTTCCCCATTCACTGCGGAACGCTGGGCGCGCAGCCACTGCGCATCAACGAGACGGAACTTCTTTTCAGAATCACTATCTGATTCTTGCACCTGTGGTGCCTCTGCTTCTTTTTCAATTGTCATGAGCCTGACGTTAGCTCAGGCGTCGGACATAGGACGTACTAGATCGAACATATATACGCTCGTACACTGGATTTCTTTCCCTGACCTAACGAAGGTCTTTCCCCAAACGGGGTAGATGGCCCGCGCACACTGTCCAAGCCTCGGGGGAAGCTCGAATGGGGCAGGCCATCTACAATGCCTACCGTAACAGAGAATTAGTAAACGCGCGCGACTTAACAAACTATTAATTAAATATCGGCCAATGTTGCAATAATTGCAGGTAGAGCCGCTGAAGGTTTTTAATAAAACCCGAATCAAATTGAATAGTTAACTAGTAGGTGCTGTTATCCGCAACAAGAATCTGCAGATCACAACAGTAAATATGAAAGGCTAAAGCTGCCGACGGACCGATTCTGAAATTTATATACCCTTTCAGTTGGCCCAGTTCGGAGATTATGTTTGCACTCCACTCCCCTGCGCCAGGATATATAGAAAATTCGGAAACCAATCTGTATGCCATTCCGGCGAATCCTCAACACGCAAGCAATGAGAAGAGGAAGCCAGTTGAAATACTGACTGCCTCTAATTTGTACCCCGTACGGGATTTGAACCCGTGTTACCGCCGTGAGAGGGCGGCGTCCTAGGCCGCTAGACGAACGGGGCCTGTACCTTTCGGACTTGATAAGAGTAAACTACCGATAGCTTTTAAGACAAATTGCCTGGCTATCGGTAGTTTATATGCGTTTATTCATTGAAAATCCCGAATCATGTGGGTCAACTTGCGGTGTACTACTCTTGCGGTCGAGGTGCGGATCGATTCAGTGGTTATTCCGCTGCTTATCTGTGGATAATGATTGACCGGTTAGAACTGTGCTTGTTGAGGATGATTCGGGATGACGCTATTCGCGTTGTGCATCCTTAGTAGCTCCTCTACTTCGACAATTGTTGGTGGCTAGAAGTTCTGGATTATGGCTATGCCGCTTCTATTTTTTAAGGATGCTCACCGTAGTTGCGTCGAGAAATATGACGCGTATTTTCTTTCATCTAATCTCCTTTGCTGTCGGTAACTTCTTATATCTGCAGCTTAACCCGCGGCATTTTTCGGTGGAAGAGGTTTGCTGAAAATCCTTGTGGTCTTAACCCTGGTCACATAAGTGACGCCGGTCTCAACTGGGCTAGGAGTCCACCGGTAAGGGGTAGGACAATACCAGTTCGTAGATTTCCCTCGAAAACTATCGTTGTTCTGCACAAACGCTGGCAAGTTTACAGCGTTGTGCATAGTATCGCCAGTTGAAAGTTATATGCGTCGACTACGTACGTGGGCGGACAGTGAGGATCTGCGAGCAGGTTCCGACGGGGCCGTTCCCATTGTGAATCACGGAATGGGTCTCGCCGATGCCATTGGCTCCGAAGCTCACACTGACATCGGCGCCCAGCCACTTGCCTTCAGGCATCCGGAACAGGTGCGCGGTGAGGTCAAGATTAGGATAGATAACTTCGCTGGGATCTTTGCGCACAACGATGCCATTGGTCATGTCCATTAGCCCCATAAACGCGGCCAGGTTAGAAGCTGGTTCGGATTCGATAAGTTCGGTGTCGGTTTGCCACCACGCAAACCCGCGGCCTAGCTCCCCTGGTTTGCGGTATCCCTTGATAGATTCCACGAATCCACCACCCCAGTTCGTTCCCAGGCCAGGAAGAGACTTCTCTGTAGTGGGACCAGGTATCAACGGGAAAGCGGTTCCGGCACTTGAGGAGGTATCGGTTTGCGCCATAAACCAAGTACGCATACGCACGGCAGGACGCCCGTTTTGTATGCATACGGCTTCAACTAGTTCGATGGTACGTCCGAGTCGAATGACTTCTACTTCGACATCGAAAGGCTCGTAGCCTAGTACCCCAAGAATCTCCACGGACATGCGCCCTGGAACAAGCGCAGCGTCTTCGTCGCGCTGTTTATGGTCAAGTTCCGTTAGGTGCGTTAAAAGGCCAATCATCGGCGCAATGTGCTGTTCTTCAGGATTCCACGCACCTCCAGTTTCCGGTGTTGCTAGAAAGGTGTTCGCGCCTTGACGAATAAAATAGGCCATGAAGATTCTCCTTTAATCACCAGCCCCCGGCTGGTTGCTCGCAACTTTTGCAGACCAATCCAGATTACTGGTGAACGGCGTGTTCTTGGGCGATTTTGTCTTCCTGAGATTGCTTGCGAGCCAACAAGATGCCGCGCACGATAAGTCCACCGGCGATAGACCAGACTGCGGCACCGATGCCGAAGATAGTCAGACCCGACGCAGCGATGATGAAAGTAATCGCAGCAGGCATCCGGGAATGTTCCGCAGGGTTCTTCCATGCACCGGCCACAGAGCCGGAGAATGTGCCGATCAAAGCAAGGCCAGCCAAGGTACTAAACACCTCTACTGGTGCTGCGGAGATGATCACGACGATGAAGCTACACAGCAGGCCAATTATTAGGTAAGTGTTCCCGCTCCACATCGCGCTGCGCCAACGACGCAGGCGCTTCACGCCAGATTCAGACCCTGCTGATAGCGCTGCGGAGATAGCGGCCAGGTTAATGGTCAGACCACCAAACAGCGCGGCAATAGAACTCATGAACCCGGTGGAGACCATCGCGCGCTTCCACGGCAGTTTGTAGTCATAAGCCTTCAAAATCGCAAGCCCAGGTAGGTTCTGGGATGCCATAGTGACCAAGTACAGCGGCAGGGAGATGTTGACGATCGCAGCAATGCTTATCGATGGCATCACGAATTCCAAGTGCGGGAAAATATTGACGCCTTCAAGGTCTGCCGCATTGAAAGTAAACGCAATGACCAAGCAGGAGGCGACGAAAGCGGCGGGAATCGCCCAACGCGGCGCTTTCCACAAAGCAATTAGCCACACGCCGACGATGGGACCGGCTAGTAAGGGTTCGGCGGCGAGGTTTAAGAAGGGCTTCGTACAGTACGAAAGCAAGAAGCCAGCAAGCATTGCCTGCGCGATTTCGCCGGGGATTTTGGAGACTAAATCAGCCAGCGGACGGATAAGACCGGTGGCAATCAACAACACACCGGTGAGCATGAACGCGCCCATGGCGTGGGAGAATAATTCGCTATCGCCTTCGCCAGCCGCAAAGGCACCGGCTATGAGTGCCGCGCCAGGGGTCGACCACGCAATGGTGATGGGCGCCTTGGTCGTATATGCCAAAAAGTAGGTGGTGAGGCCAATGGCGAAACACACCGCGAGGAGCCCACTGGAAATTTGCTCATCAGTTGCACCGAGGTTTTGCATCATTGCAATGACGATGACAAATGAACCTAAAAAGCCCACCAAGCCGGTCGTAATACCGGCAATGACGGACAAAACACCCTGTGAAGCCCCTGGCTTAGGCAAGCGAATCCCTTCCCTATTTAGTACTAACCCTGATACATCTTAGCCATTCTAGCTGGTAAAAGCGTTTGCGAGGAAAAGTGAATACTCCCCGTCCTCGCGTTCGATCTTTCCAACATCATGGAATTGAACTTCTGCAAAGCCGGCATCACGCAATGATTGCTCGAACTCATCGCGTTTAAAACCATCGTGGGCGTCATAATGATCGATGTGGGCATGGAACTTCCCGCCCGCATCATCGAGTTCGATAATGCACGCTACTCCCCCAGGTGCAAGAATGCTGGCAAATGACGTCAATAAGGCTGGGACATTGGCCACATGATGCAAAACCAGCGAGGCCACAACAAGGTCATATTTTTCATCGGGAAGCTTGCCGCCGACCAAGTCAGAATCGGAAAGCTCAGCACCATCAAGCACGCCAGCGTCAATCTTGCCTGCGATTACCTCACGCATACCGTGAGAATTATCCGCTAAAGTCAGCTGCCCCACATGCGGTGCCAAAAATTGCGAGACCAGTCCCGTGCCCACACCAAACTCAAAGACGCGCTCGTTTCCTTGAGGTTGAACCGTATCCACAATCAGTTGCGCAGTACGGCGCGCACGCTCAATCTTCTTCGGGTCTTTATCCCACTCAGCGGCCTGGTCGTCAAAGTGATGGCGATGATCAATCATTCCCGCAGTTTAGCAAGATTAAGTGTTTAGCTCCGCTGCTTTTCGATGCTCCCCAACAACCCTTCCAAAAACTGTGCCACAGATAACTCACAGTCAATTGTTAGAAATCCCAAAGGTGCAGATACATTTATTATCGATTCCCCTTACGAAAGGTACTTTCATGCGTCTTCTTCCTGCGCTGGCCGCGGCAGCACTTGCGCTTACCCTGGCACCTGCTGCTCATGCACAATCTAGCGCGAATTCCACCGGCTGGATGTCCTCGCTTGGCTCCTCGAATGGCGAGCTTTCCAGTGGCCTGAGCCAAGGCCTTTCTTCTGGCAACCTGTCTTCGGCAGGTTCATCCACGCCAGAGGTTCATCAGGAATTTAGCCGCAACTACGGCTCGTCTCTGGCCGCGATCGATACGACTTTCGGAGTCCTGGGCCTGCTTGGCGATAACTCCACCGTCCTCACCGATATATGGAAATCCGAACAAGACGCATACCCATTCCCAATTGATGATTCCATCACCACTGCCGAGCTAGTCTCGCGCAGTGCGACCAACGAGCCAGGACACGAGCGCTGGGTCGTTTCATCCCCTTCAATGGGCCGCAATGTAGAAGCTGACGTTCTCGTCGGCGATGGCGGTCCAGTGGTCTACTTCTTGGAGGGCATCGACTCACCAAAGACCTCCAACTGGATCAAGGGAGGCTACGCCCAAAAGGTATTCTCTGATACCGATGCCACCGTCGTCATCCCAGCGCAAGGCGCTGGCTCTATGTGGCAAGACTGGGACAACGATGATCCAGTGCTTGGCCGCCACCAGTGGGATACCTTCCTAACTGAAGAGCTCGCTCCCGTTGTTGAGGAAGAGGTCTCTCACAACGGCAAGCGCGGTCTTATCGGCTTGTCGATGGGTGCCTCCGGCGCTGTCATGATGGCAAACAACAACCCTGGTTTCTTTGATGGGGTTGCTGGAATCTCTGGCTGCTATTCAACTACAGACTCCATCGGCGCCGGCACCGTCAAACTTACCGTCGGCAATCTCGGTGGCGACCCAAACAATATGTGGTCCGCCCCAGAAGATTGGGAACGCAACGACGTGGTCTTAAACCCCGAGGGTCTGCGCGGTACGCAGCTGTACCTTTCCGCCGCCAACGGCGAAATCACCGATGAAGAAGTCGCCTACTACGCAGACAAGGAGATCACTGACCAGATCACAGGCTCGCTTCTTGAAGCCGGCTCACGCCACTGCACCGAGAACCTCTCCGCCGCTCTGACCAAATCTGGCATCGAGCACACCACTGACTTCTTGGACCAGGGTGCTCACGGTTGGCCAATGTTCGGCCCGCAGCTGCAGCCAGCATGGGATGGCATCAAGTCGGCGCTTCAGTAGCGTTAAAGCGTTAATGTAGAACCTGAAGAATTCAAAAGTCCGCAGCAGTTACTTGCTGCGGACCGTTTCGTTTAGAAGCTGATGACGCGCCCTAGCCGGTATTAATCGGCACTATTGAGCAAACCTGCCACTGCATCGATCACGCGGACATCTTGTGCAGTGGGCTCATTCAGGAAGTAAGAAGCATGCACCTCGGCCTTTGTAGATAGCGCATCACTTGCTGCTTCCAAGGAAAAGTCGCAGACGAAGTCCCCGTTGAGGCAGTAATCCACCCGCCTGCCTTCTGGCAGTGCAGCTCGTTCCATTGCCCACGGGTACTTATGCAATGGATTACCGATGGTCACCGCCCCTTCCAGACGACCAGTATTCGCGAGGTATTTTTCAACGCTCGTTGTAACCAATGCGCCCTGGGAAAAGCCAGCAACTACATAGTTCGGGTTACAACCGGTAGTGGCTTCATATTCTTCGACGACTTTTGGAGCGTTAATCATGCCAGAGCGAACGCTATCAATAAATCCAAAAGCCACCGAGTGAATCATCTCGTGGATCGGATACTGCTGGACAATGCCAACTGCACGCTGGACCAATTCAATCAGACCAATATTTTCGCCTTCTTCTGCCAATGGTGGCAGCCCCATAGCGGCAGGGTATGCCTCGTCATCGAGTGCGAGCACGTAGACGCTATCCATAGTTCCGGGATGTCTCTGCTCTAACTGGTGAAACATCGCCGTAAAATTGGGGCCTTCGTAACCGTTAGACGGTGCGGAGTTCTCAGAATAGAGCTGAGGGCCGAAATACTCGCCGTATTCTTCGTTTTGGTCAGATCCCCGCGCGGCGAGCACCACGGTAACGGGACAAGTCTGTTCCAACGCCGCTGCGTGCCCTGGCGCCGGTGCGGTTATCCCGGCAAGAACAAAACAAGATATGACGCCAAATACACTCCCCCGGCGGAATTTTCTCATACCTTCAAGCTACGTCAGCAGAATGTTCTCAGCAACCTTGCAGCGAGGTTCCTTAAGGCTCCGAAGCATAAAACGAATCTTTGTATCACATTCGCACAACAGGATAAAAGGAACAAACGCTAAACATCGCTAGGGCTCTTCACCTAGCCAGCAGCCAAGTAGGAACTATCGACGACCATTCTTGAAAAAGAAGGTTCGCCGTCGGTTTCGAAACTTCTAGACCTGTCAGGATGGGACGCGCGATTGGCGATTCCGGCTGGTGTTTTCTCATCGCCGATATGGCAACAGGCCCAGCGCATCAACGCCGTGGAATTGGGCGCGCGGTACTAGAGGAACTGCTGTCTGCAATTCTTACCAGGGCTCCGGAAAATCCATACATCGTCTTGCTCGCCGATGCTCCAGGACGACCGCTATATCAATCGATGGGCTTTATAGAGACCGCACCGCATTCGATTGGCATGCGGAACGCAACGAAGGAAGCTGGCTCCGCCGATAAGGCTCTTGGATAAGAAAAAGATATAGATTGCGTGCGTTAGCTACCCCTCATTACGCAATTTCATCGGCTGGGCGCGGGTATCCTGAGCTGAAAGTATATTCAACCCTAAGGACGCAGTCGCCTAATGAAAGATGCGAAAACCACGTTTCAGGAACGATACGTTGAAGCCGGTCCGCGCTTAACCCCGAGTGAAAAGAAGATCGGTGAGTATCTGCTGCGAAATCCTGATGAAGTTTTGGGCTCTTCCGCTGTAAAGATTGCTGAGGCGACGGGGACGAGTGATGCATCCGTGATTCGCACAATAAAGGGCTTGGGCTACCAGGGGCTTCCGGATCTCAAGAAAGAATTCCTCGAAAGTGTTCTGCGCCGCCGGAACTCTGCCGCAACTTTGGATCACAACATCGAAAGCATCCAAACTAATAAGCGGCCAGCTGAGCAAATGCTCGCGAACTCAGTTGATATTATCGATGCGTTTCGCGAGGAATTTGACCACGAGGCGTTTGCTAGCTGCGTTGAGGCAGTAAGCAATGCGCGGCGAACCTACACCTATGGACTCGGCGCCGGCTCCATGGTTTCAGGATTTTTAGCGCTTCATCTCAAGCGCGTTGGCTTCGATGCCGAGGCGATGATGCTCGCAGGCTACAGGCTTGCTGATGACTTGCTGCCGTTGACTGCCAATGACTGCATTGTGTTGATTGCCCCATTCCACCAGACAACCGAGGTGGAAGTGATTGTCGACCATGCCAAAGACGTCGGCGCCAGCGTTGTGCTTGTAACTGAAGCTTTAGGCATGTCACTGCAAGATCGTGTAGACATCATCATCAAAACTCCACCGTCAATTTCGAACGTGGTCAGCGAGCACTTAGCACCATTTGTTTTCAGCTATGTCCTTACGATGCAACTAGCTTCGTTGCAGAAAGACGCGTCTCTCAAGCGCAACAATTTGTTTAACGACCTTTCATCCAGATTTACTGGTAGTCCGGATTTTCCCTCGCCGGTTTTTCTTTCCGATATCGACGATGATGACTCCGACAACTGAACTAGCAATATTAAGGCTGGGAGCTATTAAGCTCCCAGCCTTTTATTTTTTGGGTTAACCCTTGCTGTCGTGAAGGAACGACGCCTTTTGAATTTTCCACTACACCCATTGACAGTTTCCGTAGCGCTTACTACATTATGAACTACGCCAAATAAGTCACCGCTTGTGAGTAGAGACATAGATACCGTTCTGCTACTCGCTCCAATACTTTGGTTGCGGCGCTAGGCCCTATATCCACCTCATTTCCCCACCTTGGAGGATCCTCACAATGGCAGAGAACAAAACCATGGAAGTCGCTGTTATCGGCGCCGGCGTAATCGGAGTCATGTCAGCATGGCAGCTTGCCGCACGTGGGCATAACGTCACCGTCTACGACCAATGGAATACCCCAAATGACCGCGGTGCCTCCGCCGGTGAATCACGTATCTTTCGCACCTTATATAAGGAAGGCCCTGACTACGTTCCGTTGATGCAAAAATCCTTGCCGATGTGGGATGAGCTGCAAAAGGGACTTGAAGTGCCTATTTTAGAAATGTGCGGCGGGCTTACCATCGGCCCTCGCGATCATAAAGATGTCCAAGCAGTCATCGACTGCGCCGAAGAGTTAGATTTGGACCATGAAGTGCTCGACCAAAAAGAGATGGCCGAGCGTTACCCACAATTTGGCCTAGACGAGAATGAGGTGGGTGTCTTTGACCCCGTCGCCGGAATCTTCCGCCCCGAACTGGCCGTTCTAACTGCTCGCGAAGAGAGTAAGCGTCTCGGGGCAAAGTACCGTCCCTACACTCGAGTACTCAATCTTCGCCCCACCGAAGACGGCATCATGGTGGATACTGCTGATGATGCACAGCGCTTTGACAAGGTAGTCCTTGCAACGGGCCCTTGGGCAACTGGTGCTACCTGGGCGACCAATTTTGCTCCGTCGATGATTCAAGCTCGACGCCTGGTGGCAGGCTGGTTCCCAGCTCGTGATACTGCCTTACACCAGCCGAAGAATATGCCTATTTCTATTCGCCGCCACCCCGAAGCTGGATTCTCATGCTTCCCCATCCTGGATGGCACGGCCGTAAAGATCCTTCCCCACCATCTTGACTGGATGAACATCGATAGTCCAGAGGATCTGCCGCGACTCATTGAGCCTGAGTTTGTTCGTGCCATTGAGCGAGCAGTTGCACGCCTAATGCCAGGGCTAGATCCAGCGGCTATTCGAGTATCGAGCTGGACCGAAGGTTTTACCACTGACGGAGTTCCTGTCGTTGGGCCATCGCCTGCCGATGACCGAGTTGTCCTTGCCTTTGGCATGTCCGGACAAGGGTTCAAATTTGCTCCAGCAGTCGGATCCATCGTTACTGACTACGTTTCCACGGATACCTCATCCGATGCTATTGCCATCATGTCCCCGACCCGCTTTGAACAGGAGTAAACAATGGATATCGGAACAACCCTACTCATTTCCGTGACTTCGTTGATAGTCATCGGAATCGGGGCTTATATCGCTTACGTGGTGGGCAAAAAGCACAACTCCAGCGAAGACTGGATGGTTGGCGGACGCAGCCTACCGGTCTATGTCGTGGGTTTCTCTCAAGCTGCTACAGCTGTAGGCGGCGGCGTGCTCGTCGCCCACGTCGGAATCGCCTACGCGTGGGGTCTTTCAGTATTTTGGTACGAGCTGTTTGTCGTTGTCGGCATGATAATCATCTTGCTTTTTGCCAAATGGCTGCACAAGGGAAACTTCTCCACTATCCCCGAGATCTTCACCCGCATCTTCGGAAACAGCCGAGTTCTGCTTGCGCTCATCGCCGTCGCCGTGATCTTGGTTCCCTTTGGCTGGTTAGCTACCCAATTCGTTGCCTTCGCCAGCCTTTTCGGACAGGTCACAGGAATTGCTATGACACCCCTGATTATCGTGATGGCTCTCATCAGTGTGCTATTCGTACTCCCCGGTGGGTTAACTTCGGTCGCATGGTCGGACTTTTTCTTTGGGGTATTCATGGTAATTGGTTCTTTCATCGTGGCTGGCTTCGCTATCCAACGTGCAGGCGGACTCGGTGAAATCTTCAGGAACGTTCCCAGTGAAATCGCCGCAGTCCCTCAAGGATTTGGCGCTGCCGGCGTTATGACCATTCTCCTCTGGGGATTTTCTATTCTGCCGGGCACGGTAACCAACCAGATGTATTATCAGCGTATCTTTGCAGCTAAAAATGTCCGTGAAGGCCGTCAGGGCATTTACATTGCGGCAGCCGGCATCATCCTCGCAGGCTTCTATGCGCTCGCCATCGGCCTAGCAGTCCGAGCAATGAATGGCTCGCTCGGAATCAACGGCCGCGAACAAGCCGCCGGTTGGTTCCTCGGCGAAATCCCATCGTGGTTGTTGGCACTCTACGGTTCATTCTTAATGGCCACCATTGTCTCCACCACTGGTTCCGCTTTGCAGTCGGTTGTTGCGAACATGGTCCACGACTTGCGGAATGCTTTTGTTAGCGAAGAGCGCTTGGCAAATACCAACACAGTTTCGGTATCCCGCTGGTGCACCATCGCTGTAACCGTAGTCGCGGCACTACTCGCGGTTCTGTACCCGCAGGCACTTGACCTGTTGGTTGCTACCTACGCATACTCAGCATCGGTACTCGCGGTTCCACTGATTGCCGGCATGATTCTGATCAAGCGCGGACAAATACCCGTCGTGGTTTCTTATGCCTCAATGGCAGCTGGCCTTATCGGTTGCGGTATCGCCCACATCATCGGGACGAACATTCCTTACGCAATCTTCGGAATCCTCGCCAGCCTGGTTGCCTTCACAACTGCGTACATGGCAGTAAAGTCACAAATCAAAGAACCTCAGCTCCCAAACGATGCAGAGGATCCAAACCACAGCAGAGAAGTGAACAAGAATCAGGAAACCATCTCAAAACAAGACTAAGACCCCAACAACTACGCGACAAGATGTAAGTCCAGATCCAGCTATCGTATCGGGTTGAGATAAATTAATCGAAGTTCCGCACTCCAGAAAGCCAATGAACGGGCAACTTCCGCGCAATCCCGTCGTTCCTACCGCACTTGTGAAAGCAAGTGCGGTGTTCCATTTCTCATGATCCTGAATGCTCTGTCTACCGGCCAATGAAAAGTACTGGGTGTGGGAAAGGATTTAACCCCTTGAGTCCCGTGTCAAAGCCGCTAGACTCGGAGCCCTCTTTGTCAGCCTTCACATGAACTCTAGCCAGCCTAGCCAAAGCACCCTGTGCGGCTTCGGGCTGAATGCGTGCTCTAATGCGGTGCTGGCGAACGCCCTCTATAAAACCGGAAACGACGAAAAGGGAGGGTTAAGACCAATAATGTGGTCTTAACCCTCCCTTCTTGCTATTTAATTGTGTTTTGTTTAATTGTCGGCGGTAACTTACTCTCCCACACCCTCCCGGGTGCAGTACCATCAGCGCGGGCAGGCTTAGCTTCCGGGTTCGGAATGGGTAACCGGGCGTTTCCCTGCCGCTATCGCCACCGACAAATCATCGGAACAAACATGTTCTGATGCCTGGGGTGTTGTGTCAGATACTGCATAGTGGACGCGTCTCACACCACAAAGGGTGTGCTTGATTTTTGTCTGTGCGACAAGAGTCTATTTTTCTCGTTACGTGTTACAAACCAACAAATGTGTTGGTTGTGTTTGTTTGTTGGTGTATTAGTACCAGTAGCCTTAACATCTTACAATGCGTACAGGTCTGGCCTATCAACCCTATAGTCTGTAGGGAACCTCAACAGAAACCTCATCTTAAAACAGGCTTCCCGCTTAGATGCTTTCAGCGGTTATCCCTTCCGTACGTAGCCAACCAGCCCTGCTCCTGGCGGAACAACTGGCACACCAGAGGTACGTCCGTCCCGGTCCTCTCGTACTAGGGACAGCCTTCTTCAAGTTTCAACGCGCGCGGCGGATAGAGACCGAACTGTCTCACGACGTTCTGAACCCAGCTCGCGTGCCGCTTTAATGGGCGAACAGCCCAACCCTTGGGACCTACTCCAGCCCCAGGATGCGACGAGCCGACATCGAGGTGCCAAACCATCCCGTCGATATGGACTCTTGGGGAAGATCAGCCTGTTATCCCCGGGGTACCTTTTATCCGTTGAGCGACACCACTTCCACAAGTAGGTGCCGGATCACTAGTCCCGACTTTCGTCCCTGCTCGACTTGTAAGTCTCACAGTCAAGCTCCCTTGTGCACTTACACTCACCACCTGATTGCCAACCAGGCTGAGGGAACCTTTGGGCGCCTCCGTTACATTTTAGGAGGCAACCGCCCCAGTTAAACTACCCACCAGGCACTGTCCCCAACCCAGATCATGGGCCAAGGTTCAGGTATCCAATCCGATCAGAGTGGTATTTCAACAACGACTCCACCACAACTAGCGTTGCAGCTTCACAGTCTCCCACCTATCCTACACAAACCGAACCGAACACCAATACCAAGCTATAGTGAAGGTCCCGGGGTCTTTTCGTCCTGCCGCGCGTAACGAGCATCTTTACTCGTAGTGCAATTTCACCGGGCCTGTGGTTGAGACAGCAGAGAAGTCGTTACGCCATTCGTGCAGGTCGGAACTTACCCGACAAGGAATTTCGCTACCTTAGGATGGTTATAGTTACCACCGCCGTTTACTGGGGCTTAAATTCTCAGCTTCGAAACCACAAGGTTTCTAACCGGTCCTCTTAACCTTCCAGCACCGGGCAGGCGTCAGTCCATATACCTCAACTTAACGTCTTCGCATGGACCTGTGTTTTTGATAAACAGTCGCTTCCCTCTATTCTCTGCGACCACCCCACGCTCCACCAGTAAATAGTATCACGTAGCATGGTCCCCCTTCTTCCGAAGTTACGGGGGCATTTTGCCGAATTCCTTAACCACAGTTATCCCGAACGCCTTAGTATTTTCAACCTGACTACCTGTGTCGGTTTGGGGTACGGGCCATATACACACATCGCTAGAGGCTTTTCTCGACAGTACAGGATCACCAACTTCACCAAAAAGGCTCCGCATCACGCCTTAGCCCTAAATAAGTGACGGATTTACCTATCACTTGGCCTACACGCTTACACCAACAATCCACTAAGTGGCATGGCTACCTCACTGTGTCACCCCATCGCTTGGACCACATATCAGGCCCCACGCACGCACACAAAACCAGTAACCCGAAGGCAACCAGAACATGCTTGTGGGTGGTTAGTATCAATGCTTTACCACGGGCGCGCATATACGGGTACCAGAATATCAACTGGTTGTCCATCGACTACGCCTGTCGGCCTCGCCTTAGGTCCCGACTCACCCTGGGAAGACGAACTTGACCCAGGAACCCTTAGTCATCCGGCGGGACAGATTCTCACTGTCCAATTCGTTACTCATGCCTGCATTCTCACTCGCACACAGTCCACAACTCCTTACAGTATTGCTTCAACCCATGCACGACGCTCCCCTACCCAAATATCAAAAATATTTGCCGCGGCTTCGGCGGTGTGCTTGAGCCCCACTACATTGTCGGCGCAAAACCACTCGACCAGTGAGCTATTACGCACTCTTTCAAGGATGGCTGCTTCTAAGCCAACCTCCTGGCTGTCTTCGCGATCTTACATCCTTTTCCACTTAGCACACCCTTAGGGGCCTTAACCGGCGATCTGGGCTGTTTCCCTCTCGACTATGAAGCTTATCCCCCACAGTCTCACTGCCGTAGAACACAACTGGCGGCATTCGGAGTTTGGCTGATGTTGCTAAGATGATAGTCCCGCTCAACCAACCAGTAGCTCTACCTCCACCAGGCTACTACGACGCTGCACCTAAATGCATTTCGGGGAGAACCAGCTATCACGGAGTTTGATTGGCCTTTCACCCCTACCCACAACTCATCCCCGCAGTTTTCAACCTACGTGGGTTCGCGCCTCCACGACGTCTTACCATCGCTTCACACTGGCCATGGGTAGATCACCCCGCTTCGGGTCCAGAACATGCCACTTGCCACCCTAGTTAGGATTCGGTTTCCCTACGGCTACCCCACACGGGTTAACCTCGCGACATGCCGCTGACTCGCAGGCTCATTCTTCAAAAGGCACGCCATCACCCACACAAGGGGCTCTGACGGATTGTAGACACATGGTTTCAGGAACTATTTCACTCCCCTCCCGGGGTACTTTTCACCATTCCCTCACGGTACTCATACACTATCGGTCACACTGAGTATTTAGGCTTACCGGGTGGTCCCGGCAGATTCACAGCAGATTCCACGAGCCCGCTGCTACTCGGGCACCACAACACACACCACACATCGTCTTCACCTACAGGGCTCTCACCTTCTACGGCCGGGCATTCCAACCCACTTCACCTAACAACACATAGCGCGCTCTGTTCTGGTAGAAACAGAAAATCATGGCCCCACAACACCGCATGCACAACCCCTACCAAGTATCACATACACACGGTTTAGCCTCATCCACGTTCGCTCGCCGCTACTAGCAGAATCATTATTATTTTCTCCTCCTGCAGGTACTAAGATGTTTCACTTCCCCACGTATAACCCCCACACTGACTATGAATTCATCAGCAGGTACCTACCCATAACGGCAGGCGGGTTTCCCCATTCGGACATCCTCGGATCAACGCTTAATTGACAACTCCCCGAGGCTTAACGCAGCCTTACACGTCCTTCATCGGCCCAGTATGCCAAGGCATCCACCATGCGCCCTTAAATAACGAACACACACCCCACACAAAAAATGCGCAGGGTGAACAACCGTAACTAAAAAAATAACTAAACACACAAACAACCAAGCATTAACACCCAGTGTTTATGCGCGTTCTCACAGAAAAAATAAGAAAAAATTACACACACCACACAAACCAATGACCAAAGCCAAAACATTCATGTGGTGGATGCTCGCGTCCACTATACAGTTCTCACACAACACCCCACACCACCCTGGGCAAACCACTGCTAAACAGCATCAGCTTGCCTTGACCTGGTGTGAGCATCAGGACCAACCCATAAACAATGGATTGCTGTCCCAGACACCCAACAGTGCACCAACGAATTACCTAGAAAAATTATGTCCCTGTATATGCTTCAAAAAATTCCTGTTACCAACCCTTATATGGTTGGCGGTGTGTTTCCACTCCGATTCAAACCGGTGGCATGACCACACTCGGGCCATCAACCACCAACCCAACAACACCATGGTTACTACCACGTGGTGGGTTATATAAATAATGCTCCTTAGAAAGGAGGTGATCCAGCCGCACCTTCCGGTACGGCTACCTTGTTACGACTTCGTCCCAATCGCCGATCCCACCTTCGACAGCTCCCTAACAAGTTTAGGCCACTGGCTTCGGGTGTTACCAACTTTCATGACGTGACGGGCGGTGTGTACAAGGCCCGGGAACGTATTCACCGCAGCGTTGCTGATCTGCGATTACTAGCGACTCCGACTTCATGGGGTCGAGTTGCAGACCCCAATCCGAACTAAGGCCGACTTTCAGGGATTCGCTCCACCTTACGATGTCGCTGCCCACTGTATCGACCATTGTAGCATGTGTGAAGCCCTGGACATAAGGGGCATGATGATTTGACGTCATCCCCACCTTCCTCCGAGTTAACCCCGGCAGTCTCTCATGAGTTCCCACCATAACGTGCTGGCAACATAAGACAAGGGTTGCGCTCGTTGCGGGACTTAACCCAACATCTCACGACACGAGCTGACGACAACCATGCACCACCTGTATACAGACCACAAGGGAAAGACTATCTCTAGCCCGATCCTGTATATGTCAAGCCCAGGTAAGGTTCTTCGCGTTGCATCGAATTAATCCACATGCTCCGCCGCTTGTGCGGGCCCCCGTCAATTCCTTTGAGTTTTAGCCTTGCGGCCGTACTCCCCAGGCGGGGCGCTTAATGCGTTAGCTACGGCACAGAAGACGTGGAAGCCCCCTACACCTAGCGCCCACCGTTTACGGCATGGACTACCAGGGTATCTAATCCTGTTCGCTACCCATGCTTTCGCTCCTCAGCGTCAGTAACTGCCCAGAGACCTGCCTTCGCCATCGGTGTTCCTCCTGATATCTGCGCATTTCACCGCTACACCAGGAATTCCAGTCTCCCCTACAGCACTCAAGTTATGCCCGTATCGCCTGCACGCCCGAAGTTAAGCCCCGGGATTTCACAGACGACGCGACAAACCACCTACGAGCTCTTTACGCCCAGTAATTCCGGACAACGCTTGCACCCTACGTATTACCGCGGCTGCTGGCACGTAGTTAGCCGGTGCTTCTTATCTACCTACCGTCACCCGAAGGCTTCGTCGATAGCGAAAGGAGTTTACAACCCGAAGGCCTTCATCCCCCACGCGGCGTCGCTGCATCAGGCTTGCGCCCATTGTGCAATATTCCCCACTGCTGCCTCCCGTAGGAGTCTGGGCCGTATCTCAGTCCCAATGTGTCCGTACACCCTCTCAGGCCGGATACCCGTCGCCGCCTTGGTAGGCCATTACCCCACCAACAAGCTGATAGGCCGCAGGCTCATCCCACACCGCAAAAGCTTTCCACCACACCATCCAAGATGCGGTCCTATATGGTATTAGACCCAGTTTCCCAGGCTTATCCCACAGTGCAGGGCAGATCACCCACGTGTTACTCACCCGTTCGCCACTCGAGTACCTTGTGCAAGCACAAGGCCTTTCCGTTCGACTTGCATGTGTTAAGCACGCCGCCAGCGTTCATCCTGAGCCAGGATCAAACTCTCCACAAAAATAAAGGCGTGAAAAGCCCAAAACCTAACAAAAAAGACAAACAACACACACAAAGCGCTTAAACCCCATGTGTGAAGCTGACCAAAAATTACTACATAAAGAAATCAACAAACCCAACCAAACCAAAGCCCAGTTGAGCAAGGTAAAAGTGTTTTATCTCCGTATTAAATACAGACAACAATTACATCGATTCAATATGCACCGTTAAAAAAGTTTAACTATTTTCAATGACACTTCATAACGACAAGTGACATCCGGTACACACCAACAACCAAACACCCACAAAGGATATTCAGTCCAACATAATTCTCATCCACACAACACAGACAAAAATATAAAATCTAGTACATTGGTACACTATTGAGTTCTCAGACAACAACCACACCACACACTGCGCACTACATCCACGATGCGTCACAGAAGAAGTGAATGGAAAGTCAAAAAATAATTTTGTATTTCTCGCCAGCGGCTGTTTTCCTACCGCCATTCTCACCAGAACCTAATGTTCTGTGCGGGGCGTTGTCGGTCTCGCTGACTCACATAAAGTTACACGGCACCTAGAACGTTGACAAATCCCCAGCACAAACATCAAATTAGGCTGTGCAAACAGCTTTAGCCTGCTTCCGCAGGTGTGTAAGACTCCGCGGCGGCAAGGGGGCAGCCAGTGTTGAGTGTCGGCTGCCCTCTGCTTTTTTCGTCGCAGGAATCGCTGTGCTTAAACGCGAAACTCAGTTGAGAACGCTAAACCTGCGATTGGACGTAGACAGTATGGGTTTCTACGAACTCCATCAATCCATGCTTGCCGTCAGCACCACCAATTCCAGACTGACGTCGGCCGGCATGGAAACCTTGCATCGCTTCAAAGTTTTCACGGTTAATGTAGGTTTCTCCGTACAGCAGTTCCCGTGAAGCCTTCATTGCCAAATTCAAGTTCTCCGTATAAACAGATGAACTTAACCCGTATTTTGAGCTATTCGCGATCTCGAGGGCTTCGTCAAGGTCTCGGACTTTGACCACTGGTAAAACTGGCCCGAAGATCTCGTCTCGGGCAATCTCTGAGTCAGACTCCACATTGGTAATAATTGTCGGCTGGTAGAAGTTACCTTCTTCAAAACCTTCCGGTGCTTGCCCACCGGTGACCAAGGTTGCTCCTTCTGATAGAGCTCGGTCTACCATCCCCTGCACCTTCTCGGATGCGGCTTGGTTGATCAAAGGCCCCATATCAATTTCGCTGCTCTTAGAGGGATCATCGAAACGTGTCGCTTCAAACTTGGTCTTAAGCTTCGCGACAAGTTCATCATGCACTGACTCTTGAACCAGAACCACCTCTGCACAGTTACATACCTGGCCGGTATTAATAACGCGCGAGTTCCAAATGGCCTCGGCAGCCAAATCCAGGTTGGCATCGTCAAGCACTATGGCTGGCGCCTTGCCGCCGAGCTCAAGGTTAACTCGAGTCAGGTTAGGTGCTGCCGCTGCCATAATCGCCTTGCCAGCTTTTACCGATCCTGTCATGGAAACCATATTGACCTTGGCACTTGTTGTCAGGGCATTGCCAACCGAGGCGCCGCTGCCTCCAACCATGTTGAATACCCCGCGCGGAATTTCGACTTGATCGACTAAGGATGCAAATTCGAAAGCCACAATTGGAGTTTCTTCACTTGGCTTGATGACGATCGTATTGCCGGTAATCGCTGCGGGCGCAAACTTCCGTGCGACCAAAAAGAGCGGAAAATTCCAAGGCAAAATGCCCGCCACGACACCAAGCGGCTGATAGGTCAAAAAGATCTGCTCACCTGGACGATCCGAAGGGATCACTTCCCCTTCAATGCGGCGGGCAAAGCCAGCCATATACTCCAAATAATCTGCCGTGAAGGATACTTCCGTCGCCGCAAGATCGGGAGTTTTTCCTTGTTCAGTCATAAGAAACTTCTGGAACTTCTGATGGTTTTCACGCAGCGCTGAAGCAATCTGGATCAAGTACTTTCCACGTTCAATTGCTGGCAACGCGGCCCACGCAGGCTGAGCCGCATTCGCAGCGTCAACTGCGGCTGAGACAGTATTGTCATCTGATTCCGGACTCTTTGCCAAAAGCTCTCCGGTTGAGGGGTTAAATACCTCAATGAAGTCACTCGCTGGCACGAACTGTCCGTTGATGTAGTTCTGGTACTCGATAGTGGACATAGTAGTTCCTCCTGGTTCCTAGGTTTTAAAAGTTTTACACTTCGCTGCTGTCTACTAGACGCTTAACTGCGTCCCTTTGGGTAGCTGACAAAGCAATATATGGTTCACGTGTCGCGGTATTGAGCTCTGAAAGATAGCGGCGCTGCACAGCCTCTTTAATGGTGTGGATAAACTGATCGCCCACGGCGTAGATCTGCATCAAGTTAGAAATTCGCCCAGCGGACCGCGTTGCTGCACTGTGGTCGCCTGATTCAAAACTTTGGTGCATCTGTGCAAAAAGCTCCGGGTATACATTGGTCAAACCAGAAATAACTCCAGCGCCACCAGCCACGCGATTCGGCAGGTAGTATTCATCAAAGCCGGAGAAGACCGCGAAATCCGCATCTGTCGCAGCAATCATGGCGCGAGTGTGTGAGATATTGTCCACGGTGTCCTTGATACCCACAATATTCGGATGAGCTTCGCGCAATTTGCTCACCAGCTGCGGTGAAAGGTCACTGCCCGTACGGTCCGGGAAGTTGTACAAAACGATTGGAAAATCAACCGCCTCAGCAAGCTCGCCGAAGTATTGCTCCGCGGCGGCTTCACTTGGTCCAAAGTAATAAGGACTAACAACCACCGCTGCATCGGCGCCTGCGCTTTTCGCGTGTCGGGTCAACCCGATGGCGCTCTTGAGCCGAGTGCTGCCGGTTCCGATGAAGACCTTCACACGACCGGCAATCTCAGCGGTGGCAAAGTCAATGATGCGACGTTTTTCTGCCTCGTCGAAAGCATAAAATTCTCCGATGCTTCCTAACACGAGGATGCCGTCCACACCGCCTTCAATGAGGAAGTTCAGGTGTTTCGACCAAGCGCCATAATCAACGTCACCTTCACTAGTGAGCGGGGTGATAGTCGGGCAAAAAATTCCTTTAAACATTACTATCCTTTCAGTTTGTAGACGCGCTTAGCGTTATTAGCGAAGACGTCCGGATCTTCTTCAAAGTGATCCCGCAATAAGTCAAGATTTTCCTGGAAACTGGAATAGAGGTTCATGACCGGCCAATTGGATGCGTACAGCAACCGCTTTCGAGAAAATTCAGCTTCCAGCAACTGCAGAACCTTCTTATTCAAGTGAGGGTTCTTGACCGACAGACCTGATACTTTGCAATACACGTTTGGCAAGGAAGCCAGGTTTTTGATTGCAGATTCGTACTGTTGATCATAAACAGTGACATTGCCGCAGTGATTCACCACGACTACTGCTTGCGGAACCTGCGAACATGCCTTCCACAGATCTTTAAGTTCATGTTCACGCATGACGGCTTCAAAGACCTGGCCAGTTTCAGCAAGAACACTCAGCCCATCCAGAAATGAGTCCTCAAGGCACCTACCCCGTGGGATATCCTCGTTATGAAGAACTTCACGAACGCCAACAAAGCGGTCATCAACATCAATATGTCGTGACAAAACTTTGCGGGTAACCGCACCAATCAGTTCTGGAGTCCGAGCCATAGTTTCCAGGACCATGCTGTCTTCGATCTTGGCGTCAGTAGTATCGGCCTCGATATGAACAAGGCCTTTTAGCTCAACATCGGCAACGCCCTGGTATTCATCGATAAGCTGGGCAATTGAGAAATCCCTTCGCAGAACACTCAGTTTTTTCTCAGCTTCTAACCACGCCAAAGACTGGCGTTGGAGGTCCCACGCGTGAAAGTGAGAATCGATAACCTGCAGCGCAGACACATCAATCACCTCACTCTAAAGTCAGTGCCCGGTCGAGGTGGACATATCCGCCATCAACATGAATCCACTGGCCTGTGGTGTGAGATGAACGGCTCGAAAGCAAGAAAGCTGCGGTGTCGCCGATTTCTTCGACAGAAGTCATCCGTTTGCCGAGCGGAATATTTTGCGTAATCGCATCTAGGCGAGACTGTTGCTCCGCCTCGCTACCGAAAGTCTCTATCCACTTTTGGTAGAGCGGCGTCCAAGCTTCAGCAACCACGATGGCATTAACGCGCACGCCATCGGATGCAAGAGCGGCAGCCCACTCACGCGTTAGCCCCAGCACTGCGCCTTTGGCAGCAGCATAAGATGAAGTCTTTCCCTGCCCCGTCAAGGCCGTCTTGGAGCCAACATTGACAACTGCCCCTTGAGTTTCTTTGAGGTAGCGTACCGATGCATGCACCAACTCGAAGTAGTGAGTCAGATTTCCATGCAGAGATTTTTCAAATTCCTGCCAGGTGGTGTTTTCAAGTGACTGATTGTCATTGGCACCGGCATTATTAACCACCCCGTCAATGCGCCCATACCTTTGGTACACCCCATCGGCTATCGAAGCGATCTCCTCAGTGTCGTTCAAATCGATTTGAATAACTTCATGCTTTGCTTCAAGTTCATCCAGCTCTGCACGGAAGTCCATAGGCATTGGATTTCGGTCAAGAATTATCGGAATTGCCCCTTCGGCAGCCACCGAAAGCACAATCCCTTTCCCGATTCCCTTAATCCCGCCTGTAATCAGAATTACGCGGTCTTTTAACTTTAAGTCCACTTGAGCCCTCCAGTTCTATCGAATGAAACCCTGTTCCATATTCACGAGAGTAACCGAGGCCACAAGATTTGCAATTCATTTACGTGCAAAAGTGAGATAACTCACTAGGCGTTCATGGGCCCTACCCCCTCCGGGATACGCTGGGAGCCCCTAAGTCTGTCGATATCGCCTGGGCGGCTTCCACAATGACGGGCGCAAACTGACACACCTCTTCGACCGAATTCTCCAAAGCCAGCGACGTCATTGAAATGCCATGGGAAATGCGTCCCGAATGATCGAATATTGGCGCGCCGATACACCTAATCCCGGGTACATTTTCTTCATCATCAAGGCTGTAACCGCGACTGCGAACCTCATCCAGCTCCCTACGCAGGGCATCCGGATCCACAATCGTATTGGGTGTCTTCGCCACCAACTCCACTGATGAAAAATATCCGGAGAGCTCTTCCGAAGTGAATCCTGAAAGCAGACACTTGCCAATCGCAGTGGAGTGCAGATGCATACTTTGCCCTACCCCGGAGGGAATGCTGTACGGAGTAGCACCACTTTGCTTAGCAATATAGATTGCTTCGAATTGATTCAATGCCCCTACGTGTGCCGTATACCCAAGAGTGGAAGACAGCTTACTTAAGTGCGGGGCTGCAATCTGCGAAATATCAATATTCCGAAATGCTTCACCCGCAAGCTGCAAAGAAGCAGGCCCCGCGAAATAGTCCCCGTTTTCCGATATGGAAATAAACCCGAAGTCCACCAAGGATTTCAAAATTCTATGAACCGTAGCCTTCGCAAAACCTGTCGCGGTAACAATCTCCGAAAACCGTTCATATTTAATCGCTTCCTGCAGGACAATTAGCGTCTTGTCCGATGCGGTGTACTGACGTTCGCCACTCATATGGACTCCATTTCCTTCTGCCTTTCATAGTTATGTTGCCACACATCAACGCAAGCACAGCAACGAAAGAAGTAATTCAAGAAACTCCTTGCGGTACATGGTGATGTGAGATACATTCTTTCTCAAGGCGCATAAGGAACTTAGTTCCGAGAGACGGAACAGATTCTGGGCGCGGCCGGGTATCCCGTTCGGATTCAAATGAAAGGACTTCAATGAGCAAGATTTCAAAAATCTCTACCTACGATCTGCGGTTCCCCACATCCGCAACCCTGTCCGGGTCGGACGCAATGAACCCTGATCCTGACTACTCATCTGCATATTTGGAGGTAGAGACGGACGCAAACGATGGACATAAAGGGATCGGATTCGTGTTCACAATCGGCCGCGGAAATGATGTGGTCATCAAAGCCATTGAGTCACTGTCGCAGCGGTTCGTGGGTCAGACAGTAGAGCATCTCTTAGATGACATGAAAATGGCCTGGGACATGCTTGTTCACGACTCACAGTTGCGATGGCTAGGTCCAGAAAAAGGCGTCGAGCACATGGCAATCGGAGCCATGCTTTCGGCACTGTGGGATCTTAAGGCTAAGCGCGCAGGACTACCGTTGTGGCAGCTATTGGCGGAGATGACTCCAGAAGAGTTGGTAGCAACATTGGACTTCCGTTACCTGACCGATGTCCTCACCCCTGAGGAAGCCGTTGACATTCTTAAGCGGGGACAAGTTGGCAAAGCTGAACGCATCCAGTCGCTATTGGACAATGGCTACCCCGGCTATTCCACCGCGGCAGGTTGGCTGGGCTACAGCGACGAGAAAATGGTATCCCTCGCAAAGTCGGAATCTACCGAAAAAGGCTTTGGTCTAATCAAGTTAAAGGTCGGACAAAACATCAACGACGATCTCCGTCGACTCAAGCTTGCGCGTGAGGCAATTGGTCCCGACGTCAAACTTGCGGTAGACGCTAACCAAGTGTGGGACGTGGATCAGGCTATTGAATGGATTGGGCACTTCAAAGACTACGACCTGGCCTGGGTGGAAGAGCCCACAAGCCCAGACGACGTCTTGGGGCACGCTCGAATTGCACAGGCTGTAACACCAATTCCCATCGCCACTGGCGAGCAAATGCAAAGCCGTATCCTCTATAAACAATTCCTACAGGCAAACGCCTTTGAAATCATGCAGGTTGATGCAACTCGCGTAGCAGGGCCTCAAGAGCTTGTTATTGAATACTTACTGGCGCATAAATTTGGCAAGCGGGTATGCCCGCACGCTGGCGGAGTCGGTCTTTGTGAAGCCGTTCAACACTTTGCCATGTTCGACTTCGTGGCGATTTCCGGCAGTACCGAAGGTCGATTCATCGAGTACGTGGATAACCAGCACGAGCATTTCATCACTCCAGTCGTTATCAAAAACGGTAACTATATGCCTCCGACAACCCCCGGCAATAGCTGCGAAATGACCCTCGAAACCGCAGAGAAATATCTCTATGCACCCTAACTCTCGGCTGCATCCAGTCAGAGCCGAAGCATAATCCTTAAGGAAAGCAATGACTTCAAATATCCAAACCAGCGAAACATCTTCAGAACAAGGTGGCGGGAAGTCTAAAGAAGGGTTCGTTTACCCTGGACTTCTATTGCCCTTTGCATTGATCGTAACCTGCTTTGCAGCGTGGGGAATTTCTACCGACTTGACCGCTCCCATGGTCAACGTTTTTAGTTCCGTATTCGACATGAGCGCATTCCAATCTGCGCTCGTGCAGTCTGCATACTATGGCGCATACTTCCTGCTCGCGATTCCAGCTGCCATGCTCAACACCCGCTTCGGCTTCAAGGGCGGTGTCGTTATCGGCATGACGCTAGCAGCCATCGGCGCATTTCTGTTCTTCCCTGCGGCAGAAATTATGACTTTCGGAACCTTCCTGCTCGCACTTTTCGTTCTCGCAGGTGGACTTTCAATTGTTGAAACTTCCGCTAATCCGTTCGTAATGTCCTTAGGGCCTGAGAAAAGCGCTACGCGACGCTTGAACTTTGCGCAAGCATTTAACCCTATTGGTTCCAACATCGGTGTTCTCATGGCAACACTTCTGGTGGCTCCACACATCGGAAGTGCGGTTGAACGTGCATCCCTTTCAGAGGCAGAAGCCTTGGCTCAAACCTCCTCTGAACTCGAAAAAGTCATGGTTCCATACATCATCTTGGGTGTATTGTACGCGGGTCTAGCAATCGCTATCTTCTTTGTAAGAATCCCCAAGAATAAGCGCATGCAAGAAACCGACTCCAATACGGTTGCCAAAGGTGTATTCCTTCGCTTGTGGAACAACCGAACTTACCGATTCGGTGTCATTGCACAATTTTTCAACATTGCAGCACAAACCTGTATCTGGACATTCATTCCGTTCTACGTCCAGCACACGCTCGGAGCTTCACACGAAACGGCCGGATGGTGGCTTCAGCTATCGCTTATCTTCTTTCTCGTCATGCGTTTTGTCATGGTCTGGTTGATGGGAAAGTACGACGGCCGCAAGCTGTTGATATTTATGTGTGCTTTGGGAGTTGTTTTCACACTCATCGGTGTCCTGTCGGAGAACGTGGTCGGTGCTGTGGCCATTGCTGCACTCTCTGGCTGCATTTCGCTACTCTTCCCCACCATTTACGGAGTCTCTCTAAGCGGTGTCGGCGCTGACACGAAGTTTGCCTCTTCTGGATTGGTCATGGCCATCGTCGGCGGCGCAGTTGCTCCTATGATTCAGGGCGCGATTACGGATGCGACCAACCCTCAGATCGGTTTCTCGTTCGTAATCCTCTGCTTCGTAATCATTGGCGCTTTTGGCCTTTATGCCATCAAGAACCAAGTGGAGACAAAGGAAGAATCACATGCTTAAAAATATTTCACCGCTTGTCTCTCCGGCATTGCTTAACGCATTAGCTTCCATGGGACATGGCGATGAAATCACCATCGCAGATGCCCACTACCCACGCATGGGATCCGCAGACACGGTCCTAAGAATGGACGGAATAAAAATTCCGGAGTTGCTTGACGGAATCCTGCGACTACTGCCTTTGGATCACTATCACGAGTGGCAATACGCCCTCATGAAACCTGTCGGTGGGGATGAGCAGCCAACCATCTGGCAAACTTACCGCGCTATCATTGATGAACACGACCGGGGTCTTCCCCATCACTTCGAGCGCTTTGAATTCTATGAATATGCGAGACATTCTTTCATCACTGTTATCACAGGTGAGACTGCGCAATACGGCAATATTATTCTGCGCAAAGGAATCGTCAGAGAGTCTCCATAAATAATCATGGCCCCTCGAAACCGAAGAGAATTCGAAGGGCCCTGCCATTGCTGCAGAAAAACTAAAAGTCTCGGATTTCCACTAACGTGACTCCGAGACTTTTATTTGTACCCCGTACGGGATTTGAACCCGTGTTACCGCCGTGAGAGGGCGGCGTCCTAGGCCGCTAGACGAACGGGGCATTAGGACGTGATATTACTAATTTCTTAGCAGTAATCACTGCTGGCCTACCAGGACTCGAACCTAGAACGACGGTACCAGAAACCGCTGTGTTGCCAATTACACCATAGGCCATCATTGCTTTTCAGAACCGGCGTTCACCGCTCTGTGCAACGGTTAATAACTATATCCACTATACTGACCTAAGCCAAATCCCCAGCACAAAGGCAATTTCATGGCTGTAATTAGCTTCGTACTGGGGTTCATTTCCAAGCCTTAGAAGTTCGGCTTTGGGCTTTTATTGCGCTGGCTGCTCTGCTGCCTGAAAAGGCGTGACCGCGCGAGCGGCATTAAGACGTGCCAGGGTGGATTCCTTGCCCAGAAGGTCCATGGATTCAAACAGTGGTGGGGAAATTGCCGCGCCAGAGATAGCGACACGGAGGGCGCCGTAGGCCTTGCGTGGCTTCAGCTCCAAATCCTCGATAAGAGCCTTAGTAAGAGCCGCTTCGATGTTAGGAGTGTTCCACTCCTTTACTGCCTCTAGAGCGGTAATACCGGCCTCTAGTGGCTCAACTGCGTCTTCTTTCAGGTTCTTCTTCGCGGACTTTTCATCTAGGGTCAGTTCTTCGTCGGAGGTGACGAGGAACTTGAGAAGATCGTAGGCATCGGAAAGCACCTTGATGCGTGTTTGTACCAAGTCTGCTGCGATAGCGAACTTCTCCCCGTCGTAGTCTGCGGGAAAGTCGGTGTACTCGCTCAAATAGTTGCGCAGACGGAAAGCGAACTCTTCGGGGTCGAGCAGACGAATCTGGTCAGCGTTGATAGCCTCGAGCTTCTTCTGGTCAAAGCGCGCTGGGTTGCCCAAGACATCCTTGATATCAAAATTGGCAACCAAGTCATCAATAGAGAAGATATCTTCATCTGCAGATAGCGACCAGCCCAATAGCGAGAGGTAGTTGAGCATGCCCTCTGGGATGATGCCGCTATCGCGGTGGTTGAACAGGTTCGACTGTGGGTCACGCTTCGACAGCTTCTTATTGCCCTCCCCCATTACGAATGGCAGGTGGCCAAATTCTGGGGTGAAGTCGGTGACGCCAATCTGCTTGAGCGCTTCGTACATGGCTAGCTGACGTGGGGTGGATGACAGTAGGTCCTCACCGCGCAGGACGTGGGTGATCTGCATGAGAGCGTCATCGACTGGGTTAACAAGGGTGTACAGCGGTGCACCATTGGAACGCGCCACGACGTAGTCCGGCTGAGTTTCCGACTTGAATGTCATCTCACCACGTACGAGGTCGTTCCAGGACCAATCCTGTTCTGGCATGCGCAGGCGCCAGACTGGCTGGCGGCCTTCGGCTTCGAAAGCTGCAATCTGCTCGTCGGAAAGTTCGCGGTCATAGTTGTCATAACCGAGCTTTGGATCGCGGCCAGCTGCCTTGTGTCGCTCTTCTACCTCTTCGGCAGTCGAGTATGCCGGGTAGACCAGACCTGCCTCTTTGAGTTTTGCCAGGATATCCGCATAGATGTCCATCCGCTGTGACTGACGGTACGGCTCATGTGGACCGCCGACATCAACACCTTCATCCCAGCCCAGACCGAGCCAGGTCAAAGAATCTAAGATTGCTTGATAGGACTCCTCTGAGTCACGAGCTGCATCAGTATCTTCGATGCGAAAGACGAGCTTGCCACCAGTGTGGCGGGCATAAGCCCAGTTAAACAAGGCAGTTCGCACCATACCAACGTGCGGAGTACCGGTGGGCGACGGGCAAAAGCGTACGCGTACTTCTTGAGTCATACCGACAATGTTAGACCAACCAGTCCGGACGACTCCACAAAGGCAATGGCTTTGATTGGTGATTTTTGATTCCCGTTAAGGGACGTCAACGTGGAGATAGCTCCAAGTTAAAGGGACTTAATTTTATTAGTTAATAACCCACGAAGTATTGTGGTTGGTTATGTGTGCCCAACGCCCTTCTACCGCGCCTGATTTCCTGTTGTCTAGAACAACAGGTTCTGTGCGTACCCAGGGCTCGGTGCAAACCTACACGGACGTCGATAAAGCCATCGACGATATTGAGGCACAGCGCGTAGAAATGGTCGTCGGCGCACTGCCTTTCGACCTGGATAAACCCTCTGCTTTGACGGTTCCGAAGACGATTGTTCGTGAACCTGCGGCACTCGAACCCCCAGCGTATTTCCGGCAGCAGAATCTGACCTCAGAAATCTCTGGTGTCGATCCAGACATGCACGAGCATCTTCGCCGCGTGGAAGCTGCCGTTGCCACTATTAACGCGTCCCGTTTGGAAAAGGTCGTTCTAGCCCGCGCTGTCGATATTGAATTCAACGGCCCGGTTGACCCGATGCTCGTGGCAGCGCGCTTGATCAATTTATCGAATCACCGCGATGGCTTTGCCGCGGATCTGACCCCTGCCGGCTATGACGGCACTATGTTGGTGGGCGCTTCCCCTGAGGTGCTGGTGAAAAAGCGGGGTAACGTGGTCTCCGCCTACCCCCTGGCTGGCTCGGCTGCACGTAGCGCCGACCCCGAAGAAGACCGCCTCGCCGGTGAGCGCCTTCTGACTTCTGATAAAGACCTGCGCGAGCACGCCTTTGTCGTCGAACACCTCACTGAGATTCTGGCGCCGATGTGCGATACCTTTTACGCACCCAATACCCCGCAGCTGGTCCACACCAATGAGATGTGGCACCTGGGCACGCCCATTTCCGGCACCTTGAAAAAGCCCACCACCGCGCTGGAACTTGCCGTGCGCTGTCACCCCACCCCAGCTATTTGCGGCACCCCGACGGCTGCCGCGAAGTCCCTTATTTTCACTGCCGAAACAGACCGCGGTTTTTACTCCGGCGCCGTGGGCTGGTGTGACGCATCCGGCGACGGCGAATACATGGTTGCCATCCGCTGCGCCGAAGTAGCCGGTGACGGCCTTACTGCGCGGGCCTGGGCCGGCGGTGGCATCGTCGAAGACTCCGACCCCGAGGCGGAGCTCGCCGAGACCACCGCGAAGCTGCAGACCATCGTCCGCGCGATGGGTATCCAGAACTTCTAAGTTTTCTAGCCCTCGCAACAAATAGAACTGCTCCCACGACAATTGGTATCTGATTTCTCAGGCCAACTGGTGGGAGCACTATTTGTTAGGGGTGGGACTTAAGCGTTCTCGATTGGGTTGGCAAGGATGCCGACCTTCGGGATTTCCACCTCGATGCGGTCACCGTCGTACATTGGTGCGGTGCCTGCTGGGGAGCCGGTGGTAATGACGTCGCCTGGCAGCAGAGTCATGGACTGGGAGATCTCAGCGAGGATGCCACCCATCTTCACAATCATCTGATTCGTGTTGGAGTCCTGCTTTTGCTCACGCTTGCCCTCGTGGGTCAGGTAAGCGTTGATCTTGTGATCATCGAGGTCCAAGGCATTCAAGTCGGTCTGGATCCATGGGCCGATTGGGCAGAAAGTATCAATGCCCTTCGCGCGTGCCCACTGACCATCCTGGAACTGCAGGTCACGGGAGGAAACATCGTTGCAGATGGTAAAACCTAGTACGTGGTCTTGCCAGTTTTCAGGGTCGATGTTCTTGGAGACCTTGGAGATAACTACAGCCAGCTCGCCCTCGAATTCAACCTTGGTGGCAAAATCCGGGATCTTGATGGGAGCCTCAGGGCCGATAACGGCCGTGGATGGCTTGATAAAGATGGTTGGTGGCAAAGATTCTGCTGATTCTTTAAAGACCTCAGCAACGTGGTCAGCATAGTTACGGCCCAGTGCCACAACCTTGGTCGGCAGGGTTGGGGCAAGCAGTCGAACCTCGTTGAGCTTCCACTCACGGCCGGTTGGCTCTGGAGTGGTGTATGGGGTGCCAGCGATTTCTTTCGCTACAAGCTTATCGCTTTGTGGGTCGTCGCTGTCGCCTTCAATGATGGCAAAGCAGATTCCGTCGGGGTGTGCAATTCGTCCTAAACGCATATGTCAATGCTACTAAACAGTATCTTTGCACACTTGCAAAGGATAAGGCTAACTAGTTTACAGGCCGGTTAAGGCTCATATTCGCCCGGTGTTGCTAATTTTTAACAACGCTGGATTTGCAGATTTTTCTGCATATCCTTCAGCTTCTGCGGCGGACGATGCGCGGCCATGGCGAGGTAGAGTTCGGCGCACGCGATGGCATCGGTTAGCGCATTATGATTGCGGTAATTCGGCAGCCCGTACCGCGCGCGCACTCGGCTCAGCCGGAGGTCTTCCCCACGTGGAAAGGTACTCATGCGTTCCATGTGGCGGCGCTCTAGCGCGAAAGTGTCTACTACTTGCAGTTGTGGTTCTTTGCCCCAGAGCTTTTTACACGCGTGTGAATAAAAGGCGGTTTCAATCGGTGCGAAGTGTGCAAGCAATGCCTTGCCGTGCAGGGCCGCGGTGAGCATTTCTATTGCTTCTTCTAGCTCACAGCCTTGTTCCAAATCGCTATCGCGTAAGTGGTGAATGATTGCGGAGTCGCCAACATCCACGCCTTTAATCAGCACATAGTGCGCATCTTTGAGCTGCACGCGGTTATTGATGACCGGCACCCAGCCAATGGAAACAATTTCATGCTGCTTGGGCTTTAAACCGGTAGTTTCCATATCGACGGCGAGAAACTCCACCTCCTCGATGGGAGTATTCGGTTCTGGTGCTTCAATCTCGAACACGCGCCGCGGAGAGAGAAAATCAAATAAGGCCATGCTGTCATCTCTCCCCTACAAAATATTCCGGACAGGATACTTGGTGGCCAAAGCATTTTGCATGCTCTTAATAATGGAGAAAGCATCACGAAGGTTCTCGCGCTCCATGCCGGAAAGTTGTTTGGGGTCGATATGATAGTTCGGTTGCTGGCCAGAGCGAATCTGCGAGGCTTGATACTTCAAGGTGATAGAACGTAGGTAGTCGAAGGCATCGAGGAGGTCTTCGCTGCCGGCACGGCTGACAGTCTTGCCCGCGGATTGGCGCAGGCGCTCGCGGGTTTCTACGATGCTGTGTCCTGCAGAGAGTGAATACAGCCGCGCCATCTGCACGATAGCGGCTGTGCCGCCTTTCTTTATGTTTAAGGTATTGGCGTACTGCCCGCTACGCTCGACCACCAGGCCCTTAAAGAAGGTCAAAGGTGGTTCTCGGCGCGCGGCTAGTGATGCCAGGTGCGCGTGCATCCGCAGGGCGTTTTTGCCGTGCGCGACGGCGGATTGATGGACTTCGTTGCCTAGTTCTTGACTGCCGGCGATAACGCGGAAGTCAAAGAATATCTGCGCGTTGAGCAAAGCATCAGGTTCTGGTGCCCCGGTCCAATTGGCAAAGGTGCGCTCCCACTCGGTCACGGTCATACGCCACTGCGGGTTCATGGCCATCATGTCACCGGGGCACAGCACCTGCCCGGCACGATCAAGTCCCAGGCACACAAACTCGGTGAGCTTTTGGAAGTAGTCGTTGTGGATGGCGTGGTCGAAATCATCGCTAAGCACAAGTGCATTGTCCTGGTCTGAAGCTAAGACCATCTCCCTGCGGCCCTGGGAGCCCACGGCAACAAAAGCAAAGTCCACCGGGGGCTTGCCATATTTCTCTATCCCTAAGGTAAAAAGCCTGCGGGCTACGCCATCGGCAGCGATAGTGATCATGCCGGCGGTTTCTTCTGGTGCTGCCCCGCTTTCAATTAGTTGAGCAACTACCTTGGTGGTACGCGTAAAGGCATCGGCAAGCTCATCGATGGAGTTCTTGCGTGAGATATCCGCTGCGAGGAAGACTGGGTCATTGTGCAACAGGCGTGCGATATCGTTCTGCGTGACAATGCCTGTTACCCGGCCATCATCCACCACCGGCAAGTGGTGAATCTTGCGCTCGGACATGAGCATCAAAGCTTCCATGGCAAGTGCCTCTGAGCCGAGCGTTAACAGGTTGGTGGTCATCACTTCTGTGACCGGTCGGGAGGTATCTACTCCTTCGGCGACGACGCGCCCGCGCATATCGCGGTCAGTGATAATGCCAAGCAGTGCTTCGTTTTCAATCACCAGCAGTGAGGAGACGCTGTGCTCATCCATGCGCTGGGCGGCTTCGCGGATGCTGAGGTCCGGCGGGCACGACAGCGCCTTGGAAATTTTGACGTCATAGATATGCGTGCGCAGCACATTGGTGTTGGCACCTGCATTGGCAATTTCTTCTGCCGCGGCACGGATACGGCGTGACTGGGAGGAGTAAAAGCGCGCGATATCGGGGTTACGCTTAGATAGCTGGATGAAAACCTCGCGTGGCATTTCATACACCAAACTATCTTCGACCGCCTCCATGCGATAGCGCGAGGAATTCGTACCCACCAAGGTGGAATAGCCAAACGTTAGTCCTGGGTCGCGGCGGTCCAGCAGCACATTATCGGGGCCTAAGATATCTATCGCGCCGGAGCGGATGATGCGCAAGAAATTATTGGACTCTTCAAAGTCCAAAACAATTTCCCCACGTCGGACGTAGCGCACCGTTAGTGTGGGCGCTAGTGCTTCGAGCTCTGCTTCCGGAAGGTGCCGGAAGGGCTCGATGGACGCGAGGAAACCTGTAACCTCTTCTAATTCGACGCTCATGCGCCTTAGGTTACTGATAAGAAACGAACCATGGGCGTGGATCGACATCATAAGTTTGCGTGGGGTCAAACATTGGGGTGTCTTCGTCGATGAAATTCTTCCACGCCATGAAGTAATCAGAGCTTAGGTCCTGACGCATTGCATTCCAGGTATCGAACTTCTGCCCGGCATCACCGTGTCCATCTGCGTGCAGGATAAACGACAGCTCTGGGTAGTCAGTGCGAATCTGGTCCCTATCGCGCAGCATCTGCAGCTGGAATTGGTGCAGAATCAGTCCCTTTTGCGGCAGGTCATTATCTTGCACGAGCTGAGCAAGCCATTCGGAGACCTCATTGACCTCTTCGGCTTCCACGTGGCCCACATTGGTCATTGGCACTTCATCAGGGCCAATCTTCCACTCTGGATCCAGTGCTAAACCGACGTTAGGTTGTTTGAGCAGGTCCTCATACATCTTGGCCTGATCAATCAGGCGTGCACGGCCTGGCTGAAGGTCCAAGAAGGCGTAGCCACCGGCCTCGGTAATCGCATCAACATAAGGGCGCAACTCATCCGGTTGGGATTCATTGCTGTAATCGCCGTCATCGCCAGGCGAATCCGATGCCACCGTCGCGATGATTTCAAAAGCCGGGATAACTGGCCACTGCGTTAAGTCCTTGTACCTATCGGCGTATTCCTGCGCGAGTGCCGCAGCTTCTGCTGGGGGTTGCTCGCCCATGACACCTAAGGCAGGACCTGAAGGATGACCGTAGAGCGCCACCATGCGTCGGCCTGGGAATACGAGTCCACCGCCACCAGGCAGTTCACCATTGGCAGCGAGTTTCACCTGGGCATCGAATTCTTCCTGGTTGCCAAAGCCTTCGCCTAATGCGACGGCGTTGCCCTCAGCTACAGCAGCCATGGAATCTGAGGTCGCACGTGGGTCAGCAGCGGCTAGAACCTGCACTGGTGCGCCTGCCGCGCGTGCTGAGGCTACCTGTGCGACATTCGTGCCTGATGCCACGAGTACCTGCGGTGCAGCGTCATTGCCGTCATTAGGGCTTTCCTGCGCTGCTAGGTCCTCTAAGGAGCTTAGGGTTGCAGTCTCCTCACTCTCCTCTGGCTTGCTAATCTTTGCATCAGATTCGGCGAGCGCCGGGTCATCGTTTAAGTCGATGCCGTACTGCACGATCTCTTCGGGCGCTAGTTCCAGGATCTGTGCTTTGGCCTTTTCGCCGGCTTCGCCGTCGCCGATAATCAGCATGGGCGCGCCTGACTCAACCGCTGCCTGCGCTGCGGCATATTGGTCAGTTTCCTCAGGACCAGCGACCACTAACTGCTTGCTAGTGGGATCATTATCGCCAGCCTCGGCTGGGAAGAAATATTGCGCGGCATTAAACCCGGACGGGTCCGCATCCGATAAGGAAGTCGGCGCATCCACGGCGAAGCTAGGCGCCTTAGAGCTATCTTCCGAGGACGCGCTATTGCTCGTGCCATCGTTGTTCTCGCCGGAGGTAAAGACGCTACAAGACGCCACCATCAAGGCAGCGGATACAGAAGCCACCGCCATGCGGCCATAGCGGCGCAGTTTGCGACCATGTGGCTGCTCAGTAGCGTTGAGGGAATGGGAAGCTAAATTAGTGTTCATCAGTTACCAATGTTAGCCGTGTGGACCATCAACATGGGCAACACGACATAGCTAGGGGTAAGGATTAACCGCGCTATACCCCCTTTGACATCCTGATGCCTGCCATGAGTTTCGACAGAAACTATTGGCCTGGCTCTTTGAGCAAGCGGGCTTTTTCTTCATCGGAGATATGGCGTGATTGCCTATCGATTAAATAGCGGCGCGTAAAAATCCACGCGGCCGGCACCCCAACCAGCGCGAAAAGCGCCAGCGCATACCAAAGCACTTCGGCAACGCCGGTTTCCATGGTGACGGACAGAGCATAAATTCCCAGCGCCAAAAGGAAGCTGACAAGTGCCATCAGGAATAATTCGCCAACGCCGACTGTGGTGTGAAAGTGCAAAGTGCGCAGGCTCTTCTTATACCCAACCAACGCATCAGTGCTGTAGACAACGCCCTTATCGTCGTGGAAGTCGTGCTCGGCGCGCTCGAGTTCATCGAAAAGCTGTGCTGCCTCGCGTAATGCCTCAGCACGCTCTAATTCCTCTGCCACCGAAAAACGCGACAACAACGTGTACAACATTGCAATCGCTGAAACCACCAGACCTAAAAGTTCAATGACTTCAAGTGACATTTTTATACCTCCGACATGCAAAAATTCCCCGTGTGAGCATCACCTTAGACGCTCTCACGGGGAGTTCGCGGACTTATCGTCCTTGAACTAGTGCTAGCTAGGAGATTAAGACAATGCCTGGGCGATGCGGTCGCCAACCTCAACGGTGTTGACCTGCTCCTCACCACGGGATGAGACATCATCAGCGACAGCCTTCTCAATGCGCTGGGCATTGTCTTCATCACCTAAGTGGCGCAGCAACATCGCAGCGGACAAGATAGCTGCGGTTGGATCCGCAATACCCTGGCCAGCGATATCTGGTGCGGAGCCGTGTACGGGCTCAAACATCGAAGGGTTAGTACCGGTGGAGTCAATATTGCCCGAAGACGCCAAGCCGATGCCGCCTGCTACTGCACCTGCCAAGTCGGTCAGAATGTCGCCGAAGAGGTTGTCAGTGACAATGACGTCATAACGTGAAGGATCAGTAACCATGTAAATGGTTGCAGCGTCGATGTGGTTGTAGTCGACTTCGACGTCTGGGAATTCCGGTGCGACCTCATCAACGGTGCGCTGCCACAAGTCACCAGCGTTGACCAACACGTTGGTCTTGTGTACCAAGGTCAGCTTCTTACGGCGGTTCTGCGCGCGGTTGAAAGCATCACGCACAACGCGCTCAACACCGTAACGGGTGTTTTGCGAAACCTCAGAGGCCACCTCATGCTCAGTGCCCTGGCGCAGGGTGCCGCCGTTGCCGGCGTACAGGCCCTCGGTGCCTTCGCGGACCACGACGAAGTCAATCTCACCAGGATTAGCCAAAGGCGATACCGCGGTTGGGTACAGCTTCGATGGGCGCAGGTTAACGTGGTGGTCGAGAGCAAAGCGCAGCTTCAGTAACAGGCCGCGCTCCAAGATTCCTGGAGGCACCTGCCCTGGCGCGCCAACAGCACCCAACAAAATAGCGTCGTGTTCACGCAAAGACTTCAGGTCTTCGTCGGTCAGCAACTCACCGTTGTTGAGGTAGCGCGCAGCGCCCAGATCGAAATCAGTAGTCTCAATATCATCACGCACAGCGCGCAGAACCTTAACTGCTTCTGCTGTGACCTCTGGGCCGATGCCGTCTCCGCCAATAACCGCGAGTTTCATTGTGTGGTACGCCTTTCTCATAGGGTGGATATTTCTACCTTAGTTCAAGAACGCGATTGTTGCTAGCACTACCCCGCCCTAAATCTTTTAACCTTTATGGGGCGCGTTCATCTTCGCGATTGTTCCCAGCGTCGTTATTTTGATTCCGCTGATGATTGGCGCGTGGAATATTAAAAGTCAACGGGCAAAGAAACCCTTCCCGCTTATCGGCATGGCCATGGCTTTTATCAGTGGCATCTTATCCGCCGGGTTGTGGCTGTCGTGGAATAGCGACTCGCCCATCCCCCACTACTTTCAGCGCGGTGCGCCGACGCAATTTCCAGCGTGGCAAGTTATCGGCTGTGGCGCGACGGTGGTTATTCTCAGCGCGCTGATTCTTATTAAGTACTCACGACACCGCAATGTCTTAAGCTGCGCCACGGTAATAACTACTGCCGGGTTTACTACCGCCTATGCGCACGCGGCATCATTTGGCGTGAGCACCCAAGAAGCCGTCGGAGTGTTCCTCTCCTATATCGGTATTAACCTTTTGCTGCTCGTCACCAATGGCATCTGCCTCGGCGTCATCAAGTGGCGCGAGCCCAGAAAGTCGAACCAAGGTTAAGCCCAGTTAGGGCACCGATACAAAGGAAAAGACGCCATGCATCGACAAGCGATGATGGCGTCTCTTTGTGCGCTATTTAAGCGTCGAAGTTGACCTGCAAGGACTGAGCCTCCAGCTGGTCCTGAATCTCAGAGATGAGCTCTTCTGGGACCTCGCGCTCAACGCGCAGGATAAGCACGGCGGCATCGTCCTGCTTGCCCTGGGTCAAAGCTGCTGCCTGGATGTTGATGCCAGCGTTGCCCAACACAGAGCCGACAACACCCAAAGCGCCTGGGCGGTCACTGTAGGAGAAGAAGATGTTGCGGCCGGTCGCGCGCATATCCACGCCGCGGCCGTCGATGCGCACAATCTTTTCCACACCATCGATGCCGGTAAGTGCACCTTCCAGAACAGAGGTGTTGCCCTCTGCGGAAATGACCTTCACGCGCACCGTGGAGTTGTGGCCCTTTGCCTCATCCTTGGTGGAGACCTTGACGGTCACGCCGCGGGATTCAGCAATGGACATAGCGTTAACGAAGGTAACAACCTCGCTGGTAACACCGGAGAACAAGCCACGCACTGCAGACAGGCCAAGGACCTCAACGTCTTCGGTGGACAGCTGACCACACGCGGTGACCTCGATGGCCACTGGTGCAGAGCGCAGCAGCTTGCCGGATGCCAGACCCAGCTTGCGCGCCAGGTCGAGCCAACCTGCCACTTCTTCGCCCACGCGGCCGCCGGAGACGTTGACTGCGTCTGGAACGAACTCGCCAGCCAGTGCCTTAAGCACGGACTCAGCAACGTCGGTACCAGCGCGGTCTTGTGCCTCAACAGTCGATGCACCCAGGTGTGGGGTCACAACGACCTGTGGCAGGCCAAATAGTGGCGAATCGGTGCAAGGCTCAGTGGCGTAGACGTCAAAGCCTGCGCCCCAGTGGTGGCCGGCCTTAATCGAATCGGCCAACGCCTGTTCATCGACAAGCCCGCCGCGAGCCGCGTTGATGATGATCTGGCCCTTCTTCGCCTTGCCCAAAAGCTCAGAGGAGAACATGCCAGCGGTCTCTGGGGTTTTAGGCAGGTGAATGGTGACAAAGTCCGAGCGGCTCATCAGCTCTTCAAGCTCAACCAGCTCCACGCCCAAGGACGCCGCACGCGCGGGATTGGCATATGGATCATAAGCGATGATTTCTGTTTCAAACGCTGCCAAGCGTTGCGCGAACAGCTGACCAATGTGGCCAAAGCCGACGATGCCGACGGTCTTGCCGAAGATTTCCACGCCCTTGAAAGAAGAACGCTTCCATTCTGCATCACGCAAGGTCGCATCTGCCTGCGGAATTTGACGTGCGGTAGACAGCAGCAAAGAAATAGCGTGCTCACACGCAGAGTGAATATTGGAGGTTGGTGCGTTGACAACCATCACGCCGCGAGCAGTAGCTGCGGGAACGTCAACGTTATCGAGGCCAACGCCTGCGCGGCCTACAATCTTGAGGTTGTTCGCAGCTTCGAGGACTTCCTCATCAACAGTGGTTGCAGAACGAACCAGGAGAGCATCAGCTTCGCCTACTGCCCCCAAAAGTTCATCGCGGTTTGGTCCATCAACCCAGCGGACCTCAACTTCCTCCCCCAAAGCTTCAACGGTGGATGGGGCAAGTTTGTCGGCAATTAAAACGACCGGCTTCGACATGTTCTTCGATCCTTATGGAAATTGGAGTGATCAGTGGCTCGTGATCAGTGGCGGTTCATCAAGTCAAGTCACCAAAAGTGACCAAGCAGCGGGAATTGGGCGGCGCGCTCATGCTTTTAAATCTCCTCGAAGATTACTTGAGGTGATTTTATGAGTTTGCGTGCGTCGAAGAATTCCAACCGTGCCTAATCCTATCGGTTAACAGGTTGGTATCCCCAAACTGGGGGCCGAGCGCGACTAGCGGACCATCTTCTAAACCAGACACCAAAGCCATTTGATGCTTGGAATCGCGCGGATCGCCGGTGGGCATAACCCACACTTCCCCGCCCCAGGCTTTGACATTAGCTACCGATGCCACCGACGATTCCGGGGTCACAATAATCACTGGTGACATGCCAGAATCCCTGCGTGACTGCGCGGGAATCGGTTCTGTCTCCCACCGCTCTTCGCGGTATAAGGGCTCCCATGCGGCCTTTAATTCCGTGAAGTCAGCTGACTCTACATCGGCTACGGCTTTGACCATCCCCTCTGGGCTATCGACGACTTGGCTGGTGAATTGAAATGCCGTCATCTCCCCCAATGCTTGGGTAGTACCCGGGTCATGCAAAATCTCTAGGTCCCCGTGCGTGGACGCAAACGGCAGGTCGCCGACCAATAAAATGCGGGTAATGCCCAATGCATCTATTTGCGCGATTAGTTCACTGCGCATGGAGTCATCGTAGGTGACCATGGGTACGCGTTGCGCCACGGCTATCGATGCCGCCCGCAACTGCGAAGAATCCGTATTCTCCGCGATGATGATCGAATTTGAACCAGAAGCCTGGAAAAACAACTCCGCTGATTGCAGTCCCCAGGGGTCTGGGAGCACCTGGACTTTATCGCGGAATTCTTCGCGCACTAACTGGCTGCGGTTTTCGGTCGCAGCCTGCTCTAAGTTGATCTGGGCTTCATCCAGATCAAAAAGCTGCGGGGTTACCACTGGCTCGCTTTGACGGAAACACGACGACAAACTCAGCGCCAAGCCCATAGCTACAAGCGCTGCGACTGCCTTCGGTACTTTTGCCACACGCAACTTTCCCCGCCTTATTTTTCCACTACTGGCAGTAAGTATCTCACCACTACTGCAGTTTGGGAAACACCCAGTTGAAGGCCGAATTGCCTAGCAGCTTGGGTGCCTAAACTGTGCTGAGATCCCGGATGATGTTTTTGCCCATGGCGTGTTCGACCATTCCGACAAAGCGCTCGCGTCGATCCCGAATAAACCCGTCAAAGTCAGCGTCGTGTAAAAGCTCCGCATTGAGTTCGTGGGAGGCTAATACGGTGTCGAATTCTGCGTCTTCCATAATCGATTTCGATTGCACACGGGATAGATACCGTGCCGGCGATTGCCCATCGATGACGACTTCGGTGCGCTTGCCCATTGGGGTGTGGTTGAGCACTGAGCTGGCCAAGGCGGGATCCACCTGGAATTTTGCGCACCAGGTATCGGGGAAGATTTGGTGAAATCCTGTACTCAGCTCGAAGAACGAGGTCTTGTCAAAGACTTTCGCGCTGCGCCAGTCCCTTGCGCCGCGGGCCATCAAAAGCGCATAGAGCGCGTGGTAGATACCGCTGGATTCATCTGCGGAATTAAGCCGGGATTCTTTAAACTCCGCTTCACGCACGGACTTCGGCTCTTCGTCACGGGTGCCTAAAATCCACGCGCAGACCTCTTCCACATCGCGTGCTGCCCGCAACTTGACGGCTTCCGAGCCATAGAGCTCACCAAAGACGCCCGACCAGAACCAGCGGTTGAGCTTATCCCAGGCCTGCTGGGAGGACAGACATCCGGTAATCGGTGCTAGGCGCGCCAGAATGACCGCGAGCGGGATAATCTGTGCGGTATACGGGACTTGTTCCTGGTTGAAGATGCAGCGCTGGCGCAAGAACTCTGCGACTTCCTGGAAAGTAATTTGCAGCTTGTCGGCTGCTGCCAAGTACTCCGATAGATTCAGGTTCAAAATATCTTCGCGCTGACCGCCTGCATGGCCGGAATCTGCCGTGGAATACAAGGAGACTGCAGAAAGGAATTGCGTGCGCGTGATGCCATTAAGCGCCGGGTATTTCCGCAAGGCTTTTTCACGCTTGGCCCAATCATCCGCCAACCGGAAATCCTCGTCCTCGGAGGCAAAGACCGCTGTGACTAAGTCAAAGACATCCATGTCCTTGCCAGACCTATTGGCGTGGGCGAAAATCGTTCCCACACCAGCACTCGCGGTTTCGCGCGACAGCCGAATCATCGGCACGTCATAGCCTGCCAGTGGGAAAAGCACGCGGTTGTGAAACTCGGCGAGCTCCGCGTAATTAAGCTGCTGTTCGCTCGCTGTACTGTCAGTAGACGTGCTCTTGCTGCTTGCTTCGTCGGCGGCTGCGTTTACGCTGCCAGCGACGTGGGCGGCCATGGATAAGATGATGCGCGTGCCTTCTTCAGACAACAGCATAGATACGGGGACGCAACCGCTGCGAATATAGGCCTCTTCCCTATCTAATGGGTAGTCCAAGCTGGGGCCAAAGTGCGAGCACACATAGCCGTCATCATCAACGGCGAAGACTGACTCATCGGGAAGCAGCCCTTCAGATACTGCCCGGCGTAAGTCGACAAAGTAGCGGCGCATCACTGTTTCGTTGCGGAAGTTGGTGGTGCGGATATTCCCGGAACCACGCAGGCAGTGATACAAGGTGGTCAGGCGCTGCTCGCCATCTAATAACAGCATGCCGGGGTTATTGTCGGTAGCCGGTGCGCCAGCTAATGGACGCGGCTTAAAGCGCATCTTTTCATCGCGTGTATCTAAGACAGTCACCGCACCCACTGGGTAGCCGCGCAGGACAGTAACTAATAGGGAGCGAATATGGTCTTCGTCCCAGGTGTAGTCTTGCTGGAAATCGGGAACTTGGATATCACCGCGGTCAATGCGTTTGAAAAGGTCCAAAAGGTCATAGCTTGGCGTAATAAAACCCATGCCTTCGAGCTTATACCGCAAATCAACTTCCCGCGCGTGTCCGATCGGACATTATTACCGTGGGGGTGCTTTTGTTTAGAGATCGCAAAAGCGGCTAGCCCGCAAAGGTATCTCAACCTTGCGGGCTAGCCGCTTATGAAGATTATTTCGAACTAGCGAAATAGCTCTGGTTAAATCGTATTTACGACCTAAGCGGTTTCAGCGCGAGCGTCAACCTTGACCCAGCTCATCAGATCGCGCAGCTTCTTACCGGTCTGCTCGATTGGGTGATCGTTGTAAGATGCACGCAGGCCTTCGAGCTCCTTGTTGCCACCTTCAACGTTAGCCAGCAGACGCTTGGTGAAGGTGCCGTCCTGGATATCGGCCAGGATGTCCTTCATGCGCTCCTTGGTGCCAGCGTCGATAACGCGTGGGCCGGAGACGTAGCCACCGAACTCAGCGGTATCAGATACCGAGTAGTTCATGTTGCTGATGCCGCCCTCGAACATGAGGTCAACAATCAGCTTCAGCTCGTGCAGAACTTCGAAGTAAGCCATTTCTGGCTCGTAGCCAGCTTCGGTCAGAACCTCGAAACCGGTCTTGACCAGTTCTTCGGTGCCACCACATAGAACTGCCTGCTCACCGAAGAGGTCAGTAACGGTCTCCGCCTCGAAGGTGGTTGGGATAACGCCCGCGCGTGCGCCGCCAATTGCGGCAGCGTAAGACAGCAGGAGGTCGTGGCCTTCTTCCTTAGGGTCCTGATCAATTGCGATCAAGCAAGGAACACCCTTGCCGTCAACGAACTGACGACGAACCAAGTGGCCTGGGCCCTTTGGCGCAACCATGCCGACCGTGATGTTGTCAGCTGGCTTGATCAGGTCGAAGTGAATGTTCAGGCCGTGGCCGAAGAGCAACGCGTTGCCCTCTTCTAGGTTTGGCTCGACGTCATTGGTAAAGATCGAAGCCTGGGAAGTATCTGGAGCCAGGATCATGATAACGTCTGCCCACTTGGTGGCGTCTGCAACAGACTTTACTTCAAAGCCAGCTTCTTCTGCCTTGGCTGCGGACTTGGATCCGTCGCGCAGACCAATGACTACCTCAACGCCGGAGTCGCGCAGGTTCTGAGAGTGCGCGTGGCCCTGGGAGCCGTAACCAATAACAGCGACCTTGCGGCCCTGGATGATCGACAGATCAGCATCGTCGTCGTAAAAAGTCTCAATTGCCATGAGAGTTAACCCTTTCGTTGGAAAGTTCGGAACTAGTGTGGGTGCACTTCATCTACCGTACCACAGTGCGGGATGATGTGTTCACATTATGAGATATTTTAGAAATTTACTATGAATTTTTGAGAGGGCTTCCCTTATGAGGACTCCCCCTACTAACCGACGCGAACCTTGTGGGCTGCGCCGGAGTGCCTTCCTCGAGGATTCCCTCTCGTCAGGTGATTCTTCTGATTGACTTTGTTGAGTGAATCAGAGCTTGCTGGGTGCCATGGCCTTCGGACCACGGCTTAGTGCCACGTGCCCGGACTGGATGAGTTCGCGGATGCCGAATGGCTCTAGAACATCGAGCAGTGCGCGCAGCTTTCCTGGCGAACCCGTAGCTTCCACAATGACGGATTCTTGAGCCACGTCTACTACGCGGGCACGGAAGATGTTGACGGCGTCGACAACCTGCGGGCGGTTGGTGTTATCAGCGGTGACTTTGACCAGCATGATGCCACGTGCGACCGAGGTCTCTTCATCTAACTCAACAACCTTGATGACGGGGATGATCTTGTTGAGCTGCTTGGTTACCTGTTCGATAACTACCTCGCTGGCATCGACCACGATGGTAAAGCGGTTAATGCCGGGAGTTTCCGTGCGTGCGGAGACAATGGATACGAGGTTGTAGCCACGGCGGGTGAACATGCCGGCGACGCGGGAGGTGATACCTTCTACGTCTTCGACCAAGACGGACAAAGTATGGCGGGTGACTTCGTGCGGAGCAGGCATTAGTCTTCGATCTCCTCTACGGTTTCGTGAATGGTCGCCGGTTCTTCAGCAGCTGATTCATTTTCATCAAACAGTGGACGCAGGCCAACGGCGTACTGGATTTCTTCATTCGAAGCGCCACCGGAAATCATTGGCCAGACCTGAGCGTCTTCGCCAACGATGAAGTCGATAACTACTGGACGGTCATTGATTTCGCGCGCGCGCTGGATAGCAGGCACGATTTCTTCTTCGGTGGTAACGCGTATGGATTCGCAACCCATGGCATCGCCAAGCTTGACGAAGTCTGGGATGTAGTTCCCCTCCTCACGCAACTTGGTATTGGAGTAGTTGCGCTCGTAGAACAGGGTCTGCCACTGGCGCACCATGCCCAAGTTGCCGTTATTAATAACAGCGACCTTGATGGGGAAACCTTCCAAAGCTGCGGTAGTCAGCTCCTGGTTGGTCATCTGGAAACAGCCATCGCCGTCGATTGCCCAGACTTCCTTCTCTGGCATACCGGCCTTGGCACCGAGTGCTGCAGGAACCGCATAGCCCATGGTGCCGGCGCCACCGGAGTTGATCCAAGTGCGTGGGTTTTCAAAGTCAATGAACTGTGCAGCCCACATCTGGTGTTGCCCAACGCCTGCGACGTAAATGGCCTCCGGGCCGATTTCACGCGAGAGGTGCTCCAAAATCAGCTGCGGGTTGAGCTTGCCGTCTTCAGTTGGCTCCCAGCCGCGTGGGAAACGGTCCTGCAGATCATTAAGGTAGCCAGTCCACTCGTTGATTTCCGGCTTCGGGTACTTGGTGGAATTCTGATACGTCTTGGTCAGTGCCAAAAGTACCTCACGCGCATCACCCACGATTGGGATGGCAACTTCGCGAATCTTGCCGATTTCCGCTGGGTCCACATCGGCGTGGATAACCTGCGCGTGGGGCGCGAAGGTATCAACGTCACCGGTGACGCGGTCATCGAAACGCGCACCGATAGCAATAAGCAAGTCTGAGCGCTGCATTGCAGCAACCGCTGGAACCGTACCGTGCATGCCCGGCATACCCATGTGCTGTGGGTGAGAATCAGGGAAGGCGCCCAAAGCCATCAAGGTGGTAACCACTGGGATGCCGGTAAATTCGGCAAACTCCAGCAGCTCACGGTGAGCATCAGCCTTGATGACACCGCCACCGACGTAGAGAACAGGGCGGGTAGCTTCCGAAATCATCTTCACTGCCGCAGAGATCTGACGGTTGTGAGGATTCGTCGTTGGCTTATACCCCGGCATGTAGAACTTCGGTGGGAAGGTGTATTCCATCGTCGCATTTTGGATATCCTTCGGGATATCCACCAGGACAGGACCAGGACGGCCAGTCGACGCCAAGTGGAACGCAGACGCAATCGCCTCTGGAATCTTATTCGGATCCGTGACGATGAAGTTGTGCTTGGTAATCGGCATCGTCACACCGCGAATATCTGCTTCCTGGAAGGCATCGGTACCCAAGAGGTTAGAGCCCACCTGGCCAGTAATGGCCACGATTGGAACAGAGTCCAAGTTGGCATCCGCAATTGGCGTAACTAAGTTGGTTGCACCAGGGCCGGACGTGGCAATACACACGCCCACCTTGCCGGTTGCCACTGCATAACCTTCAGCAGCGTGGCCAGCACCCTGCTCGTGGCGGGTCAGCACGTGGCGAAGAGTTTCGGAACGGTTTAGTGCATCATACAAAGGCAGCACGGCGCCGCCTGGGATGCCGAAGACTAGGTCGGTGCCTAAATCTTCAAGGGTGCGGACAATAGCTTGTGCACCAGTCATGCGCTCTGGGCCTTTTGGTCCTGGCTTTACGCCAGTCGAAGAGGCCACCGAAGCCGGAGAGGGCGTTGTGGAAGCTGCCACGGTGGTAATGCTCCTTAGGTCATGGACTTTTTCAAAGTAATTATTCAATTAGACACTTTTCCCGTCCTAGCACCGTGCGGGTGGCGGGCAGGCGAGCAAGCGCAGATCAAACATCGGCTGTGGGTGGGCCGAGCTATAAATAAACAATGCCCCCGACTCAACTCGGGTGGGAGTTGGCGAGGGCACTTGCTTTTAACGACTTCAAAATGGCCGCTACGGCAAGCGCCGCGCTGCTACTACTACCACCTGAAGTCGAATATTGATCATGGCCTACATCATACACACGGATTTTCCTCAGTCCAGTTAACACCCCCATTGCGCGAGAAGCCCATCTCAGTGTGCGGAATTTACCTGCATCTTTGTCCGATCCCCCATCCCATGATTAACCCCAGGGAATAAAACTAATTAGCATAGGTTTACATGACCGATCCTGTGCCTGCTGACAACCCTGCCGACAACAACGCAACTACCTCTTCCACTATCCCGGCCCCCACGGGCGAGACCAAGGAGTTCGTGCCCGAGCGCACCCACGTCTTCGCCATCGCCTTGATGGCCATGGTGTGCATCATCATGGCCGGTTGGAGCCCACTGCTTTTGGGCTGGACCGTATTAATTCCTGCCCTGTGGATTTATTGGGTATTGCGCGGCAAGACCACCGTCGGCGAAAAAGGTATTGCCATTCGCTACGCATTCAAGGGCCGCAAGACCATTTCTTGGGACAACTTCGAAGGCATCGGCTTCCAAGGCTCCAAGGCTTTTGCTGAGACCTCCACCGGCACCAAGCACAATTTGCCCGGCGTTACCTTTAACTCTTTGCCAGGGCTTTACGATGCATCCCGCGGCCGCATCCCCGACGCACTCAGCGAGGGGAAAGCCGCAGCTCATGAAAAGGTGGTCATTGTCCACCGCGACGGCCAGCAGATCTTGATGGACAAAGAAGAATACGCGCAATATCAAGCCGCCCAAGACGGCGCCGCGAGCGCCGTCCCCGAAACCAATGAAGGCGTCCCACAGAATGGAAACCTTTATCCACCCCGTGAGACACCCCCATCGGATGGCCAGACTCAGAATCAGCGCCGCAACGGAGTAGAGTAAGTAACCTACCGATGCTGCGGCGAGCACACCCCCTTTACCCGCAGCATTCGCCGAAGGCCCAAGGCAGTGAGGGAATACTTTCTTATCACAAAGCGTTGACCACGCTATACGCCTTATAATCCCCATCTTTGATTTTTAGGATCTATTTTCATGTTTCCTCTGCGCTCTAAAGTAACCACCGTCGGCCGGCAAGCTGCGGGTGCGCGCGCTCTCTGGCGCGCGACCGGCACCAAGGAAAATGAGTTCGGCAAGCCAATTGTCGCTATCGCCAACTCCTATACCCAGTTCGTTCCTGGCCACGTCCACTTGAAAAACGTCGGTGACATCGTCGCTGATGCTATTCGTGAAGCTGGCGGCGTGCCGAAGGAATTTAACACCATTGCGGTCGATGACGGCATCGCCATGGGCCACAGCGGCATGCTCTACTCCCTGCCATCACGTGAGATCATTTCCGACTCCGTGGAATACATGGTCAATGCACACACCGCTGACGCGCTAGTCTGTATCTCCAACTGTGACAAGATCACCCCAGGCATGCTCAACGCCGCTTTGCGTTTGAACATCCCCACCATCTTCGTCTCCGGTGGCCCTATGGAAGCCGGTAAGGCAGTTGTCGTCGATGGCGTCGCCAAGGCTCCAACTGACCTGATTACTGCAATCACCGCATCGGCTAGCGATGATGTCGATGATGCCGGCCTGGCTATGGTCGAAGAATCTGCCTGCCCAACCTGTGGTTCTTGCTCCGGTATGTTCACCGCGAACTCCATGAACTGCCTGACTGAGGCTTTGGGCTTGGCGCTGCCGGGCAACGGCACCACCTTGGCAACCCACTCTTTCCGCCGTCGTCTTTTCAAGCAGGCCGGCTCCACCATCGTGGACCTGTGCCGCCGCTACTACGGCGAAGAAGATGAATCCGTCCTGCCACGCAATATCGCCAACAAGGACGCTTTCTACAACGCCATGGCGCTGGACATGGCCATGGGTGGCTCCACCAACACGATCTTGCACACCCTAGCTGCGGCGCAAGAAGGCGCCATCGACTTCACCCTGAACGACATCGAGGCTGTCTCCGACGCTGTTCCTTGTCTGTCCAAGGTGGCACCGAACGGTGTCTGGCACATCGAAGACGTCCACCGCGCCGGCGGCATCCCTGCCATCTTGGGTGAGCTGCGCCGCTCCGGTCACCTGAAGATGAATGTTCACACCGCGCTGTACAAGGACGCCGGCGAATGGCTGGATGACTGGGATATCCGCGGCGGCAAGGAACTGGAAGAAGCCCGCAATCTCTTCCTGGCTGCCCCAGGTGGCGTACGCACCACCGAGCCATTTTCCACCGACAATGTCTGGGAAACCCTGGACACCGACCAGGAAAACGGCTGCATCCACTCCGCAGAATTCTCCTACTCCGACCAAGGTGGTCTGGTTGTCCTGCGCGGCAACCTCGCACCTAATGGCGCCATCATCAAGGCCGCCGGTGTTGAGGAAGAACTGTGGCACTTCCAGGGCCCTGCTCGCGTTGTCGAGTCCCAGGAAGAAGCCGTCTCCATCATCCTCAAGCGCGAAGTGCAAGCTGGCGATGTCATCGTCATCCGCTACGAGGGCCCAGCTGGAGGCCCGGGCATGCAGGAGATGCTGCACCCGACCTCCTTCCTCAAGGGCTCCGGTTTGGGCAAGGCATGCGCCTTGATTACCGATGGCCGCTTCTCCGGTGGTACCTCTGGTCTCTCCATTGGCCACATCTCCCCTGAGGCTGCTCACGGCGGAGTTATCGGTCTGGTCCAAAATGGCGACCCGATCACCATCGACGTACGCAAGCGCGCACTGACCTTGGACATCGACGAAGATGAGCTGGAGCGTCGTCGCGCTGAGCAAGAACGTCGCGAAAAGCCATGGACCCCGGTCAACCGCGACCGTCCTATCACCAAGGCTTTGCGCGCATACGCGAACATGGCGACTTCTGCCGACATGGGCGCAGTCCGCATCGTTGATGGGCATATCGCTTAATCAACGACATTCGCCACATTTCAACTAGGCGGTGGGTCAGTATTTACCGAAGTACTGACCCACCGCCTAACATTATGGCCTGTGACTACTTCGCCAAATATTGACCAAGACCCGCCGGTGCCGACAGCGGCTACGAACGTCGCTGCTCCCAAAGCCTTCTTCTCCCCCGCTATCGCGGGGTTCATTGGCTTACTTGGGGTTATCATCGCCACGGTAACCACGGCGATTCAGGTGATGTCGACGGATTTTCCCATCGACATGATCATCTACCGCGAAGGCGTTAAAGCTTTCATGGCCGGCAACGAGGTCTACTCCGTGCCCATGATGGCCGGGGATATCGCGCTACCGTTTCTTTACCCGCCTTTTGGCGCGCTGGTGATGGTGCCACTGGCTGGTGATTGGTTTAGCGATGCCGTGGCCGGCGATATCGTCATTATCTTATCCAATCTGCTCATCGGCCTCGTGCTGCTTTTGCTGGCTTTCGCCTTAAATAAGCAACGCACCAATCGTTTTGCTAGCTCCGATGTCATCGCTGTTACCGCCTTGGTGTGGGGCATCGTTTTAATCTTTGAACCCGTGCGTTTGAATAACGGTTTCGCGCAGATCAACATCATCCTCATGGCGCTCGTCGCTTTGGACTTAATCCCCCGCAAGCGTCTCAAGTGGCTACCGCAAGGCTGGCTTATCGGCATTGCCGCGGCCATCAAAATCACTCCCTTGGCGATGCTGCTGTATTTCTTGGTCCGCAAGGAAATCAAACCGATTATCACCGCAGGCATCTCTGCCATCGTGGCCACCGCCATTGCCGCGGCCGTGCGCTGGGATGTGGCGTGGGAATACTTCACCGTCAATCTCTTATCGATGGGCTCCGGCGGCGAAATCGGCGTCCAAACCGCCTACCAATCCAATAGCTCCCTCAAGGGCTTCCTCGAGCGCCTCTACACCTCCCAAGAGGCCATGGACACAGCCAGCATGATCACCACGATCATTTGGTTCTGCCTGGCCATTATCACCGTCGTGCTCGGTGGCTGGTTGATGATTGCGCTGAATAAGCGCGGACTCAACATCGAAGCCTTCATGATCAACGCGTTCATCATGCTGCTGATTTCCCCAGTCAGCTGGTCGCATCACTGGATCTGGCTCACCATCGCCATCCCTGTCTTGCTCTACCGCGCTATTACTTGGCGCCACCTCAGCTGGCTATCCGGCATCATGATCTCCATCCTCGGCCTGTGGTCACTGCTGATTTTGACCATCCCACCGAAGTGGTACTGGGGCGATAGCATCAATGTCTGGGAACAAGAACTAGTCTTCAAACTCGTCATGAGCGATTTCATTTGGTTCGCTATCGCGACCATGGCCGTCACCGCATTCATGCTCCGGTTCGTTCCGCTTAAAGATTCCACCGCTCGCAACGCTGCGCAAAGCATGTAGTATCACGCGCTAGATTCTCTCCTAGGCCGGTTAACCGCCGGCCTTTTCGCGATCTCAGTTACTTTTCGGCGCCATTGTACCGCCTCAGTGGCCCGCTTGTGGATAACTTTGGCAGTTAGGTGACGCGTCAACGTAGTTATCCACAGATTTTCGAGGTTGCACTAGCGCACACTTGCTTTCCATTTTAGTGTCGAAGTCATGAACGATATATGGCAAGCATTCAAGCTTCTCACCAGCCACGGAATAGGCTTTTTGCGGCTTTTCGATGAGCTTTCACCCCACGACTTATCCGACGAAGGCATAGAAGTTTCCCTCGCCAAAAATTACGCCCGCCTCGCCACCGAACTTTTTAGTCCTTGCGACTCCCCGCGTGTCCAGCACGACGCTATCGCCCTCGCCGAAGAGCGACAGCTCAGCGCCAATCACTTACTAATGGTCAACAAACACGCCAGAAAGTTAAAAGCTCGCGGCGCGGCCTGGAAACTACGCGCAGAACTCATGGCCCTTGAAGGCTCTTTAGAAGAAGTCGAAGCCTACGCCAAAAAGCGCGTCACCGAAGAAGGCGGCGACAAACCCAAACAACGCGGCGTACGCGTCGGCCGCGTCACCGATGGCCTACGGACTATCAGCATCACCGATACCCAACGGAAAATCACCGACTTAGAAAAGACCCTCGATACTGCCATCAAGGATGATGACCAGCCACGCTCCGAAGCACTTCTGGAGCCATTCTGGGATTTAGTCGAAGGAGGCGGCACCGGGCTTATCAAGCCGGAATACCGCACCGTCATCGCTATCGGTCTTAACGATTTCGCTAAAGTCTCCTGTGGCAAGGGCGACGAAGTCATCATCGGACTATCTGATGGAACGACCATGACCGGCGCCGAATTCATCAACGCCGCAATGGAAGGCAGCTTGGGTGACAAGCTTTATGTCGGACTCTTCCATCCCACCGCCGGACCAGTGAATCTCTACGAGACCCGCTTCGCGTCAGACAAGCTGCGGACTTTAGCCATGGCGGAGAATCTCGTCTGTCCGTGGCCAGACTGCAACGTGCCTGCCGATAGGTGCCAGGTCCACCACATTGATGCGCATAAGAATGGCGGTCATACAAAGCCCTCGAACCTGACGATGCTGTGTAAGCACCACAACGGCGTCAATGATGATGACGGCCCGCGCAAGAAGCGAAAAGGCCCAAGTCGCGGCAGGATGCGCCGCCACCGCGGCAAAGTCCGCCTGCACACCCCAGGCGGCAAACTGGTGGGCAACACGCACGACCTGAGCAGCATGGGGGCAATGGACCTCATCTAGCAGCCTCTCCGCCGCAAAGTGGCAATCACACACCCCGACTAGATAACCGGGCTAGTCGGGCGATTCGGCGAACCCTTTTCCAAATGCAGCGCTAAGGAAGGCTGTGCAAACAAAAGCGCGCCAGTCAGAATTTCCACGAAGGATTCTGACTGGCGCGCTTTCTTGCGCTTAATGCGGATTAGTTCAGCGGGTTGACACCTGCGCCGAACCACCACACAGCTACCAGTGCCGCTGCACCGAGGATAAAGAATACCCACGACGACGCAAGCGGGCGGCGAGCCGGGCTCGAGAGTGCCTTCACGCCAAGGGCGGAGTCAACCGAGATAAACCCTGGGCCAGTAAACTGCACGCCAATGTTAACTACGAACAAGACTAGTGCCAGCCACAAAGACTCAGGCCAGCTGAATACATCCAACCCTGCACCGGAAACAGCCAACTCATGGATAGCCATGAAGCCGGTAACAACAAGTGCCAGCATGGATGCAAATGGGGTCAGAAGGCCGAGGACTAGGAAGACACCTGCAACGAGCTGTCCTACTGGAATGCCCATAGCAAGGATATTCGCCATCGAGTAGCTAGCATACTCAGACTCCAGTCCGGAAATGCCAGCGGACTCTCCGATGCTAAAGAGCGTGCGCACGCCCTCAACGATGAGGAAGCCACCCAGCGCGATACGGATGAAGAGCAAACCGAAATCAATGGTGCCGCGCTTGCCGTACTGACGACGCAGTGCTTGTTCTTCCTCAGCCTGGGCTGCAGCAGCGCTATCGGCATCGAGCGCCAAGGCAGTGTCATCCGAGTACTGCGACGGTGAATCAAAGTGCTGCGTCGCCGCGTATCCTGCTGCACCGCCTGCTGGTACTGCAGCCGGCTGCACGGTAGTTGGTTCATTGCCGTAATCAGCGGACGGGTTTACCGACGTCGGCGATTGGTCGAAGGAGGTATCGCGGCTGGCGAAATCACGGTCATCGTAAGGATTGTTCTGTGAACCAGTTGTAGGGCCCATGTTCATCGTCTCCGTAGGTTGGGACTCAACAGCGGACTGAGGAGCCTGGGTGGTATTGGGCGTAATTTCTTGAGGTTGAGCACGTCCCGGGCGTTCGAAGACGCTCGAGCGCGGAACTTCTTGGGTGGCTTCAGGCTTCACAGCCTCCGGCTCAGCATCCTTAGCGCCCGATGCGTGCGCCGCGGCAAAGCCTGCACCAGCAGCACCAGCAGCCGCAGCTGCGATACCACCAGAAGCGGAACCCGTGGAGCCACTGTCTGCAGTGCCAGTGCTTGCGGACGCCTTAGGTGCCGCGGTGCCTTTCGTAGGCTCCGCAGTTTGTGGAGCATCCACCTGAGTCTGTCCCGAGGTTTCTACTGGGGTTGCCTCAGAGGTAGCCGCTGCCGGTGCCGAAGCCGCGGAAGGCGAAGAAGGCGTGGATGCTACTGGGTCGATACTTTCGACGATGCGCACACCACTTGGTTTCTTATCGGATGCCTTGCGCTGCTCGCTAGCTTTAATCTCCGCGTCGGATGGTCGCTCGAATGACGTCGTTGGCTGATCCGATGGGCTGGTGGACTCAGCAGCCGTGCCGGCAGCAGAGGCCGGCGAAGCGGAAGCTGGAGATGCTGAGGCCGGAGTGGAGTCGGTGGACGGTTTGTATGCAGGAACACCCAACTCGTCATCAAAGTCTGATGCCTTATCAGGTTGATCGTGGGACGGTGTATTCGTGCTCATAACCTAAACACTATGCGAAATCGTCGCTGCTGACAGCCAGCTAAGTCGGCGCGCCCCACCATTTTGCCAGCTGTTGCCAAACCTTTATCTCTCATGCGTGGGTTCGGTCTAGATTTTTCGGGGCAAATGAACTAGAGTTGTTGACACGTCAACACAATAGAATGAAGGAGTGACATGGCAACCGAGAATAAGCAGGAACCAGTCCAAGAAGCACGTAACGCCTCTCCCGATGGAGAGTTTATTCGCGATACCAATTACATCGAGGATCGTATAGTCCCCGGGATCAGTGAGCCAACAGAGCAGGGAGATGGCACATTCCACTGGCCACAAGAAGCTGGCCGCTATCGCTTGGCGGTAGCTCGTGCATGTCCGTGGGCGCACCGCACCGTTATTGCACGCCGCTTGATGGGCCTCGAAGACACCATCTCGCTCGCTTTGGCCGGCCCAACGCACGACGTGCGCTCTTGGCAGTTCGATCTAGATGAAGGCGGAGTCGACCCAGTCCTACAGATTCCACGTTTGCAAGACGCTTACTTTAAGCGCTTCCCCGATTACCCCCGTGGAATTACGGTTCCAGCGATCGTGGAGGAATCCACTGGTCGTGTGGTCACCAATGACTACCCTTCTATCGTGCGCGATCTCATAACCAACTGGAAAGATTTCCAGCGCGAGGGCGCACCGGATCTCTACCCAGCACAGCACGCCGAAGAGATGGAGGAGATCAATTACTACATCTTCAAATCCATCAACAACGGTGTCTACCGCTGTGGCTTTGCAGGTTCGCAAGAAGCTTATGAATCGGCATATGCGTTCATGTGGGAAGCACTGGACTGGGTGGAAGATCGCTTAGGCAAGCAGCGCTACATGGTGGGTGACCACATCACCGAGACCGACATCCGTCTCTTTGTCACCTTGATTCGCTTCGATCCGGTTTATTACAGCCACTTTAAGTGCTCCCGTCACAAGATGGCTGAGCTTCCTAATATCCGCGGCTACCTGCAAGAGCTCTTCCAGATTCCGGGCTTTGGTGACACCACGGACTTCACCGAGATCAAGCAGCACTACTTCATGGTGCACACCGAGATTAACCCCACCAAGATCGTGCCTGTCGGTCCAGACATGGCGTGGTTGATGGAACCTCATGACCGGGATCGTTTTGGCGGTCAGCCATTTGCAGATGGCACCACTTTGCCAGGCGCTCTGCCTGCTGGTGAGGAAGTTAAAAACCCAGAAGATTTCCAACTTCCACTGTTTAACCGCTAAAAGTACCGCGCGTCATTTACGTTGTGGCAGCGCCGCCCGCGCGGCGCTGATAACGCTGCTGGTGAGCTTTTCCAGAACTTCAGATTCTAATCGCCAGCGCTGCCAGTACAGGTCCACTTCAATATCCTCGCCATCCAGAGCCACTAATTCGCCGGAGTCGAGATATTGCTGGACCTGGATTTCTGCCAGCACTCCCCACCCCAAGCCAATGCGCACGGCTTCGAGATAGGCCTCAGACGTCGGAATTTGGGATACCCGGCCGCGGATAACGTGCAGCTCCACGTCGCGGTCGCGCATCGCGCGGTCCAAGATGGCATCTTGGGGGCCATAGATCACCAGTGGCATCTGCCGCCACGCCAGGCCCAACTCCGTGTTAAACCGAGTTTTGATATCCGGGGTACTCACCGCAACATAGCGCATGGTGCCTAAATATTCGGAAACACAACCCGACACTGGGGCTTGCTCATGGGTAATAGCGCCAAGGACATCGCCGCGGCGCAGCATAGCCAAGGTGCGGGTTTCATCTTCGACGCGCAGCCGCAGCGCTGCCTCACCGTATTGCGCCATCTCCGCCATCACGGCCTTAAACCACGTGGCTAGAGTGTCGTTGTTGACAGCCACCGACAGCGGCACACGTTGTAAGCGTTGGCCTAAGCGGGCATCAGTTTCTGCTTGCACCAGTGCCATGCGCCGGGCAGATTGCACCAAAATTTCCCCGGCATCAGTCGCCGTGACTGGATTTGCACGACGCAGCAGAACACGGCCCGTGGATGCTTCAAGTGATTTGATTCTTTGACTAACTGCCGACGGTGTGATCCCCAGCACCGTCGCAGCATACTCAAAGCTGCCCTCATCCACGATGGCCAGCAAGGTTTCCAAATGTACCGGATTCATGAAGCCATTCTAACCTAAGGTGAAATTCAATAACTGGACTTCATCGACAAGCGACTGCACAGTAGAGATATGTCAACGCTGTCTATCCTTCTCGCCGGTTTCGCACTAGGGCTCTCACTTATCGTAGCGATTGGCCCGCAAAATGCTCTGCTGATCAAACAGGGCATTAAACGCGAGCACGTGTGGGTAGTCATTGCGATTTGCGCGGTGTCCGACATCATTTTGATTAGCGGTGGCACCGCGGGTGTGGGCTATCTGGTGGAGACTTTCCCGACCGCACTGGTGGTGCTGAAGTATCTGGGCGCGATTTATCTGGCTTACTTTACTTATCTGTGCTTTCGCGATGCGTTGCGCGACAAGGTTGAAACTCTCTCCCCTGCGCAGATCGAGCCGAATAAGACGCAGCAGATCGATGCATTCGATGGCGGCGACTTGGGCGGTTCTTCTATTGATACCCGGCGGCGCACCACGCGTCTGCGCCAGCAAGTACGCGAATCGACCTGGGTGAAGCCAGCTCTTGCGACCTTGGCGATTTGCTGGCTGAACCCGGCAGCTTATGTCGATGTGCTGGTAATGATTGGCGGACTTGCCAACCAATACGGCGAAACCGGCCGATGGTTCTTTGCTGCCGGTGCCATTGCAGCGAGCATGCTGTGGTTTCCCACCGTTGGTCTGGCTGCCGCGAAGTTCTCGCACGTACTTTCGCGCCCTGCGGTATGGCGCGGCATCAACTTCGGCATTGGCTGCATCATGGCGCTGCTGACCATTAAGCTGCTGTTGACCTAGGACTTTGTAGGTTGAAGTTCCTCGGTGGATTCTTCGGCTGGGGAATCTTCGACCACCGAGGTTTTCTGCGCGCGGGCATCCATGAGCCAGGCAATGAGGCAGCCAAAGACGATGCCCCAAAATGGTGCAGAGATACCCAGCAGTGAAATCTCTGAGACTGTAACTAGGAAGCAGACCAGCGCGCCGGTGGAATATGCGCCAGAAAATCCTGCGATGAAAGCATTCTTCAGCGGGGTCAGCATCGCGATGCCTGCAAGTGCTGCGATAAATGCCGCAGGCATGGCCAGCATGAAGCCCACGAATACTGGAGAGAACAGTCCCACGGCAATCGCGCCGACGGCGGTGACCATCGCTGCGGCATAGTGCCGTTCTTTGTGCGGGCCGGAGACGATCAAGGCATTTGTCGGGCCGGTCAAGCAGGTAGAGATATTTCCAATCAGTGCCATGGGCATCGACACTAGGCCGCTGACTGCCGCAGCGACATTGACGCCGGGCTTATGCCCTGCCGCTTGGAGCACTGCGATGCCTTGGCCATTTTGCACGATAACGACGGTAATGGTTAGCGGGATAACAAGCTCCGCCATAGCTGCAAGAGAGAATTCCGGCGCGGTAAACACTGGTGAAGCGATGATGCCGTCGGCGAGGATTCCGCCGCCTAATTGCCCAGAGACAATCGCGATGATTGTGCCAATCACTGCTGCGATAGCCACTGGTGGAGCAACTGCGGCCAGGCGCGGGGCGACGCTTAACGCAACGAAGATGAGAATCATCGGCAGTGCAATCAGCGGGGAGCCGGTGGCGGCGTCGATTAGTTCTAAGCCAAAACGCAAGAAGATGCCCGCGACCATCGCCATGACAATTGTCGGCGGCAGGAGCGCCATGATTTTTCCAATGAGTCCTGTCCACCCGAGCAGAAATACCAAAAGCCCGGTGGCGAGATAGGCACCGATAACTTCGCCGAAGCTCAAATGCATCAAAGCATCGCCGGCGAGCACCGTGCCGGGAATGGTCCAGAAATACGCCTGCGGGCTGCGGTAGAGATAAGTCATCAGCAGCGTAAGAATGCCGTTGCCCAAAAAGGCACCGAAGATCCACGATGAGGTTTGATCGGGGCTGAGATTGCCCGCCGCAGCTGCCGCGAGGATGACCGCAATCGGACCAGAGGCAGAGAAGATCAAGGCCACTAGACCGTCCCCAATTTCATAAGGTCCGAGATCGCGCAGGATCTCACGGAAAGTCGGGCGCGGCAAGTGTGGCTTTTCCACCGCCAGCAAAGATGATGTGCCCATGAGGGTAAGGCTCCTAATCTTTTTAAATAAGATGGCGCTAAGCCCTAAGTGACATCGCTCCACGCCACCTAGGGCGGATTTTCCATCCAGCACTCTTACCTGCCATATTGTGCCGCACATCACCGAATAGTGCGCGAAAATACCCCTGCTAAAAAGCGGATTTGTGCGGTGATGAGTGACTTTGAAGAAGTCTTTCCAGCGCAGCCAATAAGGGGTTTGCGTTCACAGAACGCACGGCTGTACCCCCGATGAACAGTAGACAGAAAAATACCCTCCGCGGGAGGTTTCTCCCGGGAGGGCTTATTTTCGCTAGTGTGCGGAGTCGGCTACTTTCTTAGCATCGCCACCGCTTCTTCACCACTGTCGCCTTCGTTGTCGCTGTCGATGTAGTACTGCACATCGGTTGTCTCTTCTTCCACTTCACCAACTGCAAATTCGACCTCATCATCGGATTCGAGCTCTTCAGTGACTTCCTCGATCAAGTCTTCAAAGAGTACCTCGTGGTGCAAGTTGGATTCTACGAGTTCGCGGCCGATGGTTTCATCGTGCTTTTCATCGTATTGTGCGTCGGGATGCAGCTTAAGGCGCAGCAAGGACTTGATGCGCTCGCGGCGGGTGGATTCATCACGAATCTTAGAAAGGCCACGGAACCAAGCGATGACAAGAACTATAACCATGAACATGCCTAGGTAGCCCAGAATTGGGTAGACGTAATTCATCAGCGTCTTGAAACCGAAAAAGCTCATGCCGTAGCCCGCGACGGTACCTGCGGCAAAGATTGGGTAAGTGCGGTTTTCGCGTCCCGCAGATAGGCGCTTGCCAAGCGCGTAGAACATGCCGATGGCGGTGTTGAAAATCATGAGGAAGATGACCACGGCCATCAAGGTGCCTGCGGTATCGCCCATTTCGTTGACGAGGACAAGCATCGGAACATCGGAGCCGACAATCTTGTCAGCGCCCATAAGCAAAACAAAACCAGCAATGCCGAGCAAAATCGCGTAGACAAAGCCGCCGAAGATGCCACCCCAGCCGGCTTCGCGGGGGCTAACGCGGTCACCGCCGATGACCAACGACATAGATACTGCCAAAATCAAGGCGAGACCGTTGTAATTGAGGCCAGATACAAGCCAGTTGCCGATGGGTGCATCAGTGTGCGAGGCGGTCTCGACCATGGCGGCTGGTTCAGCTGGCATATTCATCAAGGTGTAGACCAACACAACGACTACGGCGATGATGATGGTTGGGGTCAACAGGCCAATGACGTTGGAGACCTTGTCGACATCCAACAGGCCAGTTGCTCTGACGGGCACCATCATAAGCGTCGAGCCCACCCAGGTGGGCCAGCCAAATTGCTGCGCCATGTTTGAGCCGGCGCCAGCAAACATGACAAAGCCGACGGCAAAGAGCGTGAAGGTGACAGCGACATCGAGCATCTTCGAGACCACTGGGTGCGATACGTTCCGGAAAACCGTGTTATGTTCCGAGGCGTGGAAATAAGAACCGAGTTGTAAAAAGACGGTGCCGGCAAGCGTCATAATGACACCGGCGATAATCATTCCCCACACGCCGTTGATACCAAACGCCGTGAAGTACTGGACCACTTCTTGTCCGGTTGCAAAGCCTGCTCCCACCAAGAGGCCAATGAATGCGAGGGCAATTCCGATTATGTTTCTAAAAGACCCATTTATCTAGGCTAACCACTGACCTGCACCGATGCTAATTTTCTGCGGTGCTGTTCATTGTTAAAACAATGCAGAAATATACCCCTGCCTGGCTTTATATAGTTTTGATTACCACGCGCTATCTCACAGGCCGACTAATTGTGAATCAATCAATGCGAAAGCGCACGCACGCGTCATTTTAGACCCATAAAACGCGAAACCCGCACGTCAAGAGCTTGGGAATCCAAACACTTAACGTGCGGGTGAGCTGCGAGCGAGGCTTATCACTTATTAGCTAAGCTTTTTAGCAATCAGCTGGTTGACCTGACCTGGGTCAGCCTTGCCCTGGGTAGCCTTCATGACGGCACCGACGATAGCACCGGTGACCTTCTTGTTGCCAGCGCGGTACTTCTCCACGATGTCTGGGTTTGCGGCCAAGGCGTCATCGACAGCCTTTTCAATCGCTGCGTCATCGCGAACGACTTCCAGACCGCGTGCCTTCACAACCTCATCGACATCGCCTTCGCCGGCGAGAACGCCATCGACAGCCTGGCGTGCCAACTTATTAGTCAGCTTGCCTTCCTTGACCAAAGCGGCCACGCGGGCAACCTGGGCCGGGGTAATGTTCAAAGCTGGCAAGTCAACACCCTGCTCATTTGCCTTCGCGGACAGGTAAGAAACCCACCAGGAACGAGCTTCATCAGGGGTCGTGCCCTCTTCAGTCGTCGCGATAATCAAATCCAGTGCGCCGGCGTTGACCAGGTCACGCATCTCTGCGTCCTTCAGGCCCCACTCTTCCTGGATGCGCGCGCGGCGAATCCATGGCATCTCTGGCAAGGTCTGGCGGATTTCTTCCACCCACTCGCGTGGTGCCAAAACCGGCGGCAGGTCTGGATCGTTGAAGTAGCGGTAATCATCCGCGGTTTCCTTCGGGCGACCCTTGGATGTAGAACCATCGGTCTCTTGGTAGTGACGGGTTTCTTGGTCGATCACGCCACCATCGTCAAGCACCTGCGCCTGACGCATCATCTCAAAGCGCACTGCCTGCTCTACAGAGCGCAAGGAGTTGATATTCTTGGTCTCGGTGCGGGTACCAAACTCGGTGGTGCCGACCGGGCGCAGGGACAAGTTGGAGTCCACGCGCATAGAACCCTGGTCCATGCGGGCATCGGAAACGCCGAGTGCCGCGACCAGCTCGCGCAAAGCGGTGACATAGGCACGCGCAATCTCTGGCGCACGCTCGCCGGCGCCTTCAATCGGCTTGGTCACAATCTCAATCAGAGGAATACCAGCGCGGTTGCAGTCAACCAATGACGCGGTTGCGCCGTGAATACGGCCCGAGGTGCCGCCCAGGTGGGTCAGCTTGCCGGTGTCTTCTTCCATGTGCGCGCGCTCAATCTCGACGCGCCATTCGGTGCCGTCCTCCAGAACGACGTCGAGGTAGCCATCGTAAGCAATTGGCTCATCATACTGGGAGATCTGGTAATTCTTTGGCTGATCCGGGTAGAAGTAGTTCTTGCGGGCAAAGCGCGACGATTCCGCAATGGAGCAATTCAGCGCCAAACCAATCTTGATGGCCCACTCCACGCCCTTGGCGTTAACCACTGGCAAAGCACCTGGCAGACCCAAGGACACAGGGTCTACGTTGGAGTTGGCAGGAGCATCAAAGTTGGTCGCCGAGGTGGAAAACATCTTGGTGTCCGTGCCCAATTCGACGTGGACTTCCAAGCCCATAACTGGGTCATACTTTTCAAGGACTTCATCAAAGTCCATCAGGTCATACATCGCAGCAGTCATGCGTGCCATCTTAATACTTCTACCCTGAAGCGTCAGACACCACCCAGCCCTCACAGGCTTTTAAAGGGGGCTACTTAGCCTCCCCGGTCTGCTCAGCATTTGCAGCACGGCCATCAACGTAGCGGCAGATGGCCGCCACCACGGCTCCGGAGAGGTTGTGCCAGACAGAGAACACCGCGCCCGGCAGCGCCGAAAGCGGGCTGAAGTAGGTCGAAGCCAACGTGGTTGCCATGCCGGAGTTTTGCATGCCGACCTCAATCGCCATGGTGCGTGCGACGGCTTCTGGCTGGCGGGTGAACTTACCGGTTAGGTAGCCCAGCGCGTAGCCCAGGCCGTTATGGATAATGACCGCAATCAGCACGACGCCGCCCGCGGTGACGATGTTGTCGCGGTTGCCGCCAACGACAATGGCAACAATCGACGAAATTGCGATCACAGAAATCCATGGCAACGCCGGGGTAATAAATGCCACGACCTTCGGCAATAGCAGGCGTACAACCAGACCGCCGACCACAGGGATGAGCACAACCTTGACGATGTCCCACGCCATCGCACCGGCATCGAGCGGCATGTACTGCCCCGCCAGCCACAGGGTGAGCATCGGGGTCAAAAGCGGCGCCAGTAGTGTAGATACGGAAGTCATAGTTACGGATAAAGCAACGTCGCCGCGCGCGAGGTAGCTGACCACATTGGAGGATGTGCCACCTGGTGCACAACCAACCAAAATGACACCAACTGCAATTTCCGCAGGCAGCTGCAAAATCCATACGGTCAGCACCGCAATAAGCGGCATGACGACAAACTGCGCGACAACACCAATAAGAACGGGCAAAGGCCGCTTAGCGATGAGCCCAAAGTCCACCGGCCGCAACGTCAAACCCATGCCGAACATGATGATGCCCAGCAGCGGGGTTACCTGCGGTGCAAAGCCCGTAGCAACATCAGGGAAGAAAAAGCCTAATAGGCCACCAATGATAACCAGAACTGGAAATCCAAGCGCCGCGATAAACGCCGCGCGGTCCTCTCGAGCGGTCGCCGCTTTATCAACGTCAGATTGTGCAGGAGTCGAATGCCCGGTAGCACCTGCGCCACCGGATTGTGAATCAAGGGAATTATTCATCCCCTCATAGTAATCCACACTTTGGGACAACTATCCCATTAGGTGGGCAATTTCACGGGCAAAGCCACCGGTCACTCTCTTTTACTGAGATGGAGTCCAGTTATGCGACTATAATCTATCGCTCAACGGTACTCGCTGATGCCCGTCGTGGTGAGCGGAGCACTCCCGAAGCTCAGTACGGTCTATCTCTCGGCGGTGCTCGAAGATCTTTAAGTCGCTGACTTCGATGAGCCGTAATGCTCCCGCAGCATGAGAAGGTAAGTCACCACACTCAACAAGCTTGCTTAAATGACATCTACTCATGCCGATTTCCTGTGCTGCCGCCTATAACACATATGTCTGCTGCTTGTTCTATTTCATCGTTTCCTTAGGAAACTCAACTGCAAGACAATCCTTCAGTCCACTGTTCCTAATTGGAGCCGCATGAATTATTTGCCTTGCGCGCTTTAGCCAAACAGCGCTTGGGCGTTTTCGTAGCGGTGAATTGGCACGGTTTTTAGTTCGTCGACGGCGTCGGCCAGGTCGACAAGTTTGATGTCTTCGCCGCGTAGTGCAACGCACTTATTGGATAAGCCTTCGTGGGCAGCGCGGGCGGCGGAAACACCGTAGCGGGTTGCTAGGACTCGGTCGTAGGCGGTTGGGGTGCCGCCACGCTGGATGTGGCCAAGCACCGTGGTGCGCACGTCGTATCCAGTGCGGGCTTTGATCTCGTCGCCGATGACTTGCCCGATGCCATTGAACGTTTTGTGGCCGAATTCGTCTTCTTCACCTTCGCCGAAGTTCATGGTGCCTTCCTTGGGCAGAGCGCCTTCGGCAACGCAGATGATGCCGTACTTCTCCCCCATTTGGAATCGGCGTTCCATTGCCTTGCAAATATCAGCTACATCGAAAGGCACTTCGGGAATCACGGTGTAGTGCGCACCGCCAGCCATGCCGGCATGCAGCGCAATCCAGCCAACGTGGCGGCCCATGACTTCAACAATCAGAATACGGTTGTGGGATTCCGCCGTGGTGTGCAGCCGGTCAATGGCGTCGGTAGCAACGGAGACGGCGGTATCAAAACCGAAGGTGTAGTCGGTGGCGTTGACGTCATTGTCAATGGTCTTGGGAACACCAATGACGGGCACGCCGTTATCAGCGAGCCACTTCGCGCCTTTGAGTGTGCCTTCGCCGCCAATGGCGATGAGTGCGTCGACTCCGGCATCTTCCAGATTGGATTTGATGGTTTCTAATCCGGCTTTGAATTTATCCGGGTGCAAGCGGCCGGTGCCTAAGATAGTGCCGCCGCGCAATAGGATGCGGTCGATGGTGGCGTCGTCATATAGGTCGCGGCGGCGGTCTTCCATCAGCCCCACCCAACCGTCTTCATAACCTACAACGGTGTCGCCGAACTCATTAGACGCGGTGCGCACAATAGCGCGAATTACGGCATTTAGGCCGGGGCAATCGCCGCCGGAAGTCAATGTGGCTAGTCGCATAACCACCACACTAGTTTGGAATCTTTCCCCGCGCTTTTCTGCACGTGCTAAAGGGGAAATCGAGCTCCGAGATATTTACCCTTTAGGCGTCAAAGTATTTTCAAAACAGGCCACGGCAATAAGACCGGCCACCATCACGGCTGCCGGCAGCACGAGCGATATCGCCATGCCTTGGTGCAGCCCGAGGCTGGCGGAGCCGACCTGCATCGCTGCACCTACGGCAGCGGCACCCACCACGGCGCCGACTTGGCGGGTGGTGTTGTAGACGCCCGAAGCCGCGCCCATATAGCGCAGGTCAACGGTGCGCATGGCGGTCACCGAGTTCGGTGCCCAGACAAACGCATTGCCCACACCCAGTAGCGCCGAGGCGCCAATGAACCAGAACAATGCAGCATCGGTGTACATGATGCCGGCAATCCACAGCAGCGCAGCAATGACCGAGCCGAAGCCAAACACCGACAGCAGCCGCGGTTTAATCCGGTCAGCCAAAGGTCCCACCAACGGCGAGCCGAGACCTGCGGCCACAGCCATGGGCACCATCATCAGGCCCGCTTCCGCGGAAGTTAGGCCCCGGCCGGTTTGAAACCACATCATGATCGGCAGCATCTGCGATGCCACAGCAAAACCCATGGTCGAGATAGAAAAAGCACCGAGCGAATAGTTGCGGTTTTTAAACAAAGGCAGCGGCACCAGCGGTTCGGTACCGCGTTTACTCGCCGTGGCTTGCAGCCGCACGAACCAGACAATCAAACCAATACCGCCGATAAGTAGGACAAAAGTCCACCACGGCCAGCCCAAGCCCGGGCCTTGTTGAATGGCGATAACCGCAGAGGTCATACCGACCAAGGTCACCACGACGCTTAGCTTGTCGATGCTCCGTGCATACGTCGGCAGCCTCGGCACCCACAGAGCAGACAGCACCAATGCAGCAATGCCTAATGGCAGGTGCAGTACAAAGACGCCGCGCCAGCCAAAGGTGCTGATGATAATTCCACCGAGTACTGGTCCTACTAGTGAGGCAACGGATCCGACAGCACCCCATACGCCAAGTGCCGGTCCGCGGGCGTCTTGGGGGAAGATGCGGTTGATAACAGCCATGGTTTGCGGGGTCAGAATGGCTGCGCCTAAACCTTGGACCGCGCGGGCTACCAGCAGCACGCCGAGATTCGGCGCCAATGATGCAGCAAGTGCTGCGATCACAAAGACAGTAATGCCCAATTGGAACATCCGCGCTTGGCCAAAGCGGTCTCCCAAACGTCCGGTAAATAGCAGCGGCACAACCATGCACAACAGGTAGATGGAAGTGACCCACACAACTTGGTCAAACTCCGTATCGAAGTTGGCCATAATTTCAGGCGTTGCTACCGCGACGATGGTTTGATCCATCAGCACCATGAAAAAGCCCAGGCACAGCGCAGCTAAAGCGCGCCAGGCTTGAGGCTTCGACACTGAGGGCATCGGGGTAGGTTTAGTAGTAGACACGCAGGCTATCCTAACTGGATGTTACTCCTTCCGGCGAACCCTGACCCGATATGGTGTCGACGGGCGTCGTCGTGGCTTCTGATGCGACAAAGCTCGGCAGTACCTTCAGCCCGCGGATCATCGCCCACACCGCGACTAACATGTAGGCGGCAACGAGTAGGACGGCCAGCTGGTAGATCGACAAGGTAATCAGCACCATCTGCAAAGGTGAGAGCATGCCGCCGGCCAGACCTGCGATTCCGCAGCCGATGACGACGAACCAGGACACGCCGAGGGCGGGCATCATCGCAAAGCCTATGGCTTCAACCCCAATGGCAACGGCCCACACTAAGCGACGACGCGATGTGCCGACTTTGGCAATGCCTGCGCCGGAAATCATCATGCCGATGGCGTAGAAAGAAAAAGCCAAGCATCCGAATGGGTGCGGGACTGATAACCTTTCCCAGCTCTTGAGTGCTTGCAGGTTCAGGGCATTATCTGCTGCCGCGGCCTGCTTTTCTTCTTCCGTAAGCTCGCGCTTGGCCAAACGCAAGAAGGTAGTCAGCAATGCTGCGAGGAAGGAACAAGCTGCGGTGATGATGAGTACCAAGCTGGAATTGAGCGCGGCTAATAAGACGGCCGCGACAGCGGGGCCTACCAAAAATGCCACGCCTAAGATGGCCTGGTTAAGACCTGCGATATAGTCCACGGTCTTGCCCGAGGCCTGCGAGACATCGCCTACCAACGCGGGACGCGCTGCCATGCCGTGGATATCCCCCACGCCACCGATGATGCCTAAAGCGATGAACCAGGCGATGGTCAACCCTAAGGTCTGATCAACGAGGACCACACCTGCAACAGAGGCTCCAGAGATGATATCGGAGATAACCGATATGGGTTTTCTGCCGACGGTATCGATGAGGTAGCCGCCGAGGGAAGCGAAAATTACTGAGGGCACTGCCACTGCTGCAGCGACCAAGCCGGCGGCGGCGGGGTCGCCGGTGCGCTCTAAAACGATCCACGGCCGCACGATGCCCGCAATCGAGTTGCCCAGCGCAGACATTCCCGCTGAGCCAAGATATATCCAGATATTTACTACCGGAACTGTATGGCAAAACGGCTATCATAAAATCATGTCTGCAATTGATATTAAAAATGCGAAGAAAGTAAAGACTGCGACTGTGGTTAGCGCAGGTCTGCTCGGTGGTTTCATCACCGCCCGGGAATCTGGAATCCGTCCGCTTGGAGGCGTTGTGCTCGCTGCTGCGGGTGGCTGGGCTGTGCGTTCGTGGTTGGCTAAGACTGATATTCCAACCACCGTCGGCCTGACCGCGCTGTATATCGGCGGTTTCGGTGCTTCTCACCCACTGGCGAAAAAGATTGGTCCGTGGCCAGCGGTCTTTGCGGTCACCGGAGCATCGGCAGGCGCGGCCTACCTGCTTTCTGACAGCAAGTAGGCTTCAATAATTATTGAAGCCTGAGTCAAGGCGAAGAGCCCGCATTCTCACAAGGTGAAAATCCCAAGTGAGAATCCGGGCTATATTCTGCTGCGGTGCTCCTGCGTTATTTAACTTCAGTTAATTAACGCGTGCTGAGGCGCTCTTCTTCTGCCTCAATCTCCGCATTGAATTCCTGCTTGGAGGATTGCCACTGGTCTTCGGTCATGCCGATGCGCCAGTAACCAGAGATGGAGACGTCTTCCCGTGGGATTTCGGATTCGACGAAGAGGAAGCGACGCATCTCTTTAATCATTTCGGCAACGCCGTGCACGAACCAGCTGGTTTTCTTACCTTCTGGCACACCGGCACCGCGGACGATGCGGGAGAGTTCCGTGCCATGGGTTGCGCCGTTGCGGTAGACCCACTGGATGTCGATACCTTCACCCGTTGGGATGTCAAAGGTGCGGTCTTCGGATTCAATCTCGATATAGGCCGTTGCGGTGGCACCTTCTGGCAAGCGGGCCAAACCTGCGCTAATCGCTGGCGCAGCTGACTCATCGCCGGCGAATACGAAGTGGTCATAGGATGCTTCTGGCTCCCACTTGCCGCCTGGGCCGAAGAAGCCGATCTTCGCTCCTACTTCCACATCGCGGCCCCATGGGCCTGCCAGACCGGAATCACCGTGGGTGACAAAGTCTGCCTCGAAGTCGCCGGTCTCGGAGTTGAGGTTAAAGATAGTGTAGGTACGGGTGATGGGCTGCTTATCCCGTGGCTGTTCCTCGCGGACCTGTGCTGCATCGAAAGGCCATGCGTAATCCGCTCCCTCTGGAACAAACAGCAGCTTGATGTAGTGGTCGGTAAATTCTAATTCCTGGCCCACAAAGTCTGGAGAATTCAAGCTGAGACGAACCAGGTCTCGAGAAAGCTGACGGCGACCAGTAACGGTTGCCTCGTGTGCCTTCCGTGCCTTGCGCTTGGGTGCTTTATTAGCTTGGTCAGCCATAGTGATCACTGTCCTTAAATAATTCTGGGCTTGCTTCGTACCGGCGGAAATCTACACGCCGCACACTTAGGCAAGGCTAACACACTAACAGCCGACGAGTTGTTGAGACCTTCATGACACAAAACTAAACCCGCTGGCCACAGCGCCATTACGGGCGCTTGGACCAACGGGTCTAGGGGTGAAACGAGTGTTTACTTGTTGCGGCCAGCCTCATAAGCTGCGCCGACCTTATACAGGCGGTCATCCTGGAACGCAGGTGCCATGATCTGCAAACCGGTTGGCAGGCCAGTATCGGAAGCCATTCCGGACGGTACAGACATGCCGCACAGACCAGCAAGGTTCAATGGCAAGGTGCACAAGTCGAAGTTGTACATCTCCATTGGATCCTCAGTCTTTTCACCGAGCTTAAAGGCAGTGGTTGGCGTGGTTGGGGAAACCAGCACATCAACCTGCTCGAATGCGCGCTCGAAGTCCTGCGCAATCAAGGTGCGTACACGCTGCGCCTGCAAGTAGTAGGCATCGTAGTAGCCCACCGACAAAGCGTAGGTACCCAGCATGATGCGGCGCTTGACCTCGGGGCCAAAGCCTTCAGCACGGGAGATGCTCATAACATCATCAGCAGAGTGCGCGCCGTCATCACCAGAGCGCAGGCCGTAGCGCATGCCGTCGAAACGCGCGAGGTTCGAAGACACCTCACACGGCATAATCAAATAGTACGCAGCAAGGGCATCATCAAAGTGCGGGCAGTCGACTTCAACGGTCTCAGCGCCTTGCGCCACCAGCTGGTCAACAGCTGCGCGGTACGCTTCCATCACGCCTGGCTGCCAGCCATCGCGCTCAAATTGCTTAATCAGGCCAACCTTAACGCCCGACAAGTCACCCTTTGCGCCTTCGCGCGCAGCAGCAACAACATCTGCCACTGGACGGTTCACAGAAGTCGCATCGAATTCGTCGTGCCCTGCGATAACCTCATGCAGTAGCGCGGTATCGAGGACAGTACGCGCGGTTGGACCGGCCTGGTCCAAAGAAGAAGCAGCTGCGATAAGTCCATAGCGCGACACCGTGCCATAGGTTGGCTTCACGCCAACGGTGTTGGTCAGTGCTGCTGGCTGGCGGATCGAACCGCCGGTATCGGTACCGATACCCAAAGGTGCCTGGCCCGAAGCCAAGGCAGCAGAAGTACCGCCACCGGAACCACCTGGGGTGCGCTCCAGATCGTGTGGATTGTGCACGGGACCGTAGGCAGAGTTCTCATTCGAAGAACCCATGGCAAATTCATCCAAGTTGGTCTTGCCCAAGATCGGAATGCCGGCGTCGCGCAGTTTCTTGGTCACCGTGGCATCGTAAGGCGAAATCCAGCCTTCCAACATCTTGGACGCTGCCGTAGTTGGCGCGTCCGTCGTCGTCAGCAAGTCCTTCAATGCCAAAGGCACACCAGCCAACGCCGATGCTGGCTTCTCGCCCGCATCCAGTGCTTTATCAACAGCATCGGCAGTAGCCAAAGCTTCTTCTGCACCAACGTGCAGGAACGAGTTCAAAGCATCGTTGGTCTCAGCGATGCGATCGAGATGCGCTTGCACAACCTCGCGGGAGGTAACCTCACGGGAGTGGATTTTTTCCGCTAGTTCAGCAGCGCTTAACGATGTAAGCCCCTCAGCAGGAACTACGTAGGACATTTATTCGCCTCCCAAAATCTGAGGAACTACAAAACGATCATCTTCAACCGCTGGCGCCTGATCCAGTGCCTGCTCCGCGTTCAAGGTACGCACAATGACATCTTCACGCATCGAAGTGGTAATCGAATGCGGGTGGCTCATCGGCTCCACCCCTTCGGCATTGACCTTGCCCACAGCCGAAACTGCATCCACAATCTCATCGATTTGGCTGGCAAACTGGTCAAGTTCTTCTTCGCTCAAAGCCAAACGTGACAGCTTGGCGAGATGGCTGATTTGTTCCCGCGAAATCTCAGACACGCGCTACCCATCCTTTTCCACAACGTTAATTATTTTTCTGCCTACCCATGCTACTGCACAGCCTGTTTCGAGATAACTATCCCCCGTGCCCTTATTTAATGCCACCTTTAGGTGCAAAAGTGAAGGTGGAGGTTGTAGCATGGAACACAATAGCCTTGCCTTTGGTTTAGTTTATTTAGAGAAAGCCTTTCATCAACCAATGTCTTTTTTAATCCGTGTCCAACTTCCCGATACTCCCGGCAGCCTTGGTGAATTAGCCGAAGCTATCGGCGCCGTCGACGGCAATATTAAATCCGTCGATATTGTAGATACGGCCTCTGATGGAACGGTAACCGATGACATCGTGGTCGAACTACCCGTTGGCACCTTGGCTGATACACTTATTACTGCAGCCAGCACCGTGAAAGGTGCCGAAGTAGATTCCATCCGCCCATTCTCCGGGCGTGTGGATCGGCGCGGGCAGATTAACTTGCTGTCCTCTATCGCAAAAAAGACGCACAATATTCAAGCCGCCATGGAACAGCTCGTCCAGGCTATGCCGCAGGCACTGACTTCTAGCTGGGCAATTGTTGCTGATACTTCAGGAACGATCAAACGTGTCGCGGGTTCTTCTGCTGCTCCCGAAGATGATGGCACTGTCCCCTCCGACTTGGAAGTTGATACCGCGCGCCACCTCAATCCTGACACAGAGGATTGGATCCCAACTTCTTGGGCGCTGTTGGACTCATCCCTTGCGGCAACGCCCATCGGTTCTACCGGTTTAGTGCTTATCATCGGCCGCGTTGGCGGACCAGACTTCTTGGCTTCTGAGGTTGAGCATTTAGGAAACCTCGGCACCATCTTGGGCGCATTTTTAAACAAATAGCCGCCTGTTAATTTTCACCGGCCCATCTTGCCGCCAGTAAGTTGTTGCAGCTCACTGGCCAGGTCGGTCGGTGTTTTGCTGCGGGCGTAGATAGCGCATTTTCTGCCCCAACGTACATCCTGGTTTAGACTAGAACGCTTAGGCTATAATTTGGCCGAATTTTCTCCTCTTTTGTTATAAATAGAAAAAGGTTCTAGTGCGTTCCCGCCTTTCTCAATCTGCTTCTGTAATGCAGAAGTCCCCAGAAATTTCTCCGCAACAATCCTGGCGCGCTTTAGCCGCGCTGTGCACCGGGTTATTTATCACCATGATGGACCAGACCCTGGTGGCCGTTGCACTCCCCCGCATCCGCGAAGACTTGGGAGCCAGCATTAACCAAGCAGTGTGGGTATCTGCGGTCTATCTCCTGACTTTCGCAGTGCCACTGCTTATCGCCGGTCGCCTGGGCGACCGCTTCGGTCAACGCAATGTGTACCTCGCAGGCATTAGCCTGTTTACTTTAGGCGCAGTTGCCTGTGCTTTTGCTCCAACGATTGAAATGCTTATCGCTTTGCGTGCTGTACAAGGCCTCGGCGCATCCCTGGCCAACCCGCAACCGCTGAGCGTAATCAACAAAATCTTCCCACGTGAGCGCCGCGGTTCTGCCATGGGCGTGTGGAGCGCTGTCGCCGGTTCTGCTGGACTTTTCGGTCCCGTCGTCGGTGGCGTGTTGGTAGGTTTCGTCGGCTGGCGCTGGACATTCTTCCTCTACTTGCCACTAGGACTGGTGTGCCTGACGTTGGTTGCACTGTGGGTGCCGAAGCTGCCAACGATGAGCGGCCGCATCGATTTCCTAAGCGCTCTGGTTTCTCTAATCGCCGTGCTCGCTGTGGTTTTCTCCGTACAGCAGGGTCCCGATTTGGGCTGGCCGCTGTGGCTGTGGGCACTGCTGGTCTTAGGGCTCGTGGCCGCGGTGGTGTTTGTCCGTTTACAAAAGACCGCTTCCCGGCGCGGCGCCGAGGCGCTTGTCCCCCTGGATTTGTTCCAGCACCGCAATTTCTCTTTAGGCCTTTTCGCTGTCGCGATGCTCGGGTTTACGGTTTATGCCGTGAACTTGCCCATCATGTTGTACCTGCAAGAAAGCGCTGGCCTAACGTCGCAATCCGCGGGTCTATTGCTGGTTCCGATGGCAGTAATCTCCATGTTCATCGCCCCAGTGATTGGCCGCATTACTGACCGGGTCAGCCCAGGTGGCGTATCCATCCTCGGTTTTTCTTCGTTGATTTCATCCATGGTGCTTTTTGGAATCTTCATGTTCTTAGAAGTTCCCGCCGCTTGGATGCTGGTGCCGATTATCTTATTGGGTGCAGCTAATGGTTTATGTTGGTCGCCGAATTCTACGATTTCAATGCGTGATCTGCCGCCGCACCTCGTTGGCGCTGCATCTGGTGTGTATAACACCGCCCGCCAAGTGGGCGCGGTATTAGGCGCAGCCAGCCTTGGCGCAGTGATGCAGATTGCCGGTCAGCATTTCTCTCTCCATAGCACAATGGGCGCCGCGATGTTATTCCCAGTGCTCTTCTTAGTCTGTGGCCTTATCGCGGTTGCCAATTTTCAGGCGCATCCCCGGGTTGTCAGCACTTCGAAGCCTTAATACGTCCCAAGAGATGGGGTCTAGTTGGCATTTATTGCCGCCTAGACCCCAATTCTGTTTCATTGGTGATACGACTACAGATACTAGCCTTCTTCCGGGACAGCGCCGGTAGCCAGCAGAGTTTCAAAGCCTGCTTCATTAAGAATGGTCACGCCTAGGTCGCGGGCTTTAGTTTCCTTCGAGCCAGCGTTTTCTCCTGCCACCACGAAGTCAGTCTTCTTCGATACTGAGCCGGATGCTTTGCCACCGCGCGAAATAATTGCTTCTTTGGCGCTATCGCGGGAGAAGTTTTCCAAGGTGCCCGTGACCACGATGGTCAATCCTTCCAAAGTCTGTTCTGGCTTATCGGATTCATCGATAGCCATGGTGACCCCAGCGGCAGACCACTTCTCAACGATGGTGCGGTGCCAATCCACCTCAAACCACTCTTTGAAGCTTTCGGCAATAATGTGTCCCACGCCATCTGTTTGCGCGATATCTTCTACATCAGCGTCGCGCGCGGCGTCTAAAGAGCCGTAGCGTGAAGCGATCGCACGCGCAGCTGTTGGGCCGACATGGCGGATAGACAACGCCACCAGCACGCGCCACAAATCTGTGTGGCGCGCAGTTTCTAGGTTGCTGAGAAGTTTCTTGCCCGAAGCATTCACATTGCCAGCCTTGGTGGTGTAGACATCAGACTTCTTTAATAGCTCTTCCGTCAGGTCAAAGAGTTCTGACTCATCTTCTAGAACACCACGTTCAATGAGATCGATAGCGCCCTTCTCCCCTAGTGCCTCAATGTCGAAGGCACCTCGCCCGGCAAGGTATTCCAGACGCGCCGATAGCTGCGCTGGGCAGGTACGGGTGTTGGGGCATCGCCAGTCGGCATCGCCTTCTTTTTGCGGCGCAAGTTTTGTGCCACAAGATGGACAGTCTTCAGGGAAAGTCCACTCGACCTCACTGCCGTCACGCTTTTCCAGTACTGGGCCCAGCACCTCTGGAATGATTTCGCCGGCTTTACGGATGATGACGGTATCGCCAATCAACACGCCCTTGCGCTTGACCTCAGATTGGTTGTGCAAAGTTGCCATCGAAACCGTGGAGCCTGATACGAAAACAGGGTTCATCACCGCATAAGGAGTAACGCGTCCAGTACGTCCCACGCCGACTTCAATATTCAACAGCTTGGTGGTCACTTCCTCTGGTGGATACTTATAAGCAATTGCCCATCGAGGCGCACGAGAAGTCGCGCCAAAGCTGCGCTGGGTTGCCAGGTCATCGACCTTGATGACCACGCCATCCATCTCAAATTCAGCGTCATGGCGGTGGTCCGCCCAATACTTGACCTTGTCTTGGACTTCCTTGGACGTTGTCACGCGCTCGGTGTAAGGCGAAACCGGCAAGCCCCAAGCAGCGATCGCGGCATAGGCATCGTGCTGGCTTTGCGGAGTAAACCCATCGCGGGCACCAATGCCGTGTGCGACTAAGCGCAAGCGACGCTTTTTCACCTCTTCAGGGTTTTTCATACGCAAACCACCGGCTGCTGAGTTTCGAGGATTGGCAAAAGCCTGCTTACCGTCAGCAGTGCGTTCCTCGTTGAGGGTGTCGAAGTCTTCTGGGCGCATGTAAATCTCTCCGCGGATTTCCACCAAGGCAGGCACCGGGTATTCATCCGTTCCCTGAAGCTCGTGTGGAATGGATTCAATTACCTTCGCATTTGCGGTGATATCTTCGCCGACGCGGCCATCGCCACGCGTTGCCGCGGTAGTAAGCTTGCCGTCCCGGTAGACCAAGTCGATTGATGCACCGTCGATTTTCAGCTCTGCTAAATAAGCCTTGGCCGGAGTACGGTCTAGCCAGTCTTGTAGCTCGGAAGCATTGAAAACGTTGTCCAAGCTCATCATTCGCTCAAGGTGCTCAATATCTGCGAATGCTGAATCAGCCGCCGGTGCTGAACCTACCTCTTGGGTGGGCGATTCTGGAACCACCAATTGCGGATGCGCGGATTCCAGCGCCACAAGCTCTTGAAATAGGGCATCAAAATCAGCATCGGGGATCGATGGCTGCTCGTTGTAGTAAAGCTCACGGTGGCGTCGCACTTCTTGGGCAAGCTCGGCCCAACGCTTCTGTGCTTCTTCCGGGGTTAGCTGGTCAAATGAATCAGTAGCAGTCACGCTTTCCAATTCTAGTGGGATCGAGGTTGCAACCGGGATATTCCCCCACTCGGCGCCAATGTCTGCCCCTGCCTATAAAGTAAAGGCCATGAACTTCGACGCCTCCAAGATGCTTTCCTTCGACCTTGAAACCACCTCCGTCAATACTCGCGAAGCCAAAATCGTTACCTCTGCGGTCATTCGCATCGCCGGCCGTGATGTAGTGAAGAAAGAAACCCTCGCCGACCCGGGCGTAGAAATCCCCGAAGCAGCAGCCAAGATTCACGGCATCACCACGGAAAAGGCTCGTGCAGAAGGCCGCCCGCACGATGAAGTCCTGCATGAGACCGTCAATGCCATTAAAACTGCGTGGGACGAAGGCTTTACCCTCATTGTCTACAACGCGCCTTATGACCTATCCGTGCTGCGCAACCTCACTGGCGACTTCACAGTCACAGGCCCGGTCTTTGACCCTTATCTCATCGACCGTGTTAAAGACCGCTACCGCAAGGGCAAGCGCACCTTGGGCGACTTGTGCCGCGAGTACAAGGTCACTTTAGATAATGCCCACGAAGCAACCGCCGATGCTTTGGCTGCCGCGCGCATTGCGTGGAAACAAGTCAACCAACGTTGGCCTGAGCTTAAAGACATGGACTCTGATGAGCTCATGGAGTTTCAAGCGGTTAATTTCTACGACCTAGCTGTTGATCAGAAGAAATACTTCGAAGGTATCGGGCGCGATGTCTCCGACTTCAACATGTCCTGGCCGCTGCAGGGCTAAATACTTAGATAGTGAGCGCTGCCTCTCCACCTATTCCAAAAATTTCAACGCCTTTGTAAATTAAGGGAATTATTTCCTGAATGTTGAAATCATTCCCGCAATGATGGAAGATGGGTTTATGTCTTCGATCCCAGAACCGCAACGCAACACGAGGAACGCCACGCAGCCCGCCAGCGCCGAAGAGCGCTTGGCGGCGCTGGAAGATCGTGTTGAGGCGCTTGAGAACGCCGCTGCAGAATCTTCTGCGGCACAAGGGTTTTGGGTTGTGGATGCTCTTCATGCTCAACGTGACCAGATTCCTGAGGGCTCAGTTATTTTCGGCGGCGATATCGACGCAGCCGGTGGCAGCTATAGCTACCAGTGGCAACGTCCCATCTCAACGCTTACTGAACCTTCAATGTGGAGTGAAAGCTTTGAACGCCTTTCCGCACTGGCACATCCGGTACGCGGGGAGATTTTGCGCCGATTACTGCAAGCTCCGGCTCAGGTCGCAGAGCTTGTCGGTGAAGAGATAGTCACATCCACGTCGACGGCATATCACCATCTATCTGCGCTTTCTCATGCTGGTTGGATTAAAAAATCCGGCAGCGGGACTTATGAGATTGCGCCAGCGCGGGTAATTCCGCTGCTGACCATCATTTCAGCTGGTGAGGACCACTAGCTCAAGCAAAGGGGTAAGCGCCATGAAAAGATCGGTTCTTTTCGGCATCCTGGCAACCGTCGTCGTACTCATCGGACTTTTGATCGTAGGTCCACAGCGCATCGCGTTGGCAAAGAACAACACGGGCGATGAGGAATTAGCACACAAGCTGCGAGAAAACGCAGGCAAAGCCCAAAACCAGATCACTGCCTTTACTTTCCACAATGGCGAAACAACCTTCGCAGGTGTCGGTGCCGATGAAAACACTGAAGTAGAAGTTGGCTCTGTGACCAAGACTTTCACCACTGAACTTTTACGCCAGCAAGTCGAAAGCGGAGACATCAAATTAGACACCACGGTTGGAGACATCATTGATGTCGAAGGCAGTGAAGTCGCGGATGTCACCATGCTGGAATTGGCTGAGCATACTTCCGGTCTTCCGCGCTTGGACAAGGATAATTTTAAGATTTTCGGGAATCTTTTTGCGGCAAACCCTTACCTCGGCATTACTCAAGAAGATATCTTCGATGCTGCTCGGACAGCGAGTTTGAGTGGTCGAGGTGAGGAGAACTATTCCAATTTTGGCGTCGCACTACTCGGACAGTTACTAGCGGTCAACGCCAATGCCGACTACGCGGTCTTGGTCGAGGATAATATCCTCGACCCCGCAGAAATGAACGACACCTACGTGGGTGGCGAAACCAATATTGCTGCGGATGCACCACGTGGGTTGGCAGCTAATGGAAAAGAGACTGCGCCTTGGGGTATGGACGGCTACGCCCCTGCTGGTTCAATTCGCTCCACGGCGGCAGACATGTCCAAATACGCCAGCTTCTTGCTGGAAAATAGCGAGTTCGAATTCGGTTGGTTCCCCGAGGATTCCGGCGGCTACTGGCACAACGGTGGCACCTACGGCTTTTCCACCATGCTAATTGTGGACCCAGAAAAGAATGAAGCCTTCTTTACCAGCGGCAACACTCCGCAAGGTGTCGAAGAACTCGCCGTGGCTATCCGCCCAGGAGGTAATTCCTAATGCTTATCCCCTACGTGCTCTACCTAATACTGGCGCTTATCGTTGGCGACAATATCTACCAGATGTGGAAGCTTACTCGCCCTGTGCAACCCGCAAAGTCCACAGCCAAGGTTTTAAGCCACTTGGTCTTTACCCTGGCCATCATTGTGTTTATCGCCTACACCATGCAATGGAATGTCCTGATCTCGATATTCATGTGGTGGCTAATAGCAGTAACTACCGCGGCCTATGCGGGCGTTGCTATTTGGCGCGTATTGCGCAATAGCGAAATCAAGCAGGCTTAAAGATCGCCGGCGTCACGTTCGAGGATGCCGGCGATCTCCGCTACAAAGCGGTAAGCCTCCGCCATGTCTTTAAGGCTTTCACCTGCGGTGGCGGGGACAATATCAAGATTAGTGGTCAGGCGGATACGCGAGTGACCGATACGGTCCCAGGCTTTGGCAATGCTGATGGAGACTTGGCGTGAATCTTTCAGGCTGCCGTCGTCAAAGAAAGGATTGATCGCCAAAGCGAGGCGGTGGCCTTCTTCAATGTGCTCGCCGATGCCGTCTTGGTCAGTCGTTAACAGGTTGACGTCAATTACGGCAGTCTTTGCCACGCGGGCTGCTTCCCAGTTGGGGTGTTGCCCGGTGAAGTTCAGCAAGTCCGCATCAAATTGTTCTATGGCATCAGCTGCTACTTCAGATGGAACGGGGCGCACGGGATCGAAATCCGTGGTGCCTTTGAGACCTGCTAGGACATCACCGTAGAGAGGTTCATCAATCTGCACGGCAATATCGCAGTGGAAACGGTTTTTCAGATCCCGGATATGCTCATCCAAACCGGCATGCAAAGCAGCGGTGAGATCACGCAGGGCACCAGAATCAGTTATCGCACGGTGACCATTGGAAAGCTCCAGTGAGGCAGCAAGGGTCCACGGGCCAATAACTTGCACCTTGAGATTGTCGAGGTCATCGCCCCACAGCTCCTGCAAGATATCGAGGTCACGGTCCATTCGATCCCACATGGCACGTGATGCCAACTGTGGACGGTCGGTCAAGCGCCAGCTGCGCGGGCCCCGATCGACAGACACCGCTTCCAAAAGCCCCGCGGTGCGCCCGATAGCATCGGATCCCAAACCACGGGTGGGAAGTTGCGGCAGGTGCAAATTATCGCCGGTCTCCCCGGCGATAATATCCGCAGCAACAGCAATATCGGTGCCAGGCACCGGGCCTAATCCAAACGCCGTCATCTATCTCGTGCTAAGCCGTTTCAATAATCGTGCCGGAGCCGATGACAATATCGCCCAGCTCATCCGGAGATGGGAAGTACAGCACGGCAGCCTGTCCTGGAGCGACACCAGAGAGTGGCTCAGTGAGTTTCAAAACCATGGTGTCGGCATCCCGATCTACCTGCGCATGGCATGCCACGACGGAGCCGTGCGCACGTACCTGCACGTCGCATTCAAATTCGCCGTCCATCGCGGGGTGCAGATACTTCAAGCGGTCTGCGGTAATTTCCGTGACCTTGAGATCCTCGCGAGAGCCAACGGTTACGGTGCCAGTTTGGGCATCGATACCGGTGACATAGCGTGGGCGGCCATCGGCAGCCGGTGCCTTAATGTCCAAGCCCTTGCGCTGGCCGATGGTGTAGTTCCACGCACCATCGTGCTCGCGCAGCTCAGTACCGTCCTGGTCCACAATCATGCCCGGTCGCATGCCGATGCGCGCGCCTAAGAAAGCCTGAGTGTTGCCATCAGGGATGAAGCAGATGTCGTAAGAATCTGGCTTGGATGCCGTGGAGAAACCGTGACGCTTAGCTTCCTCACGAATCAGCGGCTTCGGAGTATCGCCGATTGGGAAGTAGCAGTAATTGAGCTCTTCTGCGGTGATAACACCCAGTACGTAGGACTGATCCTTGTTCTCATCCAAGGAACGGCGCATATAGCCGTCCTTGTCCAAGGTAGCGTAGTGGCCGGTGGCCACGGCATCAAAGCCGAGCGCCATGCCCTTGCGCAAGAGCGCTGCGAACTTAATCTTTTCATTGCAGCGTAGGCATGGGTTAGGGGTTTCACCGCGGGCATAGGAATCCACGAAGTCACTGATCACTGCTTCCTTGAATTCTTCGGAAAAGTCCCAGACGTAAAATGGGATGCCTAATTTATCGCAGATGCGTCGTGCATCCGCGGAGTCTTCCAATGAGCAGCATCCACGTGCTTTCTCACGGGTTTGTTGGGCATCTTTGTGCAGGGCAAGGTGGACGCCGACCACCTCATGTCCTGCTTCAACGGCACGAGCCGCTGCGACAGATGAGTCGACGCCTCCTGACATGGCAACCAAAACTCGCATGTTATGGGAGTGTACTCTTTATTAGCTATGGGTAAAAAGCGTGGCAAACGAGGTCACAGTTCTTCTTCATCCAGCGTTGGAGCACAGACCTCACCAATTGGTACTTATGAGATTTCTACGGGTACTGCGGAGATTGAAGCAGACCCGTTTCGCGATGGTGCATATGTCTTGCACGTCAATGGTGTCCCCAGTTCCCATATTGTTCCGGGTGAGCCGCGGGAACTCGAATTTGAGTATATGCGCTGGATTGCTGCTGCCGTCGAAGCTTTCGCACCAGGTCATCGTCTAACTCATTTAGGCGGCGGTGCCTGTTCGCTCGCGCGCTACTTTGCGGATATCTGGGATGACTCGAAGAACACCGTCGTGGAATTTGATGCCAAGCTCGGTGAGCTCGTCCGCGAGAAATTCGATATCCCGCGCGCACCGAAGGTGAAGATTCGTGCGGGTGAAGCTCGTGAGGAAACCGAGAAGTTTCTGCCGGCCTCCCGCGATGTCATCATCCGTGATGTATTCGCCGGCGCTGTCACGCCTACTCCCCTGACCACCGTGGAGTTTTTCCAAACGGCGCACCGCTCACTGGTGCCAGGTGGACTCTATGTCGCCAACTGCGGCGATCATTCTGATTTGCGCGGTGCCAAAGCAGAAGTCGCTGGACTCAAAGAAGTCTTTGGTCACGTCGCGGTTATCGCAGATCCGCCCATGCTCAAAGGCCGGCGCTACGGCAACATCATTCTGATCGCTTCAGATACTGAATTGCCTTCGCAGCACCAAGAGATGACCTCTCTCCTACTTGGCGGCGCGGTGCCTGCACACTACAAGGGACCAGCCTGGATTGAAAAGTTCGCAACTGGTGCATCTGGTCGCCATGACGAGGATGACTAGTAAGCGTTAGTGAAGCACTAGTGGAGTATGAAGCTCTAACGCTTCTTACGGGTTTATTGCTGGGCGATCTCTGTGAGCGCACCGACGGCGGCTTCATACTCTGGGGATTCGGCAGCGCCTGCTGGCGCCACGCCGTTCTCTTCAGCAACGTGCTGGGCGTTATCCAGCAGCAGCACCAAGTCGCCTAGGGTGTAGTGGCCATTGGCCATCTCTTTAAGTTGTTCGACTGGCAAATTGTTCTGCGCAATCAGGTCATTGACGACATCGGGAAGGCCGTCAAGGTTGGCGTTCTCGGCGGCATCGACAAGCGCTGGCGCTGCGATGACCCCTGCTGCCAGAGCTAAGATAACACCGATGATTGCTGCGGCGTCGCCACCTAAATCAATACCTTCGTCAACGGTCAAGCCTTCCAGCTTGCCTCCGGAGGCTTCCAGCTGACCCGCGGAGAACATATTCAACTGATTTTCATCGCCGTTAAAGAGGTTCAAGTCCACGTTTCCAGCAATGCCATTGACGCGGCCGGCATCAGAGCGCTGCCACATATCCAGTTTGTCCCAACCGCCAACCGGCTGCGGTGCGGTGGACTGATAAGCCGCCAGCCACAGCGGGTAGTTCGCAAATTCCTGGGAGTTATTCATCTGCTCAATCCAGAAATAGCGGTAGGTATAGACCATTGGCGTGCGGCCGGTTAGTGACTGCAGCTCGTTTAAGAACTCACGCGTCCAGGCGCTAAGCTGCTCCGGGCTTTTGCCTTCAGCAACTTCTAAGTCCAGCACAGGTGGCAAAGAGTGATTACCCACCTGGTTATATTGCGCGGCATAGTGCTGAGCCTGTGCACGTGGGTCACCCGCGGGGCGCGCGTAGTGGTAGGTACCGACTTTCATGCCGCTTGCCGCAGCCTGTGAGGTATCTTCTGCCAAGTGTTCATTAGTCCACGTGGATCCTTCCGAGGCCTTGATGACAGCAAAGGATTGGCCGTCGGTGCGGACCTGATCCCACGCAATCGCTTGGCCATCAGGGTGCTGCCAGCGGGAGACATCCACACCGGAGGCGATACCTGGCACGGTCGATGCCGTGGGGTTTACAGAACCCGGCACAACGCCTTCCGGCAATTCGATCGGAAGATTCGCTGGTAGACCAGGAATCGCCGTGGCAGGAAGGACCAATAAGGATCCAGCAACGGCAGCGGTGGCGGTCACGGCAGTAAGCAAGCGGAGTTTACGCATGCATCACAGCCTAACTGAATTCACTTTAGTCACATACGTTTCATGCGTAACAATTTCGACATTTCATCCAACATTCATCTTCCGCGCCCCCTTCGAGAGGGTTTCCCGTGCCAGTCAGAAAGCCAAGGGAAAATTTAAGGAAAAGTCTGCATAAAAATAAAAATCTTCAGCACGCGGCGAGTTGCGAAGTATAATTTCGCGCTCCACGGTGCCGAAGATTTCTTGTGCTGGAAGTCGTAGCTGGCTAAAAAGATAGCCCCCTAGACTGAGCGGGCGAGCGCCACGACCTCTGGGAGGAGGCCCAGCAGCTCATTGACGTCGGCTTCGGTGCTTAACCGGCCCAGGGTAAAGCGCAGGGAGCCTCTGCCCTGCTCATCGTCAACGCCCATGGCTTCGAGCACATGCGACATGCGGTTAACCCCTGCGTGGCAGGCAGAGCCAGTAGCGGCCTCAACCCCGCGCTGGTCCAGCAACATGATCAGACTATCGCCATCGGTGCCGGGGAAAGAGACGTGCAGGTGTGAATCCAAGGAAGGTTCATTGGTGTTGATGACGGCATCATCGATGCTGCCCAAAATGCCCTCGCGCAGTTGGTTGCGCAGCGCAAGAATATGCGCGGTTTCCTGCTCCATCTGCTCGACAGATTCTTTCAATGCAGCGGCCAGGCCCGAAGCGCCAGCAACGTCGTTGGTGCCAGGGCGAATGCCACGTTCTTGCCCGCCGCCAAACATCAATGGTCGCGGTGCTGGGGTGCGCTTGGCCAGCAGGAGGCCAATACCGCGCGGTCCACCAAATTTATGCGCGCTGGCTGCCAGTGTGGCAGCACCTAGCTCGTGGAAATTAACCGGCAATTTGCCCACGACCTGCACAGCATCCACGTGAACGGGAGTGCCCGCGGCCGCTGCGCGGGCAACAATATCTGCGACCGGCATAATCGCGCCGGTCTCATTATTGGCCCACATGGCAGTAGCCACAGCCGCCGGAGTATCCAGCGCCGAGAGCTCGCTGATGTGCCCATCACGGCCAACCGGTAGGAGATCAACCGTGGCGCCGTGTTCTTGTTCTAAGCGAGCAACGGTATCGCGCACCGCAGAGTGCTCAATCGGCGTGGAAATAATCCGGCCCGCGCCAGCTTCATTCGAAGAAGCGTGGAAAAGACCCTGCATGGCGATATTGTCAGCTTCGGTGCCGGAGGCAGTAAAGATCACTTCAATCGGCTCGCAGCCCAGTAGCTCAGCCACGGTTTCCCGGGCGTCATCTAATACCGACCGGGCTTTGCGGCCCGAGGCATACTGCGCACCAGCATTTAACATGCCGGAAGCGTCAACCCACGCATCAATCGCAGACTGGCGCATGGGTTGGGTTGCTGCGTAATCGAAATACGACATTAGACGCGCTTCTTCAATTCTTCGACGAGTGCTGGCGCAAATTCATGCAGGTCAGCAACTACGCCGAGATCGGCGATCTGGAAGAAAGGCTCATCCTGGTCTTGGTTGACCACGACGATGGTGCCAGAGGTCTGCATACCGGAGGTGTGCTGGATAGCACCGGAGATGCCCAGACCAATGTAGAGATCCGGAGAGACGGTTACACCGGTCTGTCCGATCTGCAGCGCTGGGTCGTACCAGCCTTCATCCACGGCGTCGCGGGTAGCGCCCACGGCAGCGGAGAGAGCATCGGCCAGCGGTTCTACTACCCCGGCGAATTCATTGCCTACACCGCGGCCACCGGCCACGACGGTCTTGGCAGTGCCCAATTCCGGACGCGCCGACTTCACTGCTGGTGTGAATCCTACAACCTGCACATCGCGCTCGGTTGCTGCTGGCAGCGGCATTGGCACAACCTGCGCCTGCGCTGGTGCCTCGGAGGGCTCTACTGCACCTGGCTGCACGGTATACACCGGGCAGTTACCGTGAGCAGAAGCGGTGACCTCCGTGGAGCCGCCGAAAATCGACAAGGTTGCTGAGCGGTCTTCAGCAATCGCTGAAACATTAGCCAAGACACCGGAGGCAAGGCGTGCGCCCAAGCGGCCAGCAATCTCATTGCCCGTGCGGTCTGCCGCGATGATAATCGGCGCTGGGTTAGCCTGACCCAAAGCGTGCAGGGCATCGACCTCTGGGGTGATTAGGCGAGCGTCATAATCAGCAGCGGTGGCATTGACAACCTGCACCGCTCCGAACTTTTCCAACTCCGGGGCAAGTTCCTCAGCGTGTCCACCGACAACTACGGCAGATACAGCGCCCAAAGGACGTGCTGCAGTAATGAGTTCGGCGGTAACTGGGGCTAGCTGGCCGGCATCGTGCTCGACCAAAACATAGACGTGAGACACGTTAATTCTCCTACTAAATTAAGTTCTTCGAGGCCAAGAAGTCAGCGACCTGCGCTGCCATCTCCTCTGGGCTACCGGAATCAATAACTTCACCTGCGGTACGCGCTGGCTTTTGTGCCGACGAGTTCACCACGGTGGTAGAGGCTGCAAGGCCGACGTTGCCAGCATCCACGCCGATATCAGCGATAGACCACACGGTGACATCGTGCTTCTTCGCAGCCATGAGTCCCTTGAAGTTCGGGAAGCGTGGCTGGTCAGCCTTGTCAGTGACGGAGACAATAGCTGGCAGTGCGGCAGAAAGTTCCCAGTGCCCAGCCGCGTCTTCGCGGGTGCCGGTGACTTTGCCATCGCCCAGGTTCACAGAGAGCACATTGGTCAGTGCAGGGGCCTGGCGGTATTCTGCCAACATGCCTGCGAGCAGGCTGGTTTCACCATCGGTGGAGGTATTGCCCAAGACCACCAAGTCAACGCTACCGTGCTTTGCGGCGATAGCGTTGAGTGCATTGTGGATGACCCAGGTGGTTGCCAAAGCATCAGAGCCAGCAAGTGCGTCATCTTGTACATGCACGGCATCGTCAGCGCCCATGGCCAGGACCTTGCGCAACGCTTCATCCGCATCTGCTGGTCCAACGGTCAGTGCCACGACCTGGAATTCCGGGTTGGAGTCTTTGAGCCGCAGGGCTTGCTCAACGGAGTATTCGTTGATTTCGTCCAACATGTTGTCAACCGCTTCGCGGTTTAGCGTGTGGTCGGAGTCTAAGGTCTTGGTCGACCACGTGTCAGGAACGTGCTTGACCAGTGCCACGATCGTGGGCATTAGGCATTCACCTTTTCTTTAGATCAGTTAAATGTTGCGAAATTCATTCAACTGCCATAGTAGTAGGCATACCTACTTTAGAACTACTTTAAAGTCTCCAAAGGTGCCTAAGCCCACTCCCGCGCGGAGCAAATTAGAGCCACGCCGCGGGTGCCAATGCGGGTAATAATCACGGCATATTCTTTAGTCCCGCGCAGTTTAAGCTTCTTTCGCAGCAGGTCAGGGTCAGTATCAAGGCCGCGCACTAAAATTTCTACACGTCCGCAGTCAAGGGCTGCGAGCGCAGATTTTAATTTCTTGATGGGTACTTCTTCGATGAATCGAAACCCTGAGCGCCCGGTCGGAATTCGCGGTCCGGTCAAATATGCGATGCGATCATCTATCTGCCACAGGCCCTCACGCGCGGCATAATCTTTGACCAGCCCGGCGCGCACGATGGCTCCATCGGGGTCGATGAGAAATTCAGAAATTTCCCCGGCAGCGGGTAGGTCCTCACGGTCGCCGGAATATTCTTCTAGGACATAAGGGGCAGGTTCGCTATCGCCTTTGCTTGTCGATGCCAAAAGCACCGCCCTGCGGGTCTTCTTCAACTGCGGGCTATATAAACACGCTTCTTTGACTCCCCCATCCAGTGAAGTCACGGTAATACCGCCGTCCCAGTCGGAGAAATCCAAACCGGGTGCGCATTTCACCATGAGCGCTTTATCAACGTGGGTGGATACTAAATCCGGCAATGGCGGCAATAAGTCTGCTGGGGAGGTAATCCTTCGCCCGCCTGCCCGGCGCGCGGGATCGGCAAGAATCACTTCGGCATTGGTTGTCTGCGTCAGCGCATCTGCTTGAAAGAAGTGACCGGTGGGAACGTTGTGGCGGGCCATCGATAAGCGAATGCGATCGATATCGCTGCCGAAATAGCCGATACCCGTCCTGCGCAGTGCCGCGCCTTCAAAGCCCACGGAGCACGTAATGTCATGCACCGTTGAAACTCCCATGCTTTGTAGCTCTTGGGCGCGAAAGCGCGCTACGGGTTCCGGGGTTGCTTGCTGGATGGAATCGGTATCCACCAACCACGTGAAAATTTCAGCCTCGCTATCGCTCGCTTCATTTTCACTCCGCTCGGATGGGAGGAAGCTTGCTGAGTCTCCGGGGAATTTGTGGGTGCGCACCCCTGCCCTGCGCGCGGAAATCAGCTCTGCGACCGCGCGGGAGAACTCACCAAATTGCGTGCGCAACACAGTCATATCTGCCATGGTGGAAGCTTTGCTCAACTCGAGTGTGTGCGCAGTAGCCGCGATAACTTGCTGATTCGCGGTGAGATATTCTACTTCTGCTGATGAGAACGCCATGTAATCCGATCGATGGGAGTAGTGGTGAAAAAGTCATGGTAGCGCGGGTCATCTTTCGGGTCCCCGATGACCGGGCGGGTATCAGACAGCGAAGCTGCATCAATAACTTCTGCCACCGAGTCATACTGCGCCAAGCGTTGCAGCTGCGCCCACGTGGGGATGACCAAACGAACCAGACCCGCTTTCCAGCCGTCGAGCAATAATCGCGGTGGAAACCAGTTGGCATCGGCTGCTTCGCCGGTTTCACCATCGGGCGTTTGTCCCTCGGGCAATAATGCTACGAAAAAGAAGGTATCAAACCAGTTTTTCGCACCCGATGAGCCCACCCACCGTGCCCAGGGAATGAGCAAGTCTGAGTCAACCTTCATGGAGTTCTCTGCCAAAAAGTCGGTAAAAGAGACTTCATGGGTCTCCAGCAACTGGCGCTGGTCATGAAAAGGCGAAGAGTCTTGAATCGGGCCGTCATCATCAACAACCAACAGCGTGCCCGATTCTTCGAATAGCTCGCGGGCTGCAGCAAAGACCAAAGCGTGCGCTTTATATTTGGTCACGCCCATCCGCCGGGCCATCGACACCACAGAGCGCCCTGCCCAAAATTCACCCGAGTCCCAGGACCGCGGTGGAAAGTCACGGCTATCTACCCCGCCGCCGGGAAAGACCACGTATCCGGGATAGTTGACCATGGTGGAGACGCGCTCTTGTACCCAGACTTCCAGGCCGTTTTGCCCATCACGAATCAACAGGACGGTCGCTGCCATCCTACCGCCGTTAAATCCCGTGGTATCGGCGTGATCAATCGCATCAATCTGAGCCGGGTCAAAATGTTGAGCTCTACTCAGATTCTTATCTGTATCGCCCATTTCCCTTGTATCGTACGTCTTCCCTCCCCAAAGCTAAGACTGCTTGGAAGCCTCTACCCCCAACGGTGCGGCAAGTAGTGCGAAGTGTCGAAGACACGGCAGCACTACTTGCGGTGGCTGGTGCGCGCCGAGCGGATACGGCGAGCAAAATAGCGATCGCCGATGCGATCCACCTGAATCGGCTGATGGAATGCCTGGGAAAGATTCTGCGAGGTCATCACCGAGTTGATAAGGCCCTTGGCGACTACTTTGCCCTCGTCCAAAATCATCGCGTGGGTAAAACCATAAGGAATTTCTTCTACGTGGTGGGTAATCATCACGATTGCTGGGGCATCAGCATCCAAAGCCAAATCACCTAAGTAGCCGACTAAGTCTTCACGTCCGCCCAAGTCCATGCCGGCGGTTGGCTCATCCAGGATCAGAAGTTCAGGATCAGACATTAACGCGCGGGCTAAAATGACGCGCTTGCGCTCGCCTTCGGACAAAGTGCCCCACCTCCGCGTCGCCAGATGGTGCGCGCCGACCTGGTCGAGGATCTCGCCGACGCGGTCAAAGTCCATATCGTCGTACTCCTCGCGCCAGCGTCCTAAGACTGCATAACCGGCGGAGATAACTAAGTCTTGGACAACCTCCTCATCCGGGATGCGGTGCTGTACTGCCGCCGAGGACATACCAATCGCCGCGCGCAGATCGCGCATATCGGTCTTGCCGATGCGTTCCCCCATCACAAATGCCGTACCCACAGACGGGAATTCTTCTGCTGCTGCCATGCGCACCAGCGAAGTCTTACCCGCGCCGTTGGGGCCAATCACGACCCAACGTTCATCTAATTCCACTTGCCAATCCACTGGGCCAACCAGCGTATTGCCACCGCGGCGCAATTCCACGCCCCGGAAGTCAACGAGTAAATCATCGTGGGTTTCTAAAGTCTCGGCGGCAGCCTGCGACGGAGATTGAGCTGAAGAGTTAGACATAGGTACATTCACACCCTCTATTGTGTCCTAATTTTTGGTTGACCGGTGAAAGTGACACAGCTCGACTAACCTAGCAATCATGACTCAGCGCCTTGGGATAGATGACGTCCGCCCGCGGATCGATAATGGAAACTTAGCCGTCAAAGCAGTTGTGGGGGAAGTAGTACCCGTTACCGCTTTGGTGTGGCGCGAAGGCCACGCCGCCATCGCCGCCACTTTAAATGTGTGGTCCGATCGGGATCCTGACACTGTGGCTACCTCTACGATGACCGTGGACCGCTTTGTCCCCGACCGCGTGCACGGCATTTTCACCCCCGGCACCGAAGGCACCTGGTACTTCCGCGTTGACGCCTGGTCAGACCCAATATCGACCTGGCGCGATGCCGTCGAAAAGAAACTCGCTGCAGGCCAAGACGCTGAAGAATTAGCCAATGACTTAGCCCACGGTTCTAATCTCTACGCGCGCGCCGGGCTGGAGCTTGACGGCGATAAGGGACGCACCTTGTTGAAAGCGGGTGTGGCGCTCGATGACCGCACGGCCGGTCTCGAAGAGCGCGTGGAATTAGCGCTTTCCGATGAAGTCCGCGAGATCTTGTGGCACCACCCTTTTCGCGAGCTGCTGACCGAAGGGCCAACGCAGCAGGTACGTGTGGAGCGCCCCCAGGCATTATTTAATTCCTGGTATGAGCTTTTCCCGCGCTCCACCGGTGGCTGGGATGACAACGGCAAACCCGTGCATGGCACATTTGCCACCACTGCCAAAGCACTCGAGCGTGTAGCTGCGATGGGCTTTGACACTGTGTACTTCCCTCCGATCCACCCCATCGGGCAAGTACACCGCAAGGGTAAAAATAACACCTTGACCCCAGAAGCTGATGATGTGGGATCACCATGGGCCATTCAAGACCACACGGCCACGCACCCAGAGCTGGGCACCATGGAAGATTTCACAGCACTTGTCGAACGCGCAAATCAACTGGGTCTTGAAGTGGCACTCGATTTAGCGCTGCAAGCCTCCCCCGATCACCCGTGGGCGACAACTCATCCGGAGTTTTTCACTGTCTTAGCCGATGGCACCATCGCCTATGCAGAGAATCCGCCGAAGAAGTACCAGGATATCTATCCCATCAACTTCGATAACGCACCGGATTTGGTTTATGAAGAAATCTATCGCGTGGTCATGCTGTGGGTCGAAGCTGGCGTTAGCACCTTCCGCGTGGATAACCCGCACACTAAGCCCACGAATTTCTGGTCGTGGCTTATCACTAAAGTCCACGCGAGCCACCCCGGCGTCATCTTTCTCGCCGAAGCTTTTACCCGCCCCGCGCGTTTGTACGGTTTAGCTAAAAATGGCTTCTCTCAGTCTTATACCTACTTCACGTGGAAGACCACCAAGGAAGAACTCACAGAGTTCGCTACGGAGCACGCGCTGCAAGCAGATTTCTGCCGCCCCAACCTCTTTGTCAACACCCCGGATATTTTGCACGAGTCTTTGCAAACCGGCGGTCGCGCGATGTTTGCCATCCGCGCCGTGCTAGCGTCGACCCTCTCGCCGCTGTGGGGTGTGTACTCCGGCTATGAGCTCTACGAACACGTGCCGGTCAAACCAGGCAGCGAAGAATACCTCAACTCGGAAAAATATGAACTGCGCCCGCGCGATTTCCAGGGAGCCGTTAATTCCGGAGATTCGCTGGAAAGCTTCATCCGGCACTTGAATATGCTGCGCCGCAACAACCCTGCCTTGCAGCAATTGCGCAACCTGCATTTCCACGACGTCGATAACGCCAATGTCATGGCTTATTCCAAGGCTGATGCCACCACCGGAAATGTCATCTTGGTGGTCATCAACCTCGATCCGCGCAATGCCCAAGAAGCCACCGTCACTATTAACTACGACGCAGTTGGACTCAATGCCGAAGGTAAGAGTCCAACTGCGTCCTACCAAGTCGATGATCTTATCTCGGGCAATAGCTACGAGTGGTCGAGGCGAAACTTCGTACGCCTTGAACCACTGCGCGATGTCGCCCATATCTTCTTGCTGCCTCGGGTGCCACGGGAGCATCGAGAAGCACTGGCGTATCGCCATGTCACTGATTACCGTCCCTAATCCCGCCCCTTACTTTCATTTTCCAAGGTAGCGTTAAACCATGAGCATTCCCGCAGATGATCTGCATCTTTTAAACCAGTGCCGCCACTACAATCCACATGGCCTCTACGGCTGGCACGACGGCACAGTGCACACTCGCCGCCCTGGGGCACAGCGCGTGGAACTTGTAACCGCCACCGATGTCATAGCGATGCGCAACCTTGGCGATGATATTTTCTTCGCCGAGTTAAAAGACAATGAAGATTACCGTCTGCGCATTACCTACCCGGCCCAGCCCCCGCGCGATGTCGCCGATGGCTACCGATTCCTGCCGACTTTGGGTTCTTTGGACTTGCACCTAATTTCCGAGGGGCGTCATGAGCGCCTATGGGATGTACTTGGTGCCAATATCAAGACCTTCGACTCTGAGCTCGGCTCCATTACCGGCACAGCATTTGCCGTGTGGGCTCCCAATGCCGAAGGAGTTTCTGTCGTAGGTGATTTCTGCGGCTGGAATGCTGCGCAATACCCCATGCGTTCTTTGGGTTCGACAGGCATTTGGGAAGTCTTTATCCCCGGCATTGGCGCGGGCGAGCGGTATAAGTTCGCCATCCAGACCAAGGACGGCCACCGCATTGATAAAGCAGACCCGATGGCGCGCAAGACCCTGGCGCCACCGGAGACAGCCTCTATCATTGAAGAGTCTTCCTACCAGTGGAATGACGAGCAGTGGCTCCAAACTCGCAACTCGGACTTGAACGTCCCAATGAGCGTGTATGAAGTCCACGTCGGCTCCTGGAAGCAAGGCTCCAACTACGCAACGCTAGAAAAAGAGCTCATTCCTTATCTTTTGGAGCACGGCTTTACCCACGTGGAGCTCATGCCCGTGGCGGAGCACCCCTTCGGTGGCTCCTGGGGCTATCAAGTATCGAGCTACTACGCACCGAGTGCACGCTGGGGCAACCCGGATGAGCTTCGCTCGCTTATCGATGCTTTACACAACGCCGGCATCGGCGTCATCGTCGACTGGGTGCCAGCACACTTTCCCAAAGACTCCTTCTCCCTCGGCCGCTTCGACGGGCAGGCCTGCTACGAGCACCCTGACCCGCGCCGCGGCGAGCAACAGGACTGGGGCACCTATGTCTTTGACTTTGGCCGTAATGAAGTTCGCAACTTCCTCGTCGCCAATGCCTTGTACTGGGCAGAAGAATTCCACGTCGATGGCCTGCGCGTCGACGCAGTCGCCTCCATGCTGTATTTGGACTACTCCCGCGATGATTGGATCCCCAATGTCCATGGCGGCCGCGAAAACCTCGAAGCGGTGCAGTTTTTACAAGAAACCAACGCCACCTTGCACCGCCGCCACCCCGGCGTGCTGACAATCGCTGAAGAATCCACTTCCTGGCCAGGAGTTACCAACCCCACCGTCAACGACGGCCTGGGCTTTAATTTGAAGTGGAATATGGGCTGGATGAATGACACCTTGGAATACTTCCGCCATGACCACATCCATCGCAGCTACCACCACAGTGAGCTGACCTTTTCCATGGTCTATGCCTATTCAGAGCGCTACATGCTTCCCTTTAGCCACGATGAGGTCGTCCACGGCAAGGGCACATTGTGGACCCGGATGCCCGGCGATGACTGGAACAAGGCCGCTGGCGTGCGCGCGCTGTTTGGTTATATGTTTAGCCATCCCGGCAAGAAACTAATGTTCATGGGCTGCGAATTTGGGCAGACCACCGAATGGTCCGAAGCATATTCCGTGGACTGGTCCAATTTGGACGGCTGGGGCTATGAATACCACCACGGTATTAAGCGCCTTGTTCGCGACCTCAACCACACCTACAAAGTCCACCCGGCACTGTGGTCTCAGGATTTCACCCAAGATGGCTTCCAATGGGTCAAGGCTGACGATGGCAACAACTCCATCCTCGGCTACGTACGCTACGGCGCAGATGGCTCCACCATCTTGGCGGTGTGCAACTTCGCCGGCACCTCACAGCCTGCCTATGGCATGTGGGTGCCTTTCGACGGCGAGTGGGAGTTAATCTTAAACACCGACGACGCCGTCTATGAAGGCGCCGGCAATGAGCTTGCCCGCAACCTCACATCCAGCGATAACAACCTGCAACTACACATTCCGGCCAACTCCGTGCAGTGGTACAAGTTTCGCTAGTAGAGCGAGCTTGCTAGCTTCGTGCGGGCGGTGAGAACGCGCGGATCGGCGGCGTCGAAAAGCGCAAAAAGCTCCAGCAACCGATCGCGTACCTTGGTCTTTTCTCCGCCGACGTTGCCGGCAATCAACGCAATAAGGCGATCAAAAGCTGCCTGGGGATTGCCCGCAACGATCTCGGCATCGGCAGCAGCAAATTGCTTATCGATGTCCTCCGGTGCCTGCTGCGCATCCGCAATCGGATCCGTGGTGCGATTGGCAGGGTCCAAGCGCTTGAGCAACATCGTGGTATTGCGCGCCTGCTTGATATCAGCGTTATCTGGCTCCTGCGCGAGGATGGAGTCATACACACCGAGTGCCCCGTCAAAATCCCCGCTGTTGAGCATGCTTTCGGCCTCCGCTAGGCGGGGGTCTTCTGCTGGCTGCGGCTCTTCCTCCTGCGGCATATCTTGGGCCTCAAGGCCTTTGAGCTTCGGCCCAATCTGCTCGACTAGGGCATCAACCCACTGCTGCAAAGCCTCTTTCGGCTGTGCCCCCTCGAAGTTGGTCAACGGTTGGCCCGCGCCAATGGCAACCACGGTTGGGAGCTGCTGCACGCCAAAGACCTGAGCAATCTGCGGGAAGGTATCGGCGTCAATGTAGCCGACGAGAAACTTTAAACCACCGGCCCGCGCGAGTTCTTGAAAATCTGCCCTAAGTTGCTCCGACGCGGGCGAGCGCTGGGTGCCGATAATCGCAATAACCGGCACCTGCGTGGAACGGCGCACCACATCATTTTCAAAATTGGCGTCTGTAACCTCAAAAAATGGGGCAATTCCCCCACCCTGTCCTTGGGACTGGGCCTGATTCTTGGCAGCTTCGCGGGCTTCGGCTTGGGCCTTCACCTGGCTTAAATCTAAGGCTCCACCCACAAAGCCGGACTGCGGATTCGTCATATGAAAAATACCTCTTTAAAAGTAGCTAAATTTTACTGTGCAGAATCTGGACCGAGGTGACGGTCAATGGCCTCAACCTTGCCGCGAATCCGGTCTGCGTAGCCCGGGCGGATATCCGCCTTAATCACCAATGACACCCGCGGGGAGACAGCTTCAACCGCAGCAGTTGCTTGTTTAATGACGCCAAAGACTTCATCCCACTCACCTTCAATGAGCGTGAACATGGCGTTAGTTTCATGCGGAAGACCCGATGCGCGAACTACGCGTACTGCCTCCGCGACGGCCTCGGACATCTCAGCATCTGCGGATGGGGTGCTTGTAGGAGCTACAGAAAATGCAACAATCATGGCTTCTACTCTACCGCTCGCGGCAGTCTGCGTGGGGTTGAAAGTGCGATGTGATCGCAGGTGGTTTAAGCCAACCACCACACCACGAAGCCCCTCACCAGGCTTGCGGCAAAAAGTACGAATAGCGCCTTGGGATGCAATTGTCTTTAACGTGGAAGCCATGGTCTTGCCAACCGGCGCATTCTTCAGTACCTGGCAGCATGAGTTGACGAGGTGACCAGGTACAAATCACTAGCCAATCGGTGATGACAAGGTCAAAGAGCGCAAACATGATGCTCAGTGCCCGTGCCATTAATGCCACCTCAGCAAAGCTGGCGTCCGGGTTTTCTGCCGCCCACAACGACACCACGCTGGTGAGCGATAAGAATAAGACCACAATGAAGATGATTCCGCTTATTAACCCGGAGCGTTTCTGCGCCGTGGTCGGGGCGGGTGCAGCGTTGCGGATGTCTATTGGGTAGTCATCGATGCGCATATGGCGCAAAAAGATAGCACTGCTAGAAGCACTTCCCCGCTTAAGAACACGGCGATTGCGCCGTAGGTCGCGGTGTGTAGCCACCATGACCCCCATGCAACAGTGGACACTGTAGACACTGCAGTCCTTCTTTACACTTTAGGGGAAAGCCTAGCGCCGTTCCCAACACCGAGTATGCCAGTGACGGCGTTCTTCTACGCGCCCACCACCTTCCTGGGGCCATGCCACGATGTGCGCCATGCCGGCGAAAATGGTGCCATTGCATCCTGGACACACATAGTTTTTCTGCGCGCCGGCTGCTCCCACCCGACGCAAAATATAGGGGCGGCCAAAGTCCCACGAAGGTCCCTCAACGGTCTCAGCACCAAAGAAGGCGGCAGCATCACGCGGCAATGCACGCGGTGTCTGCTGCGCACGTGCGTGACGGAAGGAACCTTTACCCCGACGACTTTTGCGACCCATAATCTTTTAGTCCCTTAGCATTCGCCGGATTAGAAAAGACGAAGTTCGTTGGATTCAATACCGCGCAGTTCTTGATAGTCCAAGATTACGCAGCGAATGCCTCGGTCTTCCGCCAAGGTACGTGCCTGTGGCTTAATCTCCTGGGCAGCGAATACACCTTGCACGGGGGCTAGAAGGTCATCGCGGTTGAGCAATTCGAGGTAGCGAGTCAGCTGCTCTACACCATCAATTTCACCGCGGCGCTTAATCTCAACGGCTACATATCCCTTCGAGGCATCCTGCGCCATCAAATCCACCGGACCAATGGCGGTTGGATACTCCCTGCGCACCAAGGTGTAGCCCTTGCCCAAAGTCGTGATGTGCTCAGCTAAGAGCTCCTGCAAATGGGCTTCCACGCCATCTTTGACCAAGCCGGGGTCTTCGCCGAGCTCAGCTTGGATATCTTGGTGGATCTCTTCAATGGTGATGCGCAGCTGGTCACCCTTTTTATTTTCCACCAGCCACAGATACTCCCCCGTGGGCTCACCATCGATATCTTTAATCTCTGATTCTTCTAAGGTGCACGGTGGCGTCATCCAGTTCAAGGGCTTATAGGCCCTATCGTCCGCGTGCACCGAAACCGAACCATCGGCTTTGAGCAACAGCAGACGATCTGCCATGGGAAGGTGGGCATCCAAACGGCCGACATAGTCGACGGAACAACGGGCGATGACTAAACGCATGCCCACTACATTAAGCGTTCAAGCACGCGAACAAAAACTAGCCGCGCGCAGAAAAGAATTCGTGGGAGGATTAATACCTTAATTACTTACCGTTATAGCTTGACCATGTCGATGGATCGTAGGGCATATTGCTCCCCCGCGGACGCGTTGCCCGTTCGCGCAAACGACGAAAATCAATCTGTTCCTTACGCTGCGACGGCGAGGCTTCCACCCACGCGCCAAAGGCCATCATGGCGTGCTGCGTACACGCGAGCTCGTAGCCCTTGCCAGCTGCGCTGAAGCAGAAGATCAAATAGTCCTTGGAAATGAAAGCAGCCTCGCCATCAGTTGCGGGACGAGAATCCAGCAACTCGATGTCGAGGCGACTAAATGAGTGATCGGCCATAGGCCACACGGAGCGAAGCTTGTAGAAATCTACAGTGTCTCCCTTGTAGCGCAGCACACCATGGCGCCAGCCGTGGTAGCCCTTGGCCGGGAGCTTGCGCATCAACACTGAAGCACCGCGTGACCGCAAGGTGAAAAAGCGCATCGCTGCGAAGAAAATACATAGTATGGCAATAATGGCGAGCAACCAAAGGATTACCGAAACCACGCTCATCAGTCCCGCTCTTCCCTTCTCCGTCACAACCGCTAATGGCACGGGCGAGGCAGAACACGTTATCTGAACTGCCTCAACCAAACTGCCTAGAAGCGGTTCAATCAATCTCAAGTTGTTGAATAGTCTACAGAGCGCCTGCATAGAGTCACAATAAATCGTTTGGTTGACTACCTCCACCCAGACCCCTGCTATAGTTTCTGCTCGGGCTACAGCGATAGTCTTCGCACACAAGCTGGCTAAAACGGCAAAAAAGAACCCGCAGCAATTATTACTGCGGGTTCTTTATGAGAGAGGAAGGGCGGTAATTGCTGCCCTAAATCTCCGAATCCTCGGTGCTTAAGCAACCTTTAGAAAGAACGAGTCTTTAAAAGGGTTAGCTTTCGCGAGAACGAGCCAAGGCGCGAAGCGCTGCCTGTCCACGAGAAGAAACCAGTTCATCGGAAGACAAGGCATCTTCTTGAGCCTGAGATTCATTAACCTCATCTGCCCAAACTGCCCAGTCCGCCAAGACGGTGATCTTCTCGGTGGATACGGAGAGGAAGCCACCCTGAACAGCGGCGACCTTGCGGTCACCGTCGACAGGACGGAAGGTAACTACGCCATTCTCAGCCAGCTGGCCAAGCAATGGTTCGTGACCCGGAAGCACGCCGATCTCACCCTCGGTGGTCTCTGCGGAAATGATGGTGGCCTTTCCAGACCACAGCATGCGCTCAACAGAAACCAGTTCCACGGTGATGTCAGCCATGTGCCTCTCCCTACTTCTCAGTCAGCTTCTTGTACGCTGCTTCGACGTCGTCCAAGCCACCCAAGCCGTTGAAGGCCTGCTCTGGGTAGTGGTCGAATTCGCCGTTGCAAATGCGCTCGAAAGCGTCGATGGTATCTGCCAAAGGTACGTAAGAGCCTGGCAGCCCGGTGAACTTCTCTGCGACGAAGAAGTTCTGGCCCAAGAAGCGCTCAATGCGACGTGCGCGCTGAACGGTGATCTTGTCCTCTTCAGACAGCTCGTCCATACCCAGAATCGCGATAATATCCTGCAGTTCCTTGTTCTTCTGCAAAATGTTGATCACGCGCTGAGCAACAGCGTAGTGACGCTCACCGACGATGCTTGGCTCGAGAATACGAGAAGTCGACGACAGTGGGTTCACTGCTGGGTAGATACCCTTGGAAGCAATCGCACGGTCAAGCTCGGTGGTTGCATCCAAGTGAGCGAATGTGGTCGCTGGAGCTGGGTCGGTGTAGTCATCGGCAGGAACGTAAACGGCCTGCAGAGAGGTAATCGACTTACCCTTAGTAGAGGTAATGCGCTCCTGGAGTACACCCATCTCATCAGCCAAGGTTGGCTGGTAGCCCACAGCGGAAGGCATACGGCCCAAAAGGGTCGAAACTTCAGAACCAGCCTGCGTGAAACGGAAGATGTTATCGATGAACAGCAGCACGTCCTGGTTCTGAACATCGCGGAAGTACTCCGCCATGGTCAGACCGGACAGAGCTACGCGCATACGAACTCCTGGTGGTTCGTCCATCTGGCCGAACACGAGGGCGGTGTCCTGCAGTACGCCCATTTCTTCCATTTCCAAGAACAGGTCGGTGCCCTCACGGGTGCGCTCGCCAACACCAGCGAACACGGAGGTACCAGAGAACTCGCGTGCGATACGAGTAATCATTTCCTGAATCAGAACGGTCTTACCAACACCCGCACCGCCGAAGAGGCCAATCTTGCCGCCCTTGACGTATGGGGTCAAAAGGTCGATGACCTTAATGCCGGTTTCGAGGATCTCGGTCTTGCCTTCGAGCTGGTCGAATGCTGGTGGCTCGCGGTGGATGCCCCACTGCTCGCCATCTCGGCCCAGACCTGGCTCATCCAAGCAGTCGCCCAATGCGTTAAAGACGTGGCCCTTAACAACATCGCCAACTGGCACGGAGATTGGTGCCTCGGTATCGGTTACTGCCGCACCGCGAACAAGACCATCGGTAGGTGCCATCGAAACGGTACGAACCAGGTTGTCGCCGAGGTGCTGTGCAACCTCAAGGGTAATGGTGCGTGCAACAGACTCGAGGTTAATCTCGACGGTCAGTGCATTATACAGTGCCGGTAGTCCGCCACGCGGGAACTCCACGTCGACGACCGGACCGATGACGCGCACCACACGGCCGGCAATTGCCGACTCCTGTGTGTTCTGCTCATGCAGAGCTGTAGTCATAATCTAGTCACTTTCTGCGCTTTCGGCGAGCGCGCCAGCGCCACCGACGATTTCTGTGATTTCCTGGGTAATCTGCGCCTGACGAGCCTGGTTAGCAACACGAGACAAGTCGGTTACCAAGTCATTAGCGTTGTCAGTCGCAGCCTTCATTGCAGTTCGACGAGCTGCGGACTCAGAAGCCGAAGCCTCCAAGAACATCGAGAAAAGGATACGTGATACATACTGCGGCAGAAGTGCCGAGAGCAAAGTATCTGCATCCGGCTCAAACTCGTAGTCAGCAGACAGGCCCTGAGCATCAGGGTTGGCTTCTAGCGCCGAGTCGCCCAAGTGAAGTTCCTCTTCTTTAATTACCGGTTCAATCGGCAACAACTGGTGAGCACGTGGAGTCTGAACCAGCATGGATTCGAACTCGGTGTAAACAACGTGTACCTGGTCGAAACCACGTACCGTTTGGTCTTCGGTGTTCACGCCCTGACGGGCCGGAGTTGTACCTTCGGAGCCAGCAATGAAGCCGTCAACCAAGTGGTGACGAACGTCGTGAGTGCCTTCCCAGGACGGATCCTGAGAAAAGCCAGTCCACGCGCCCACAACTTCCTTCTCACGGAAGTTGTAGTAGCCGACGCCCTTGCTACCGGTTACGTAGCGGACAACGTCGAAGCCTTGACCGCGAAGGAGTCCTTCGAGCTCAGCAGCCTTCTTAAAGACGTTGTTGTTGTAGCCACCACACATACCGCGGTCAGAAGAGACCACGAGTACGGCTGCAACTTTGCCGTTTTCACGGTGGCGCAGCATTGGGTGCTCCAACGAGCTAGCCGATGCAAGACGGTCCATCATGTTCGACATCTCGTGTGCGTACGGTGCTGCTGCATCAACCTTGGCTTGCGCCTTGGTAATGCGAGAAGTTGCAATCAGCTCCTGCGCCTTGGTGATCTTCTTGGTCGAGTTCACGGACCGGATACGGTCGCGCAATTCGCGAAGATTTGCCATGTTGTTTCGCTCCTCCCTTCTAAATTTCTATTCAGTCAGTGTGAGTAAGTACCCGGAGGTCTTTACTTAGCCGACTTACGGGAGACGGTGACTTCAGTCTTCTTGACTTCTTCTTCAGCCAAAGGATCAACTGGAGCTTCAGTGCCCAAGTTGTGGCCCTCGGTGGTGCGGAAGGAAGGAGTGAAGTCCTTAGCTGCCGCCAAGAGGGCTTCCTTGGACTCGTCGGTAAATGCCTTACCGCCGGCAATCTGCTCGTAAACCTCTGGGGTGTTCTGCTGCAGGTATTCCTGAACGTCAGCCTCAAAGCGACGAACATCTTCGACAGGAACGACGTCGAAGACGCCTTCTTCAGCCAAGAAGATGGAAACCATCTGGTACTCGACTGCCTGAGGAGAAGACTCAGACTGCTTCAGGATCTCAACCAGACGCTCACCGCGCTCAAGCTGGGCCTTGGACACTGGGTCCAAGTCAGAAGCGAAGGCAGCAAAGCCCTGCAGATCACGGTAGGAAGCGAGGTCAAGACGCAGGTTACCTGCAACCTTCTTCATACCCTTGGTCTGAGCAGCGCCACCAACACGGGAAACCGACACACCGACGTTAATTGCCGGACGGACGCCCTGGTTGAACAGGTCGGACTCCAGGAAGACCTGGCCGTCGGTAATGGAAATAACGTTGGTTGGAATGAACGCAGAAACGTCATTCGCCTTGGTTTCAATAATTGGCAGTGCGGTCAAAGAACCTGCACCCAAATCGTCGGAGAGCTTCGCAGCACGCTCCAGCAGACGAGAGTGCAAGTAGAAGACGTCACCTGGGTAAGCTTCGCGGCCCGGCGGGCGACGCAGCAACAGGGAAATCGCACGGTAAGCTTCAGCCTGCTTGGTTAAGTCATCGTAGATGACCAGGACGTGGTTGCCCTGGTACATCCAGTGCTGACCAAGAGCAGCACCGGAGAACGGTGCCAACCACTTGAAGCCTGCGGAGTCAGAAGCAGGAGCAGCCACGATGGTGGTGTACTCCAAAGCGCCCTGCTCTTCGAGGGTCTTGCGGACACCAGCGATGGTGGAGCCCTTCTGACCAATAGCGACGTAGATACAACGAACTTGCTTGTTCTTGTCGCCGGATTCCCAGTTAGCCTTCTGGTTAAGGATGGTGTCGATGCAGACTGCGGTTTTACCAGTCTTACGGTCACCAATGATGAGCTGACGCTGACCGCGACCGATTGGGGTCATAGCATCAATAGCCTTGATGCCGGTCTGCATTGGCTCTTCAACTGGCTGACGCTGCAACACGGAAGGTGCCTGCAGCTCGAGGACGCGGTCCTCTTCGCCAGCGATTGGGCCCAGGCCGTCAATTGCCTGACCCAATGGGTTAATTACGCGGCCGAGGAACTCTTCACCCACTGGGATGGAGAGAACTTCGCCAGTTCGCTTAACTTGGTCGCCTTCTTTGAGGGACTCGTAGTTACCAAGAATAACAACGCCAATGGAGTTGGTTTCAAGGTTTTGTGCGACGCCGATTACGCCGCCAGGGAACTCGAGCAGCTCATTCGCCATAACTGAAGGTAGCCCAGAAACCTGTGCAATACCGTCAGCTGCCGAAATGACCACGCCGACCTCCTCACGGGAGGCCTCCGCGGAGTAGCTCGAGGTGTAGTTCGCTATCGCGCTACGGATCTCATCGGAGGAGATCGTCAGCTCCGCCATATTCTTCCTACTCTCGGTAGATTCGTCCAGCACTTACTTAAATCAATTCTGTCGTTGTAGTTGACTACTTCAAAGCGGTACGCAGGCGCTCAATCTTGCCTGCGGTAGAACCGTCAATAACTTCATCGCCTACGCGGATTGTCATACCACCGAGGAGGCTGGTGTCAACCTCAGAGTGGATGGACATCGCACGACCATAAATCTTGCCCAGCTTCTCGGCGAGTACTGCCTGCTGGCCTTCATTGAGTTCACCCGCACTAACAACGTGCGCAACAGTGCGACCCTGAAGCTGTGCTGCTTCAGCCGCCAGATTCGCAATGTCATCAATGGGATTGTGCTCAGGGCGGTCAATCACCTGCAGCGCAAGCGCCTCAGTGAATTTGGTGACCTTTCCGTAAAGCACATCTGCCAGCAACTTGCGCTTACGCGCAGGTTCTGCAGCTCGGTCAGAAAGCAGCTGGGTGAGTTCGCCTTCGCGGTCCAGGATCCGGGACAAACGGAAGAGTTCATCTTCGACCTGTCCTAGTTGTCCTTCGCTTTCTGCGCCGCGCATCAAAGCACGACGTGAAAGAGCGACCAGTCCGGAAACCATCTCGCGAGCGCTCGACCACTTCGACGATGCAATCTGTTCCAGAACCTGCAAGGTAGCAGGAGAAACTTTGGCACCGAAGAGATCATTAACGAGCTTCTTACGGGATTCAGTGGAAGCAGATTCATCAATGATTGCTCCACGGAGTTCGCGGTCATCACCCAGTACTTGGGAAACCTCGAACAGTTCCATGCCGGTCATGGTGGACACTGCTACACCTGCTTGAGCTGCCAGATTGGAATCCAGCGACTCGGAAGCGGATGCGAGCGATTCGCGGCTAGCTGCCTTCATAGTTGCCTACTTTCCGGCCGATGCCACAGAGTCGAGCTCGGACAGGAAGTTATCAATGGTTGAAGACTGCTTGGTGGACTCAGAGAGTTCACCGCCGAGCAGCTTCTCAGCCAAGTTGATGGAGTTCTGTCCGATATCGGAACGCAGTTCAGCAACTACCTGTGCGCGGGAAGCTTCAAGCTGTTTTTCGCCACCTGCGACGATACGGCGTGCTTCTTCCTCTGCCTGGGTCTTTGCCTCTGCTTCAATCTGCTTGCCGCGCTCACGCGCCTGCTCACGGATTTCAGCTGCCTCTGCGCGAGCGTCAGCTAGCTGTGCGTTGTACTTCTCAAGTGCGGCCTTTGCTTCTGCCTGTTGGGCTTCAGCGCGCTTGATGCCGCCCTCAATCCGGTCTTCACGCTCTTGCAACAGTTCCTGGAACTTCGGAATGACAAACATTGCGAAGACAATAAGGATGATTAAGAACGGGATCAGAGACCAGACGATGTCATAGCTCTTGGGAAACAGAAGGGAGTTGCCACCTTCCAGTGGAAGGGACTCTCCTTCCGCTGCAAGATAGTAAAAGACGTTGTTCATAAGTCTCCAGTCTTAAAAACGGTGGTTTGGTTTTAAACGCGCGCTTTTTAGAACAGGAAGCCTGCAACCAGGCCAATAAGTGCAAGAGCCTCAACGAAGGCGATACCCAGGAACATGGTGGTACGCAGCTGGCCAGCCATCTCAGGCTGACGTGCCATGCCCTCAACGGTCTTGCCGACGAGGATACCAATACCCAAGCCTGGGCCGATGGTTGCAAGGCCGTAGCCGATGGACTGAAGGCCATCGAAGGAGGTCTCGGTTGCCTGAGCCAAGATGATGTCGTTCATGAAAGTCGTTCCCTTTCGAAAAATCTTCGCTTTTCGTTTATTCCAGCGAAGTTGGAGTTGGTCTTAAAGTGGGGGTTATTACAAGGCCGGTTAGTTCGCGCCTTAGTGCGAGTCTGCGTGAAGTGACAACTCGATGTACACCGCCGTCAGCAGAGCAAAGATGTATGCCTGCAGGAAGATGATGATGATCTCGTAGACCGTAAACAGAACCGCTGCGAGCAGGGTCACACCGGACATCGCTGTCCAGCCGTTGAGCTGCCAGAAGAAGAAGTTCGTGGCAGAGTACAGCAGAACCAAAATGATGTGGCCGGCAAGGAAGTTCGCCATAAGACGAATTGCCAGAGTGACGGGACGCAAGATGAAGGTCGAGAAAAACTCAATTGGAACAACCAGCAAGTGCAAAGCCGGTGGAAGGTTAGGAATAACCAACGACGACTTGACGTACTTACCGAAGCCATAGCGCTTGGTGCCTGCGTAAATCATTGCGATATACGCTGCGCCAGCCAAGACAATAGGCATACCAATACGAGCGTTTGCGGAGATGTTCAGTGCCGGAATAATCGTGGAGACGTTCCAGAAAAGGGTGCCGAAGAAGATAGCCGCCAGCAACGGTAGGAAGCGACGACCCTCCTTCTTGCCCAGGATGTCCTCAGCAATGTGAATTCGGACGAAATCTAACGCGTATTCTGCGACGTTCTGTAGTCCCTTAGGAACCAGCTTTGGGTTCCTAAATGCTGCAATAAATAAAAGCACCAAGATGGCGGTCATCAACAGACGAACCAGCATGATGCGATCAAGTGCGAACCATCCGCCCAACACATCGTCGAACAGGATGTCGCCGTAATATTGCCCCGGGAAAAATTCTGGGTCCAGTTCGGGCGCGTGGAAGCTACCCTTCATGGCCAATGTTGTAACGCTCAGCGTTCTCTCCCGTGTTCGGGCCGTACGATTGTCGGCGTCGTACGGTGCGATGGACGTCTCAAACTCTCTGTCACAGCTACGGACTCCGTCGCACATCAGCGAAGCTGTAACAGGGAATCACCGTAAATGGGATACGGCATAAATTTTTCGCAGGACACGAATCTTACTAATGCCGCTTCCGCGGTAACCCGGAGGAAATAATATCAGCTCATTGAGGCTTATTTCGATCTGCAGTCATCCGAACTTCCGAGGTTTGAGCCAACCCTGCGATTGCTCCCCCTGGATTAGCCCATATCCCCAGCCCAACCCCGGTTTACAGGCATTAGTAAGGTTGATCACAGTTATTTTTTGAATAGCCGTTTCACAGTCTTTTACCCCCCTTGAATCACCCCCGATAACATTGCCTGCTTTCACCCCTTGCAATTCCCCTTAGGTGCTCGTTAAAGGCATTTTTTCGCCATACGTCACCCCTTTGCCTTTATATGCTTTATGTCACATGCCATGTCTCGACCAGGGAATTCAAATAAATCAAAATTCTGTTTTGCCTATTTCCCTACACCCCATCACTCCACCCGTTTAGCGATCACCAAAGGGAGCACATCCCTAAAGATGCACTCCCCTTTGTCGCAACCTACGACGCCCCAGCGGGCGTCATGTCACTAGTAGCTATTAAGAAATATAAGTCACGCGGGAGGTGATGATTCCCCAGACCTCAGTACCGAGTACCGCAATCATCGCCAAGACAACCGTGATGAACATAGCCATAGTGTCATAAAATTCCAGGTCCCGAATGATCATCAGGACGACAATCAAGAGTACAACCTTGAGTAGCCATCCACCGAGGACAACAGCCATGGTGGTGGACGGTGCAGACTTTGCAGTAAACAGCACAAGCGCTGCCGTAATCAGAACGAAGCCACCGCCAATAGCAGCGCCGATGACTACTCCCCAGATTCCGGGTAGACCACGAACTCCACCCCAGATAGCTAGAGATAAAACGGTGATTATGGCTAGCGCAATCGAGCCCAGCCGCAGGGCGCGCTGCAGTGGCACGCGCGGGTCATCAAAACTACTGGTGCTGGCGCCATCGCCATTTAAAGTATCACTCACGCTGGGACACTCTACTACAGACGTAAGGAAAATCTGAACCCTCTAAGTAGGGCTTGTGGCGCAGGCTATCATCGAAAAGCCTGTCTACGTCAACGCTTGGCTGGCAAGTCGATTTTCCCACGACGCAACGGAATTAGTGTCACGCCACTTGCAACCACCAGCGCCAAAATTGTTGCGATGGTTGCGATCAGTGGCGGAACAATCGAGTAGCTAACTGCGCCAAAGGCAACAGCCGAGACCCACAAATAAAGCACCAATACGGTGCGGCGGTGCGTATGGCCTAAAGACAACAGCCGGTGGTGGATGTGCGCCTTATCTGCAGCAAAGGGAGATTTACCTTGGGAGACTCGGCGAATTACTGCCCATACGAGGTCTAGGACAGGGACGAAGACAGCTGCACAGACAACGATGAAGGGGCTGACCAACGCCACAACGTCTGCGGTTCCATACAGCGACTGCGTAATCTTGCCCGAAGCCGAGGTCGAAGCGGCGGCCAGAAGCAGTCCGATGAGCATCGCGCCTGAGTCGCCCATGAAGATGCGCGAAGGTTCGAAGTTATGTGGCAAAAAGCCAATACACATGCCCACTAGTGCTGCGGAGATAATGGCCGGTGGATACGCCGATACTGCCCCGCCCTGGTCATAGAGAACCGTGAGCGAGAAGATTAAGATGGCGCCACCGGCGATAAGTCCCAGACCCGCTGCTAGCCCATCGAGTCCATCAACGAAGTTAATAGCGTTGATAAGCAGAACCGTGACGAATGTAGTCAAGATTGAAGACTGGAATTGATCCAATAAGACGGTGGTTCCACCGTCAAAAGGAATAAAGAGGATAGTCCAAGACAATCCCAAAATGCTCAATAGTGCCGCTGCGACAATCTGACCAACCAGTTTTATCCATGCGCTGAGCTCATAGAGATCATCTATGACTCCGACGATGACAATCGCTACAGCGCTCCAGATAACGGCAGATATTTCCGGAGTCACAGGCATAAATCCGCGTGTGAGCGCAGGCAATTGCGAGGCTAGGAAGATAGCTGCCATAAAGCCCACGAACATCGCGACGCCACCGAGCTGCGGGGTGGGTTGCGAGTGACTATCGCGCAGACGAATCTCAGCGACTTTGCCAGTGCGCACGAGGACGGAACGAACGATTCCGGTCACAAGAAAAGTCAGCACCGCGGCAACTAGGATCACCAGCCCTAGTTCCCGCAACGGCACGCCAGAACCAGTCATGAATTACTGCGCTCCAGGTCGGGTGCGCAAGCGCTGCGCATCCACACCAATAACCTCGCCGATGCGTTCAGCAGATAGTGCGCCTTCGCGCAAAAGATATGGCCATGGGCCGGAAAGATCGATTATGGTGGAAGGTTCACCAATTGGTGCTTCCCCGCCATCAAGGTACACCGAGACACTCTTGCCTAATTGTTGCTTAGCAGCAATCGCAGTTGTGGCCGGTGCCTGGCCAGAAATATTCGCGGAAGAAACAGCCATCGGGCCGACCTCGCGAAGCAGTTCAATAGCAATGGGATGCAATGGCATACGCAACATCACGGTGCCGCGGGTATCTCCCAAATTCCATGGCAATGAAGGCGCCTGCGGAACGACGATGGACAATCCTCCTGGCCAGAATGCTTCGGTGATGAGCTGCACCTGGTCAGTAAAAGTCTGTACTAACCCTTTGGCGGTATCCCAGGAGCCAATCAAGACTGGCACTGGCATATCAGGTCCACGGTGCTTCGCTGCTAAGAGGTTGGCAACAGCGTTATTGTCGAAAGCATCGCATCCAAGCCCATAAACAGTATCGGTTGGGGTGACGATCAGCTGGCCAGACTTCGCGGCTCGTGCTGCCAGCGCAATCCCTTCAGCGCGTTGCTGCTCGTCTGAGCAATCGTAAATCTTTCCTTGCATGTGTTTGCTCCCCACTTTTAAAAAGTGTTGCTTCGTGTATCGATGGCCTAAGGCGTATTTAGGCTTCTCATAGTACTACTGCCAAATATTGGCGCAGTCTCTTGTGCCGAGTCTTGCTCCGCTATCCTCCACCCGGTGCCTGAGCCAACACAAATCGCGCGGTCCCGCCTAGGTCCTTCAAGGGTGAAACATTGACTAGGCCCGCCTCACGCGCTGCCTCTTGCACAGCGTTGGATGTGGAATCATCATGTTCAATGCCCACTGCCCCGCCGGGTTTGAGTAACGCCAGAACGTTCGGCAGCATCGCCTTAATCGTGTCCATGCCATCATCACCGGAAAAGACCGCATCATGGGGATCAAAATACACTTCCGGGGCAAGATTCGGATCTTCAGGGACATAAGGCGGATTAGTTACTAAAAGATCGACTTTGCCCACCAGATCAGAAAGGACCTCTAAAAGCTTTTCGCTTGTGACATCTGCTTGTTTGATCTCCACGGAAGTGCCCGCGAGATTACGTGAGGTAAAGGGCAGGGTTGCATCGGAAAGCTCTACTGCGACAATGTGAGCATCCGGGCGATAGTGCGCGATATAAGCTGCCAAAGCCCCCGAACCCGTACACAAATCCACAACAATTGGCGCAGGCTGCACTCCGCGTCGATGCTGCCGACTTAAATGGTTCACTGCCCAATCAGCCAACATTTCAGTCTCCGGGCGTGGGATGAACACGCCCTCACCAACCTCCAGGTCCAAGGGCCCAAAAGGCGCTGTGCCCACGATATGCTGCAAAGGTTCGCGCTGCGCACGACGAGCAATAAGAGCGTCAAACTCTTCTAGGTCACCAGCTTCCTTCTGCAAAGGAATATCCATGTGACCGACCTTGAGCACGTGTGCAAGCACCATGCGGGCATCCCACATTGCCGAATCTATTCCCGAAGCGCGAAGGCGCTCCGCGGCAATGCGAAGCGCCTTTTCATACGTAGCCTTCTGGCTCATTGACAACTAGCCTTCAGATTCCATGCGCTCTGCACGCTCTTGCGCCTGCAAAGCTTCAATCAAGCTACCCATATCGCCATCGAGCACAGAGTCCAAGTTATTTGCCTTGTATCCAATGCGGTGATCGGTAATACGATTTTCTGGCCAGTTGTAGGTGCGGATGCGCTCAGAGCGGTCCATGGTGCGCACCTGCGATGCACGCTGCTCACCAGCTTCTGCCTCACGCTGTTCACGTTCCATCTGCTCCAGGCGAGCCTGCAGAACCTGCATTGCGCGAGCCTTGTTTTGAATCTGTGAACGCTCACGCTGACAAGTCACAACCAGACCTGTTGGCAAGTGGGTTAGACGCACCGCGGAGTCCGTGGTGTTAACGCCCTGTCCACCCTTACCGGAAGAGCGGTATACATCGACGCGAATATCCTTTTCATCGATGTGGACTTCTGCGACCTCATCTGGTTCTGGGTAGACCAACACACCTGCTGCTGAAGTCTGAATACGCCCCTGCGACTCGGTGACTGGCACACGCTGAACGCGGTGCACGCCACCTTCAAACTTGAACACAGACCACGCACCATCACGCGATGGGGTCTTGGACTTGAACGTAATGGTCATGTCCTTAACGCCACCGAGATCAGATTCGTTAATGCCGATAACTTCCCAGCTAAAGCCAGACTTATCTGCATAACGCTCATACATGCGCGCAAGGTCAGCCGCGAACAGCGCTGCTTCCTCGCCGCCGGCACCCGCTTTAATTTCCATGATGATGTCTTCGGAATCATGCTCATCACGTGGTGCCAGCAAGTCTGCAAGCTGCTCTTCCAGCTCGAGAACAACGCCTTCTAGACGCTGTGCCTCTTCCTGGAAGTCATGATCTTCATACGCCATTTCTTTGGCATCTGCGAGATCGTCTTTCGCCTGCGATAGCTCAGTGTGCACCACGATGATCGGGCGCAATTCGGCATAACGCTTCGACAACTTACGAAACTGTGTCTGATCAGAGGCAACCTCTGGGTCTGCCATCTGCATCTCAATACCTTGGTATTCAGAGACGATGTCATCTACCAGTGAAACTTCATTGGCCATTAGGAGTAGTCCTCCTCTTCAAGGCTTGCCGTCATAGGAGCAGAAGTTGCAATACCCATGAGGAACTCAGCGTTGGACTTGGTCTTCTTGAGCTGCTTAATCAGCAGGTCAATAGCCTGGTGGGAATCCATACCAGACAGGATGCGACGCAGCTTAGTCATGATACGCAGTTCATCTGGAACCAGCAGAAGCTCGTCTTTACGGGTACCCGATGGGTTGACGTCAACCGCTGGGAAGACGCGACGCTCAGAAATAGAGCGATCCAGCTTCAGCTCCGCGTTACCGGTGCCCTTGAATTCCTCGAAGATGACATTGTCACCGGTAGAACCGGTTTCCACCATCGCGGTAGCAATAATAGTCAAAGAACCGCCATCTTCGATGTTGCGTGCTGCACCCAAGAAACGCTTTGGTGGGTAAAGCGCATTCGAGTCCACACCACCGGACAAAATACGTCCAGATGCTGGTGAAGAGTTGTTGTAGGCACGACCCAAACGAGTAATCGAGTCCAGCAGAACCACAACGTCCTTGCCCTGCTCTACCAGGCGCTTTGCACGCTCAATCGCCAGCTCCGCCACAGCGGTGTGCTCTGATGGTGGGCGGTCGAAGGTCGAAGCAATAACTTCCCCCTTGACCGAACGCTGCATATCGGTAACTTCCTCAGGGCGCTCATCAACCAACACAACCATCAAGTAGCACTCTGGGTTGTTGGTAGCGATAGCATTTGCAATATTTTGCAAAATGGTGGTCTTACCAGCCTTAGGAGGCGAAACAATCAGCGCACGCTGACCCTTACCAATAGGCATGATCAAGTCTATAACACGAGTGGTCAGCACATTTGGTGTGGTTTCCAAGCGCAAACGCTGGTTCGGGTACAGCGGAGTGAGCTTAGAAAACTGCGGGCGGCTCTTAGCCTGCTCTGGTTCTAGACCATTGACCGTGTCGACGCGAACCAACTGGTTGTACTTGCGGCGGTTGCGGCCGTTGCCGTGCGAGTGGGTTGCACCGCCAACCTTGACCTGGCCAGTCACAGCATCACCGGAGCGCAGACCCAAACGGCGCACCAGGTTGCTGTTAACAAAGACGTCGCTGCTCATCGCGCGGTAACCGGTGGTACGAAGGAAGGCAACGTTGTGGTCGACAACCTCTAGGATGCCGCCAACAGCCTGCAGCTCGTCACCATCGCGAACCTGCATGTCATTGCTGTTTTGACCACCGTGGCTGTCATTGCCCCCGCGGTTGCGACGGTTGCGACGACCGCGACGTCCACGACGTCCGTTGTCATCATCCTGGTTGCTATTGCGACCACCACGATTGTTATCGCGGTTGTCGTTGCCACGGCTATCACCATTGCGGTTGTCGCCATCATGGTCGCCATTGCCGTTGCGGTTATCGCTACCACGGTTATCGCCACCGCGGTTGTCGTTGCGGTCATTGCGGCGGTTGTTGTTGCGGCCCCCGCGCTGGTGGTTATTGGAATTATCGCCACGGTTATCTTTCGAAGAGTCGCTCTCTTCGTTGTTATCGCGTGCATTACGGCGGTTGTCGTTGCGCTCGGAGTCAGAATCTGGCTGGTCATCAGATGCGCTAGCGCTTGTCGATGCCTGGCTCTCATCTGAACCGGATTGATCATTGCGACGTGCGCGGTGACGACGTGCTCGACGAGCCTGGGAGCGGGATTCATAGCGGTGTTCTTCGCTGCCTTCCCCCTCATTAGAAACAGAAGTGTCGGCCTTGCCGGCATCTTCGCTAGCGCTTGATGCAGAAGCCGCAGCCTTCTCAGCCTGTGCAGAATCCTGTGCACCATCTTCAGCACGTGCTGAACTAGTCGAACGCACGACGCGACGTGCACGACGGGCGCCAGACTTTGGCTTGTCTTCCTCAGCAGCACCGCTAGGGGCAGACTGCGTCTTTTCCGCAGCGTTGTCCTCGTTCTTTGCAGCTGGTGCATCAGCTTGAGGTGCAGCCTTAGCCGATGCCTTCTTGGCAGCAGGCTCTGCCTTGCCCGGCACTTGGCCGGAAACAATTGCGGTAATCAAGTCACCTTTACGCAAACCTGAAACTCCACGCAAACCCTTCTGAGCAGCAATTGTGCGCAGCTCAGTTAGCTTTAGGGAGGCCAAATCCTGTGCGGAGTTGATGTCCGTATCGCTCACGGATGTCCTTTCATAGCCTGCGACAGTATGTGTACAGCTTCGCTGAACTGCGCCATTTTCAAGCAGGCCGTTACGGTACTTTAAGCTATTTATATTCTCGCCTGAAACAATAATTTTACGGCGAAAGTTTCTTCATTCCCCATGTGAGGCCCAAAAAGTGACAGTACAAGTCAGGGACCAATCATCAGGTGATGTGACTGTTTTCTACGCTTCATCAGCGCTGGTAGATATGTTGCACACTCGACTAAATAGCGAGCAGTCAATCAGTCAGCTATTAGTATAACGCATCACCACCAGCACCGCTAAAGTGGGACACATGCTTTCGACCATGATGGATATCCCCCTTTCAATTTCACGGATATTGACGTACGGCTCTACCGTTCACGCCAACACTAAAGTCACCACCTGGCACGGCGGACGAGCAGGCGAAGACGCAAGCGACAGCCCAGCAGAAGAAACTACTTTCGCTGACATTGCCGCCCGCGCTGCCGCCTTTGCTCATGCGCTTCACGATGACCTAGGGATCACCGGCGACGAACGAGTGGGCACACTGCTGTGGAATTGTGCGGAGCACCTAGAAGTCATGTTCGCCTCATCCTGTAAAGGGGCTGTATTTACCCCATTGAACAAGCAGCTGATGAATGACCAGATCCGTCATATCGTCAATCACGCAGAGATTGAAGTGGTCGTTGCCGATCCGCGCCTGGCGGAACAGCTAGGCAAGGTTCTCGCCGGTGCTGATACCGTGCGCGCCGTGGTCTTTACCGGCACGCAGAACCCACGCCATTTTGCTCATCACTTTGGTCGAAATGTTGAAGTCTATTCCTATGAATCATTACTAGACGGCAAGTCCTCGGTTTATGCCTGGCCAACGCTGGATGAAAATACCGCTGCGGCACTGTGTTATTCCACAGGTACAACGGGAGCGCCCAAAGGCGTGGTCTACTCACATCGCTCGATCTATTTAGAAGCAATGCTGCTTCGCACCACCGATAGCTTAGCCATTACCCACGGTGAGTCTTTCTTGTGCTGCATCCCGATTTATCACGTACTGTCCTGGGGTGTCCCTTTTGCCGCATGGATGACAGGCACGCCGCTCATTTTGCCGGATTCCAATGTTTCTGCGCCGACGCTGGCAAAAATCATTGCCACCACCCACCCGCGTGTGGCGCATGGTGTTCCAACGCTGTGGATCCAATTGATGGTTCACTACCTCAACAATCCACCAGAGCGCATGTCTCTCGTTGAAATTTACGCCGGCGGCTCCCCCGCACCGGAACAGTTAATCCGCGTGTGGGAAGAAAAGTATGGTGTCGATGTTATCCATGTCTGGGGCATGGTTGAAGTTTCCACCGTGGGTACAGTTGCTCGTCCTCCTTCAGGAGCTTCGGGTGATGCACGCTGGGCATATCGGGTTTCTCAAGGCCGGTTCCCTGCCTCATTGGAATACCGGGTTGTCAACGACGGCCAAGTTGTGGCCACCACCGACCGCAACGCCGGTGAAATCCAGGTCCGCGGCAACCTTGTAACCAAGGAGTACTACGACTCCCCTGCTGAACATGATGACGGGTCCGCATCGGAATTTCGCGGCAAGGCAACAGACACCGCCACCAATAAATTTACTGCCGATGGCTGGTTGCGCACCGGCGATGTGGGTTACGTCAATGAAGACGGCTTCCTCAATGTCTCTGACCGTGCACGTGATGTTATTCGCTCGGGTGGTGAATGGATTTATTCCGTACAGTTGGAGAACCTCATCATGAACAATCCGGAAGTCGTTGAAGCCGCCGTTATCGGCTATCCCGATAAGAAGTGGGTCGAACGACCTTTGGCTATCACCGTTTTGAGCCCAGGTATCTCACCAACTATTGAGACAGCTGAACGCCTGCGTGAAGCGCTGCGCAAGGAACTGCCGAAATGGATGCTTCCGGAATATTGGACCTTCGTGAAGTCCTTGGATAAAACTTCGGTCGGCAAATTCGATAAGAAGGATATGCGCTCACATCTCGCAGAAGGTGACTACAACATCATCCAGCTTGAGGGCCCAGGCTCTAGCAATCCCGAGGACCCCGAGGCGATTAGGGACGTCGAGGCCGACCAGGACTAAACGATCCCCTGGCCAAGATTTATAGTCCTGGCCGCTAGCACTCGCGCAGAATATCGTCGACGCGCGGCAAAACAACGCTGAGAGTATCAGTCACCGCGCCGCGGGAGCCGGCAGAATTCACAATCAAGGTCGTGGGGTGACCGTACTTGGTCACGCCGATTACCCCGCGGCTAAGCCCTGCTTTGGGTGAAGATTCTAAGCCTTTAAGCAACACTTGCGTCTCCAGCCCATGCAGGCGCGCGCAGATTTGTCGGCCCGTTACTTCGGGGACAACGTTGCCGACACGCGTTCCTGTGCCGCCAAGCGTGACAATAATGTCATCGCCTGCCTGCAGCCGCGATTGCAGCGCGATAGTAAAAGCGGCTTCTTCTTCGCGCACGATTTCCCGGTGTGAAATTTCTACATCCGCGCCCTGCAACATTTCGACAGCACTATCAGCCGCATGATCCGGCTTGAGACCGCTGGAAATTCGGTCTGAAACCACAATCACAGCTGCCTTCAGGGGTGTCGTTGTGGGGTACATAAAGTTCCCTTTTCCGGCTTTTACACCATCGTGATGAAAATAACATTTAACAGTACGGAAATACTGTTTTAACCCAAAAACTAGTCTGCCTGCATCGACAGTTTCTGCAGGTCAATTAGGCAATATTAGTGTTGCGTAATTAAACGGGTTTTACCGGTTTAAACAGCTAATAATTGAGCTTAGCAAGCTAATCTATTCACTAGGCACCCCATTGGTTCCCTTTCTTTTTCAAGCGAGGATAAATGTCTAAACTCAGTTCCCCCGGTACTCAACTAGATAGCTCCGGAAGAATTCTTCATGGCTGGGATCCTGAAGATCCGGAGAAGTGGGACAAGGCTATTGCCTGGCGCACTTTGACCATTACCACCGCCACGATGGCAGTGGGTTTCAGCGCCTGGTACTTGGTTTCCGCTATCGCCCCGCTGCTGAATCAAATCGGTTTCGACCTAACCGATAGCCAGCTTTATGCGCTCACCGCCATTTCAGGACTTTCTGCCGGGCTGTTCCGTCTGGTCTTCATGTTCCTGCCCCCAGTGCTAGGCACGCGGAAGCTGGTTACATTTTCAGCACTATTGTTCTTACTGCCCATGCTGGGCTGGTTCTCAGTAGTCCAACGTCCAGAAAACACGCCTTTTTGGGAATTGCTCGCCATTTCCTTTGCGTCCGGTTTCGGCGGCGGTGTGTTCGCAGGCTTTATGCCTTCGACGGGCTACTTCTTTCCTAAGCGCCTGCAAGGCACTGCCTTGGGCTTGCAAGCTGGTATCGGTAACTTTGGTATCTCTTTCATTCAGCTAGTCGCACCGTGGCTGATGGGCTTTACGCTCTTGGGCATTGGTTTCGTCGCCCCACAACGCCTTCCAGATGGATCGAATGTATTCGTTCACAATCCAGCTATTTTCATGGCACCGTGGGCAATCGTCTGTGCGCTGTTGGCATGGACCTACCTTAAAGACGTCCCGGTCAAAGCTAATTTCCGTCAACAGCTTTCAATCTTTGGCAACGTCAACACCTGGGTGATGACCGTGGTCTATCTGATGACCTTCGGCGCTTTTGCAGGCTTTGCCGCGCAATTCGCACTCATCATCAACCAAATCTATGGTTCCGGTTCCTCTTTTGCTGAAACTATTGGCGTTGAAAATCTGCCTCGTGGTGCAGCTTATGCCTTCTTAGGCCCACTCATTGGTGCTGGTGTTCGCGCCGCATGGGGCCCGTTGTGTGACAAGTTCGGTGGTGCCATCTGGACGTTTATCGGTGGTATCGGTATGACCATCTTTACCGCTGTTGCCGCACTATTTTTGAACCCCACCGACCCAGACCAATTCTGGTGGTTCCTCGGCGCGATGCTCTTGATGTTCTTCTTCACAGGTCTTGGCAACGCAGGCACCTTTAAACAAATGCCCATGATTTTCCCTAAGCACCAGGCCGGTGGCGTCATCGGCTGGACCTCCGCGATTGGTGCATTCGGCCCCTTTGTCGTCGGTATCTTGCTCTCGCTGATGCCCATCCAGGCTTTCTTCTGGGGCTGTGTGGTCTTCTTCGCCATCTGCACCGTGCTCACATGGATTTTCTACGCCCGCCCCAAGGCTCCCTACCCCGGATAAATACTTCGTGCAGATTGTCCAATTTCCATTAACCCAAAGGATTTCCCCTCATGACTAAAGCAACCACAAGTTCTTCCAGAACTTCACGTAGCTCCACAAACTCACTGTTTGAGATGGGTTCCCACCTGCGCAAGGGAACCTCCGGCTCCGGCGGACAGCAGCTATTTTTACAAGGCGGCCGCCAAGCTGATGTCTTCTACCGCAACCGCTGGGCTTTCGACAAGATGGTTCGCTCCACCCATGGCGTAAACTGCACCGGCTCTTGCTCGTGGAAGGTCTATGTCAAAGACGGCGTCATCACGTGGGAATCACAGGCGGTTGACTACCCCACCAACGGCAATGACATGCCCGAATATGAACCCCGCGGCTGTCCTCGTGGCGCATCCTTTTCCTGGTACACCTACTCGCCCACGCGTATTCGCTACCCTTATGCCCGCGGCGTGCTGGTGGATATGTACCGCGAGGCCAAAGAACGCCTGAAGGATCCGGTGCTGGCGTGGCGGGAAATCCAGCAAGATCCGGAAAAGCGCAATGCATATATCAGCCAGCGCGGCAAGGGTGGACTCATTCGTATTAACTACGAAGAAGCCATTGAAATGGCAGCGGCAGCACACGTCTACACCATCCGTGAATACGGCCCCGACCGCATCAACGGCTTCACCGTTATTCCGGCAATGTCCCAGGTCTCCTACGGTGCGGGCACACGCTTTTTGGAGATGATTGGCGGCGTGGCGCTGTCCTTCTACGACTGGTATGCCGACTTGCCACCGGCTTCCCCGCAGACCTTCGGTGACCAGACCGACGTGCCGGAATCTGGTGACTGGTACAACTCCTCATATCTGATGATGTGGGGCTCCAATATCCCAGTCACCCGTACCCCGGACGCGCACTTCATGGTCGAGGCCCGTTACCGCGGCACCAAGGTCGTTGTAGTCTCCCCTGACTTTGCTGATAACACTGTGCACGCTGATGAGTGGGCACGTATTAACCCAGGTACAGACGCAGCGCTCGCCTTTTCCATGGGTCATGTCATCTTGAAGACTTTCCATGTCGACCGCCAGGAACCATACTTCCTCAACTACATGCGCAAGTTCACGGACTCCGCGTTCCTCGTGGCTCTGGAAGAAAACACCGATGAAGCACACTCCAGCACTTCCGGTGAAACCACCTACACCCCTGGCAAATTCCTCACCGCCAGCCAATTGGAAGGTGATGAGTACGCCGAGCTGCGCGCATCGGCGAACGCAACCCACCGCACCCTGATGATGGAAACCGACGGCAAGATTGTCGATCCAGGCGGCACCGTTGCCGACCGCTGGGATGAATCCACTTCCCGTTGGAACCTCTCACTCGAAGGCGTCGACCCAGTCATGTCCATTGCGGAGACTGATAGCTTCGGTACCGCAGAGGTACTCTTCCCGCGCTTTGATCTTGATGCCAAGCCAGAAGAAGTCGGCACCGGCCGCCCCATCGGCGCCGGCGTTGTGCACCGCGGTGTTCCCTACCGTGAGATCAACGGCGTTAAATACACCACGGTCTTTGACATCATGCTCGCGCACTATGGTGTTAACCGCCCTGAGCTGAACCTTCCGGGTAGCTGGCCAGAGGACTTCCACGACGCGACTGAGGTCGGAACCCCAGCGTGGCAGGAAACCCTAACCGGTGTGCCAGCCAATGCCGCTATCCGTATCGGCCGCGAGTTCGCGCAAAATGCCGCGGATTCTGAAGGCCGCTCCCAGATCATTATGGGTGCTGGTGTTAACCACTACTTCCACGCGGATACCATCTACCGCACATTCTTGGCGTTGACCTCGATGTGTGGCACCCAAGGTGTCAACGGTGGTGGCTGGGCGCACTACGTCGGCCAGGAAAAGCTGCGCCCAATGAATGGTTGGCAGCAATGGGCGATGGCCACAGACTGGCAACGCCCACCGCGCCACATGGTGACCACGGCCTTCTACTACTTCGGCACTGAGCAATGGCGCTATGACAACACCCAAGCATCGCACTTGGGATCACCGCTTGCGCAGCGTGGTTCGATTGGTTCGAAGATGGTCTCGGACACGATGGCCGAATCCATGCGTCGCGGTTGGATGCCGGCGTATCCACAGTTCAACCGCAATTCACTGTTGCTTGCCGATGAAGCCGAGAAGGCAGGCATGGATGTCAAGGAATACATCCCGCAACAACTGCAATCTGGTGAACTGGGCTTTGCTTACGATGACCCCTCGGCCGAAGAAAACTGGCCACGCATCTTGCTCAACTGGCGCACCAACCTCATGGGTTCTTCCGCAAAGGGTACGGAATACTTCCTGCGTCACTTACTCGGAGTGGACTCTGATGCCACCGCGCAGGAGTTAGCGGAGGGCGAGCGCCCGGAGACCATTAAATGGCATGAGAAGGCGCCGCAAGGAAAGCTCGATTTGATGCTGACCACGGACTTCCGCAATACCTCCACCACCTTGGTCTCCGACATCGTGTTGCCGGCTGCAACATGGTACGAAAAGCACGACATGTCATCGACAGACATGCACCCCTACCTGCACTCTTTCAACGCGGCTATCAACCCGCCGTGGGAAGCTCGCACCGACTTTGAAGTCTTCCGCGATCTCTCTGCATCGTTGTCTGCGCTCTCTGTGCGCTGGCTGGGCACCCAACGTGACGTGGTGACCCAACCAAGCCACCATGACAGCCCGGATGAATTGGGCATGCCAAATGGCGTGGTACCTGACGTCGAAAAGCAAGGCTATATTCCAGGTGTCACCATGCCGAAGCTTGCTGTGGTGGAGCGCGACTACACGAAGATTTATGAAAAGTGGTCGCACTTGGGTCCTTTGACCGCCAAGGCAGGAACTGCCGTTCACGGCACCAAGTTCGATGTCAGCAAGCAGGTCAAAGAACTTGAGCTCATATGTGGAACCTCAGAGACCTCCATGGGTGAACTTGTTGATTTGTCGAGGGACACCAAGGTCATCGACGCCATCTTGCACTTATCGGGTGTCTCCAACGGTGAGGTTGCTGCCAACGGCTTTGACTACCTGTCCTCACGTACCGGCAAAGATCTCTCGCCTTTGGCCGCATCCGATCAGGACGTCCGCATTTCCTGGGACACGATTAAAGAACGCCCGACCCAGATCATCACGTCGCCGGAGTGGACGGCAGATAAGCGCAACAACCGCCGGTACACCGCCTTTTCCATCAACGTGGAATTCGATAAGCCATGGCACACCTTGACCGGTCGCATGCACTACTACATCGACCACGACTGGTTTATGGACTACGGCGAATCACTTCCGGTCTTCCGTCCGCCGCTGGATCACCTGCACCTGCACGGTGAATTCAACCCAGGGGAAACCTTCAACAACAACGGCGAAGTGGAAATTTCACTGCGCTATCTGACCACCCACAACAAGTGGTCTATCCACTCGCAATACTTTGACAACCTGCATGTCCTGTCCATTTCCCGTGGTGGCCAGGTCGTGTGGATGTCGAATAAGGATGCCGAGAAGATTGGTGTCGCGGACAACGAATGGGTCGAAGTCTACAACCGCAACGGTGTAGTCAGTGCTCGTGCAATTGTCTCCCACCGCATTCCCGAAGGCACGATGATCATGAACCACGCCCAGGAACGCACCGTGGGCACCCCGCTCAATGAGCACACCGGCCGCCGCGGCGGCACGCACAACTCTCTGACGCGCATTCTCATCAAGCCTGTACATATCGCTGGCGGCTATGGCCAGCTGACCTATCACTTCAACTACATCGGTCCAACCGGTAATAACCGCGACGAAGTTACCCGTGTTCGTCGCCGCTCCCAGGAGGTGCAGTACTAATGAAGGTAATGGCACAAATCGCCATGATCATGAACCTGGACAAGTGCATTGGTTGCCACACTTGTTCGGTGACATGTAAGCAGGCGTGGACCAACCGCGAAGGCACTGAATACATCTGGTTCAACAACGTTGAAACCCGCCCTGGTGTGGGCTACCCACGCACCTGGGAAGATCAGGAAAAGTGGCAAGGTGGCTGGAGCTTAACCGGCAGCGGCAAGCTCAAGCCCAAGGCCGGTGGCCGCATCAAGAAGCTGCTCACCTTGTTCCACAACCCGAACTTGCCCACCATCCATGACTACTACGAGCCATGGACCTATCAGTATGAAGATTTGATGGGTGCTAAGGCGGGTCAGAAAACCCAGCCCACGGCGAAGCCCGTATCCCAAATTGATGGCCGCGAAATCAACAAGATTGAATGGTCCTCTAACTGGGACGACAACCTCGGTGGCTCCACCGCCACCATGGATAGTGACCCGGTGCTCAACAAGATGAATATCGCGGTCAAAAAGCAGATTGAAGACTCCTTCATGTTCTATCTGCCGCGTATTTGTGAACACTGCATAAACCCGACGTGTGTTTCCTCCTGTCCTTCGGGTGCGATGTACAAGCGCGCTGAAGACGGCATCGTCCTTGTAGACCAGGACCAGTGCCGCGGCTGGCGCATGTGTGTTTCTGGCTGTCCTTATAAGAAGGTTTACTTCAACCACAAGACCGGCAAGGCTGAAAAATGTACCTTGTGCTACCCGCGCTTGGAAGTTGGCCAGCCAACTGTGTGTTCGGAAACCTGCGTCGGCCGTCTGCGCTACCTAGGTGTTATCTTCTACGACGCCGACCGCGTTGCAGAAGCAGCGTCTGTACCCGATGAGAAGGACCTTCTGGAAGCTCAAAAGTCCATCTTGTTAGACCCCAATGACCCTGAGGTCATCGAGGGCGCCAAGCGTGAGGGAATCCCGCACTCCTGGATTGATGCAGCACAGCAGTCGCCTATCTACGACATGATCTTCAAATACGAGGTCGCGCTTCCCTTGCACCCCGAGTACCGCACCTTGCCTATGGTTTGGTACGTTCCGCCTCTGTCTCCAGTAGTCGATGAAATCACCGCCGCGGGCTATGACGGCGAAGACCATAAGCTGCTGTTTTCAACGTTGGCGAATATGCGCATCCCGCTGGATTATCTGGCAGGACTTTTCAGCGCCGGCGATACCGTCCCGGTGGAGAAATCCCTGCGTCGTCTCGTCGCCATGCGGTCCTATATGCGCGATATCAACCTCGGCAATGAGCCGCAGGAAGAAATCGCCGAAGCAGTTGGTATGACCGGTAAGCAGATTCAGGAAATGTATCGTCTGCTGGCTATTGCCAAGTACGACGACCGCTACGTCATCCCTACTGCTTCGCCTGAAACCCCGCGCGGCATTGCTGACCTGGATCCCTTCGGTGACACTGACCCGACCCGCGCGATGGACAAGGCCTTTGCGGATTTGGGCATGGGCGCACCTGAAGCATGTTCCAGCCACGGTGGCGGCGAATCCGGCAAGGTATCGCTATTGTCCTGGACCGGTGACCGCCCTGATGGCATGTTCCCACCACGGCGTGAGGAAGAAAGCTAATCACCATGGGTATTTTCGACAAGCTCAAGCTCCTGCCTGGTGCAGGAAAATTCACGATCTCTTCCCCACATCATCACTCACACCTACCTCCCCTAGACCACGACACTTTGGCAGGCTACGGCACACCCGCTGGCATGGGTGCGTCTGGCGGCGCCAAAGATGTCGAGCGCACCAGCCGCGCCACCATCAGTGCGCAAGTAGGCGCTGCCGATCCCAGGCGTACCCACACCGGCCGGATTCCGGCCGAGCTGATCACACCAGTTGCGGTAACTGAACACCAGCGCCGCACCGTCGCCATGGCAGTGTCTGTCCTGCTGCAGTACCCGGACGAGAATTTCCATGACACCGTCGCAGCGGTTGAACAGCACGTAGAGGATCTCCCTCAGGCGATCTCCGAGGATTTCCGCGAGTTCTTCAGCTGGGCGTATTCCGCTAGTTTGCGCGATGTCGAAGAGCACTACGTGGAAACCTTTGACCAGCGCCGTCGCTGTTCGCTGTTTCTTTCCTACTACGCAGTTGGCGATACTCGCCAGCGCGGAATGGCCATTTTGGCTTTCGGCGAGCAGCTGCGTTCGCTGGGCTTCGACTTTGATGAAAATGATGAGCTGCCAGACCACCTCTGCGTGGTGCTAGAGGCCCTCGGGCTTTCGGAAGGTTCATCGCATGAGCAGGCCGTGGAGTTTGTGGCCAGCTACCGGGACGGACTGGAAGTTCTCCGTGCTGCCTTAGAGCACACGGATTCGCCTTATGTCTCCCTCATCATTGCTGTGTGCCGCGCATTGCCGCGTGTCGATGCAGAGATCGCCCAGAAATACGTGGACCTAATCCGTACCGGCCCGCCCGCAGAGGTTGTGGGTATTGCCGATCTTCCATTCCCGACCGTCCAACCAGACGATCTATAAAAGGACTATCACCATGGAATACTTTGAAAATTTCCTCTGGGGCGCGTTCCCATGGCTGGCCATCGTCGCATTCTTCGTCGGTATCTTTTGGCGTTGGCGCACTGACCAGTTTGGCTGGACAACGCACTCTTCGCAAATCTATGAATCCAAACTGCTGCGCATGTCTTCGCCACTGTTTCACTGGGGCATGGTCTTCGTTATCGTCGGACACCTAATGGGCCTGGCCATTCCGAAGTCCTGGACTCGTTCGGTAGGGATTTCGGACCACTTTTACCACTTGATTGCCACTTATCCCGGCGCGCTGGCCGCGATTGCCACGGTTCTAGGCCTGGTCGGTTTGATCTATCGTCGCGTGGTTAATCGTTCGGTATTTTTGGCCACGTCTCGCTCAGACAAAGTTATGTACATCTTTTTGGGTGGAGCTATCTTATCGGGCACGATTGCTACATTCTCCTTGCAGCTTTTCGATACTTTGGGCACCAACGGCTATGACTACCGCGAAACCATTTCGCCGTGGCTGCGTAACCTGTTGATTTTCAACATCCAGCCTGAGCTCATGTCGAATGTCCCGTGGCAGTTTAAGGTCCATGTCCTGGCTGGCTTTACCTTGATAGCGGTGTGGCCATTTACTCGCCTGGTCCACGCATTCTCAGCACCAGTTGGTTATGTCACGCGTCCTTATGTGGTCTACCGCTCGCGTGATACCCGCACCACCGATATGCGTTCCCACGTTGCGTGGGAGCCAGTGCGATCTCCTGCTTCACAGCTAGACCGCAACTCCGAGCGCCGCGGCAACTCCGACCGCAGCCGCCCACCGCGCTCTTCCTAGCTAAAATTCCGGATTCGTAGATTCCTTCATTTTACGACCACGATTGACCCGCTCTGACCTTTCTCAGCGCGGGTCATTACGTGATTAACAAAGGTATAGGTTCCGGGTTCGTCGAAGGTCATTTCCGCAAAACCGCCCTGGGCTGGCAGCAGCGACAGGGCTTGGGAACCGGTTTCGGCCGTATCGCGCACCGTATACGCGCCTTCGGTAAATACGGTGTCAAAGACCTCGCCCACCACATGGAAACTCAACGGCTCATCGGGACCAACATTCATAATCCACATTCGGATCGTGTCTCCCACTTTCGCCTGCAATGGCTCCAACGCGTATTGCGATGGATAGTAGTTAAAAGCCATGAGGTCGAATTCGCCATTCGCAACGCGCTGTGGATCTGCGCCGACTTCAGATTCTCCTAAGAAGATCTCTGAAGCAATCATTGCGTATTCCGCATCAACATCCGCCAGCGCAAGTTCTGAATCTGCCGGCGGGTCAATAATGACTGCTCCAGCCATACCATTAGCGATGTGCAAGCTCATCGGCATCGTGGCGCAGTGATACATCCAGATGCCAGCCCGGCGTGCCGTGAACTCATAAACTACTTCTTCGCCGGGTTGAATAGTGGCCATTGCCTGATCTGGGCTGATTTCACCGGCGTGAAAGTCCAGGGAGTGCCCCATCGTTCCTTCGTTACGCAGGGTGATGCGGAAAGTATCTCCTATCGTGCCGCGCAAGGTAGGTCCTGGTGCTTGGCCGTTGAAAAGCCACTGTACCTGTTCAATCCCTGGTGCAACTTCACGCTTTTCTTCTGTAGCCACCCAGGTGTATTCGTGCACGGTTGTGCTCGGCGCTGGTTTTAAGCTGGCATCAAAAGCTTTAAAGCCTTCGCGTTGTGTTCCCAACTCCGCCATGCTCGGCACCGTCACGTGTGGGTTATCCCCCGCCACCACCTCATGATTGTGTTCGCCTGCGGCATTTCCTGCGGCATTCCCCGTCGCTGTCCCTGTGGCTGTGCCTGTGACAGTGACATCGAAGACCATGCCTTGGGAGTGATGACCGACAATTGTGCAATATCCTTGGATGCTTTCCCCAATGGGCGCAGTTTCTAGCACTGCCGTATTGCCGGGGTTCACGCGCCCGGTTTCATCATTGCCAATTTTTAGATCATGGACCTGGTCGCCGGTATTGGTAAAGGTGATTTTGAGGCTGTCTCCTGCTGCAATCTCTACTGAATTAGGCACAAAAGCCATGCCTTCGACCTCAACGTCGAGTTCTACAACCTCACCGGTGGATACAACAGACCGATCGTTTTGGTGCTGGGCCTGTCCCTCTCTGGGCAGGCCCGCATCTCCACCCGAAGAAGGCGTCATGGTGGTGACAATCAAAATGACCACAGCGGCAATTGCAAGAGCGATGACTAACCACGCTGCCCATTCAGCGCGCTTTTTGCTACCACCCGCGGCAGGCTGATTCGGCCTGTTGGGTGAAGAATTAGCCATAAGGTTTTGTGTCATGATGTCTTCCTTTAATGATGAGCTCTAATTAACGCACTGAGCAGGACGCCTATATGTCCGGCAATCCCTAATGCGATGAGTATGAGTCCTGCCTGCACGGCTGTCGATGCCGGAACCTGCGATGGGGATATCAGTGTCAGCACGGCGCCGAAGTTGATAAGCCCCAGCCGCGCCCAGCCGCCTAAATCGGCATATTGGCGTGCAGCTGTCACCACATGATTTCCGCCCCCGCGCAAGGTGGGTAATAGATGGAGCAATACCCCGGTGACCAATTGCAGCAAACCTGCGCCAAGAAAAGCTGGGGCTAGCGCACGCGTAATTTCTCTGGTTTCTTGCCCCAAGCCGACACAGACGGCATCGGCAGCACACAGCGCAACCAGCCAAATGACTCCTGCCATGACAGAAATCGCGGCAGCGCGCAGTCGTTGGTTCTTCGCAAAGATTCCGGCTAGCAATGGCTGCATGATAAGTACTGCAGCAACCACCATGAAAAGCTGCGAGATGCCCGCCCCGGTATTCCAGCTAGCAGCATAAAAGCCGCACGCCGCAATAAGTCCGCCGCTGTGTAATGAAAGCGCAAACGTACAGCGTTTCATCACTTGGGGCGGAATCTTCGTCGAGGTCAGCGTCGGCAACAAGGTCATGATCGTGCCCAAGACAGTCAGCCACGCGAATCCCCAAATGGTTAAGCGGGAATGAATTGCGATCATGCGGGTGTAATCGCCCACGCCATGACTCGCCACGACTGCCACCACTACCGCGGTGATGAGAAAAGCCAAGGCAGCGAGATAAAACGGCACCGTGGCAGCAAAATTCGTCGACAGTGACGTCCGCAGCATGCGAAAGATAACCCACAGATGCCACCCCGCAACAATGGTGACAAGTGTGGCACCAATATCAGAAAGCATCGACCACGTGCCTGTTGTGGTGTCGAGCAAAAGCACAATAAGCCCTACTTGCACCAGGCTAATGCGCACCATAATCGGCTGGTAAGAAGAGGTAGGCTGCCGCGTGAGTGCTTCGGCAAAGTGCAGCGAATAGGTCAAAATCGCTGTGGTCACCACTCCCAATGTGAAGGAGTGGACAATGGCCCACCAGGCAATCGTTGCTCCAAAATTACTGGCTATCACCAAGCCAATTCCGCACACCAACCACACTGAAATCAGGCCAAAGACAATGGTGTGCCAACGCCCGCGTGCTTTCAAAGACACATCGGTTACGCCAACGGGGCCTGCATGAAGACTTTTTCCTTGCTGCGGCATCCCTGAATTAGGCATTGCTATGTGCACGTTGTTTGCTCCTTTTCTTCCACGCCGCCCTCACCGCTAGCACGACTGCGGTGAGCAAAAATCCCAGCACCCCGACCGCATTGATAACCCCACCGAGCTGATGGCCTGGAACAAAATTTTGAGTATCGGAAACAATGCGCACAATCAGTCCCAGGTGCACAGCGGCAACGGGCACATAAAGCACTGAGTGATACGGCAGCGCACGATGCACCACCGCTGGAAGAATCACGGGAGCATGCGCAAAAATCATTGACAAGGTAAACCCGATAAACACAGCGTGAACCGCCGCGTCATAAACCAGCTCCCCAGGTAGAAATTGCGAGCTCATCCACAAAATTCCAGTAACAGCCAGCCACCCATAAGCAGCCAGCATGCACGCCGCCGAAAAGCGCGGGAGGCCACGTGAGCAAACAAGGTTGATAGCGACATCGACACGCACTGCTGCTAACGCGATGATGAGAAAGAGTGCTCCCATCACGGCAAGCCCAAGTTCTGGGGCAAGGATGAACACCAAGCTGGCAGCCACTAGCGCCAGGCATAGCGCAGTTAATAAAACATCCGCCGATGACTGCGCAATCTTCAGCTGCGCTAGTTCAACCCGCTCCCCAATGATGGTGGCTACGACAAATACCGCAGCCAAAGGCATGGCAGGTTCAAAGTCACCGGCTATAGCCCACTGAACAACAGAGCTTAAGATTCCAATAGTTCCGGCGGCTTGGATAACTACTTCCAGCGTCGATTGCCGGTGATAGATAAGGACGTAGCAGGCGCTAAGCGTAGCAAAAGACATGCAGAACGCTACCGCTGTTAGCTGTCGTGGGGCACCACTAATAAGGAGAACAACGCCCAAGGTATGAAAGGCAGGTGCGGCCCACGCCCACCAGGTCTTGGTCGCTACAGTGCGCTCCATGACAATGGCACCTGCTATAAAACCGAAAATCATCAACGGGCCGTGCTCGATCGCTTTGGCGTCAAAAGGCCGCGGAACTGTGAGTCCTAAAAGAGCTAGTCCAGCGCCGAGGCCAATAATTAAAGATATGCCGGCGAATGCCAAAAAGAAGGCACGATGAGCAACCCATTTCTTTTCCACGGGTTTTATAGTACTTATTATTCAAGAAGCTTTGAAGTTTTCGTATAAACATCACAGCGGGAGTTAAAAATTAGGGCATATACTGGTTCTTTCCCTTACGGAAGTATCGACCATAGAAAAGTGTTGGTTATTTAATTCACCGATTGTCACGGTAGTATCTATTCAATCTCATCGTGCTAACACTGCATGATTTATCGGAGAAGAAACCTCCAAATTTTTACCCTCAAGAAAGGACGCTGATTCAGATGACCAGCAGTGCTGCGACTTCTTCCTCGCGCGTCCCCCGCTCCAGCTCTGATCTGTTCCCCGAGTCTTTGGGATTATCACCCAAACAGCGCAAAGTCCTAGACGCGCTGCACGAATTCCCCCAAGGCGCGAAGATTTCAGAGATCGCCGAAATGCTGGACTCGCACGTCAACACTGTACGCAGCCACCTCGACGAGCTCATTGCCAAAGATGCAGTTCAGGTCATGCCCGCGCCAGCCCAGGGCCGCGGCCGTCCGTCGTTTGTATTCCACGTTCGTGCACCAAAGACTGAAACCATCGCCGAAGAGTATGTCTCTCTCATCGGCGTGCTCACCAGCATGCTGGTGGACCAAGAAAACTTGACCCCGGAAACCTATGCGCAAGCACTCAACGTTGGCCGCCAGTGGGCCCAGACCATGGAGAAAAAGGATCCCAAAGGCGCAGCTCCTGTCGGAGTTAGTACAGAAAAGGACGCCTTAGAATCCCTATTTGCCAAGCTTCGAGACCTCGGCTTCGATCCATCACCACCGGCAGGCGATTTAGATTCCGCGCAAGGTTCCGACCTTGATTTGCACGCTTGTCCACTGACCGTCAATGGCACACGTCCGCATCCTTTCGTGTGCGCCGTGCACGAAGGTTTCTTGGGACATCTCACCGATGCCGACGTCGATCCGCGCTTGCGCCTTGAGCTACACCCATTATCACGTCCTGGCGTGTGTTCCATTAACCTCAGCACGCATCGTGGCCAAGCATCCGGGCCGACTGCAGAAGAATAAACAGGTATGGTCCAGGCGCGCCTTTCAAACTGGGTTTTTCGGTGTTTAAAGCCTAGACTGGATAGAACATGACTACTCAGATTTCTTCCCTCAATCCCCATGAAGGGCAAGCAGCTGAGAACCATTCAGTGTCTCTTGGCCTTCCCCAGATGGGCCTTTCGCACGCCTCGAGTACTTCGCTCCCGAAGGATTTACCAGCAGCCAAGGCTGATGGTTCCCGCAGTTTGCTAGATAAGTATGGCCGCGTGGCGCGTGACTTGCGGGTTTCTTTGACCGACCGTTGTAACCTGCGCTGTACTTACTGCATGCCAGCAGAAGGTCTGGAATGGATGGCCACGGAGCACACGCTTGACGATGATGAAGTGATCCGCCTTATCACCTTGAGCGTGACCAAGTTGGGGATCCGCCAGATTCGTTTTACTGGTGGTGAGCCGCTGTTGCGGAAGTCTTTGGAACATATCATTGCGGAGACTAAAAAATTACGTACCGATGAGGGCCTGCCGCCTTCAATTGCGCTGACCACTAACGGTCTGGGGCTGGAGCGTCGCGTACACCAGCTCAAGGAGGCTGGGCTAGATCGCGTCAATATTTCGCTCGATACCATCGACAAGCAGCGCTATGCGCAGTTGACCCGGCGTGACCGGCTCGATGGCGTGTTCAAAGCTATCGATGCCGCCATCGAAGCTGGTCTTAATCCAGTCAAGATTAACGCCGTGGTGATGCCAGGGATTAATGAAGATGACATCGTGCCGCTGGCGAAATTCGCGCTGCGCAAAGGTGCCCAGCTGCGTTTTATTGAGCAAATGCCGCTGGGACCTCGTGAGCAGTGGAAACGCTCGGATATGGTCACTGCTGATGATATTTTGCGCAGGCTTAGCGAAGAGATTTCGCTTACCCCCGCCGAGGAACCACGCGGTTCTGCTCCAGCACAACTATGGAACGCAGAGGTGTCCTTAGATAAAAATATTTATGAGGGCAATATCGGCGTTATCGCCTCTGTCACCCGGCCGTTTTGCGGCGATTGTGACCGCACGCGTTTGACCACTGATGGCGCTGTGCGCAACTGTCTCTTTGGCAACTCGGAGACCTCCCTGCGCGATTTGATGCGTGCTGGTGCCAGCGACGAGGAACTGCTTGCCGCGTGGGCTGGAGAGATGTGGCGGAAGAAGCCCGGGCACGGAATGGATGATGAAGGCTTCTTGCAGCCAGACCGCCCGATGTCTGCCATCGGTGGCTAAGATCGGCTTTTATGAACCCGGCGGATCCTTCTACCCCACCTGCTTTAGATGTGCGCACCATGGAGCAGCATCGCGCAGCGATTTTATCGCTGGCACCAGTGCCCGATACCGAAACTATTCCGGTAGATGTCAACGCCTTATCGCGCATACTTGCCGCGGATCAGCAGGTTATCAATGCTATCCCACCTTTTGATAACTCGGCGATGGATGGATTTCTTCTCCACCGCGCTGACCTCAAATCTACGGGCAGCGCCACGCTGGACGTTGTCGGTGATGTCGCCGCGGGCGATGCTCCTCTTACTCCACCCGCTGGCGCTGCGGTGCGGATCATGACCGGGGCGCCAGTGGATACTTCGACCGCGGACTTAGTCATCGTGCCTGTTGAGTACACCAATATCCCCGCCGGCCCGCAGCCGCTGCCCGCGGAAGTCCACGTGGAGAATTTTGATGCAGCTAAGTTGCACATCCGGCGTAAAGGCGAATCCCTAAAAGCGGGTACGCTTTGTGCACACACTGGTCAAGGTATTGATATTGGTCTGCTGTCCACGTTAATTTCTGCTGGCATCGCCGAAGTTGAAGTCTATGCTGCACCGCGAGTGGCCGTGATTTCTACCGGCAAAGAATTACACCCTACTGGTGAGGCGCTCGCTCCCGGCAAGATTCCCGATTCCAATAGCCCCATGGTCGCAGGCCTTGTGCGGACCTGGGGCCCGGCACACACCACGATTGCCCAGTGCGACGATGATCCAGAAAAGCTGCGCGCTCTTTTTGAACAACTCGCCGCTAATCACGATGTCATCATCACCACTGGTGGTGTGGCCGTGGGAGTCTACGACGTGGTGCGCGAAGTCTTGCTCACTTATACCAACGACTCCTGGTTTGGCCGGGTAAATCATAAACCTGGTTCCCACCAAGGGGCGTCGTGCTGGACTAACGATGCTGGCCGTCGTGTCCCCGTGGTTTCTTTGCCGGGAAATCCGGTTGCGGCATTTATCTCCTTTGTTCTGTATGTGCAGCCCCTGCTGGATAGGATTGCCGGAAAACCTGTCCTGGCTCCGCCTGCCAAAGCTTCGCCAGCGACAGTCGAAGGCAAGCTCTGTGGCGAGCTTCCCAAAGTAGCTGACCGCGACATACTTGTCCCAGCCATCGTGGATTTCACGGCTACCCCGACGACGGTGACGCCATTTAATGGCCGCCATGTGGGCTCGCACATGATTAGTGCTCTGGTCGGAGTAAATAGCGTGCTGCATCTCGTCAGCGGGGGTCGTAAATACCGGGAAGGCGATATGGTGGAAGCCATCCTGCTGCCCACCTCGAACCATATTTAGAAAGATTTAAGGTTGTCCATGAAATTTACCCACCTTGATAATGCCGGCGATGCTTACATGGTCGATGTCACGGAAAAAACGCCGACGGTGCGGGCAGCAACTGCGCAAGGAGAAGTAGCGTGTTCGCCTGAGGTGCTTCAAGCCCTGCGCGAAGGCACTGTTCCGAAGGGCGATGTCTTAGCTGTCGCGCGCATCGCTGGCATTGCCGCAGCAAAGAAGGTGCCGGAATTGCTGCCGCTGGCGCACACGATTGGCGTGCACGGGGCCAAGGTAGATGTAGAAATCTTAGAGGACCATGTCTTTATTGAAGCTACGGTGCGCACCGCTGACCGCACCGGCGTGGAGATGGAAGCGCTCACGGCGGTCAACGTGGCAGCGCTCGCGATTATTGACATGGTCAAAGGTGTAGACCGCAGCGCATTTATCCGCCGTTGCGGCATTGTCGCGAAGTCTGGGGGTCGCTCTGGCGATTGGTCACGGGAGCTTCCACAATGAACCAGACGGCGAACCAGGCTCAACAGCCACGCTTAGCCACGATTGTGGTTGCCGGTGGTCAAGGCACGCGAATGGGTGGCGTGGACAAGGCCAGCGTTAAAGTACACGGGGTAAGGCTCGTCGACCGTCTCATCGCCCAGTTGCCCTCTGCAACTGATTATGTGGTGGTCTCCCCGCGTGAGTTGGGTCTGCCTTTAACGTGTGAGCAACCGCCTTTTGGCGGCCCCGTCGCAGGAATCCACGCAGGTTTTGAATATCTCCTCCACCGCCACCCCGACTTAGAATTCATCGCCACGTTACCGGTTGATGCCCCGGATTCCCCGCAGATTCTCCCCCGCCTTTTTGCCGCCATCACCGCTGATTCAAGCGCCGGCGTAGCGCTTATTCGCAGTCAAGATGGTAGCTTGCAAAATCTCTGCGGAATCTGGCGAACCTCCGCACTTAAAAACGCCTTCGACCAGTTAGGCAGCCCCCGCAATCAATCCGTGCGACGCCTTCTAGCCCAAGCCGGACGGATCATCGAGGCGGAAGGCACCGGCGAAGAACAAGACTACGACACTCGCCAAGAAGCGGATGCCTATATCTCCTCGGCCTCAGAGAACGTCCGCTGTGCCAAGCTTGATCATTAACCCCGATTGAGGGACAGATTATTTACTAGTGGATCCGTGTTTAATGCTCATTCTAGGATGGATGGGGTAATAAAAAATACCCCGAGAAGAACGAGTAGAAAAGGCCACGCTCATGGAACTTAACCTCACTGAGGCCAACAAGGTCGAGGAAATTCCCACCCTGCAGGCGAGCCTCATCCGACATGCCATCCGCCACGGTGCCATTCACGGCGCATTGAGCAACCGCCAGGTCGGAGAATCTTTGATCCTGGTTGCTCCTCATAATCCAGTGCCTTTGCTGCGCGAAGTCGAAGCCCGCGAGGAGAAGTTCGAATTGGAATACCTCAAGGAAGAACCACGCGAATACCACATCAAGTTTACCCGGGTTTCCTAATCTTCTCGGAAACCCGAGAATACCGCTAGGACTGCTAGGACCGCTAGGCAATAAGGGCGCGTTTGGCGCCCCTCCTACCGCGTAGCTATTTCCAAAAGTTCGAGCACGTGGCGATAAGGCTTGCCGGTTGCCCGCGTCATCCCTAGCTCACACGTGCGGTTTGAAGACACGTGATATTCCGAATCAATCCCTGCCACTTCAGCTGCTTCGCGCGCGGTGGCACTCGCGGTGAGCTCTGGATGCAGCATGCCGCGGTCGCCGGCATAGCCACAGCAACCCCAGCTATACGGAATGACCACCTCGTTAGCCGCTAAGTTAGCGACTTTTTCTATCGCTGGCATGAGAGCTAAATGCTGCGAGGAACAGGTCGGGTGAATAGTCACCGAATCCACCGGATGAGCCACGGTGAGCTGCTTCGCCAGATGTGAAGCAGTAAAAGCAATCGAGTCCAGCACGGTTATGCCAGTATCTTCGAGCATCGCGATAAATCCTTCAGTACAACTTGATGCGTCGATGATGACGGGCAGTTTGCCGCCGCCGGAGGCATCGACAAGCACTGTGCGAACCCGCTGCTGCATAACCTCATGGCCATTTGCCATGCCTTTCGATGTCCACGGCGTTCCACAGCACAACGAGTCGATGGCCTCCGGAATTGCTACCGCCACCCCGGCGCGCTTAAGCAGCGCGATGAAAGCCTGCGTGACCCCCATCCCGCCTTTTTGTGGACCGAACATCGCGTTGACACAGGCCGGAACATAAATGGCCTGAACTTCGGCGTTCTTATCACCCACGATGCCGCCGAGTTTCGAGCGTCGATGACCACCGCCGGGCAATTCTGGCTGGTACTGCGGCATGGTTTCTGTACCAACTAGTTTCCGGCCAACGTCTGTTACTGCCTGAACCAGCGACGTGGGCAAACGGTGTGCTCCGCTCAAGGCAATGGATGCGCCCCGATTCACCGCGGACCAGCCCTGTGCTGCACCTTTCCAGGCGGTTTGCTCAACCTTGTTGGCGTCCTCGCGGCGCAAACGCTTGATAAATTTGCCGGTGTCAATGCCCACAGGACACGCCCGCAGGCACATCGAGTCCACGGCACAAGTTTGCTTGCCCATGTATTCATAGTCTTTATCCAGCTCGGTGACCGTGATGAAGTCACCTTGGTGCTCCGCTTGGGCACGCGCGCGACGCACCACGATGCGCTGGCGCGGGGTCAGCGTCAAGTCCTTCGATGGACACACGGGCTCGCAATAGCCGCACTCGACGCAGGTATCGATTTCTTCTTCCACGCTGGGGTTGAGCTTGATATTGCTAATATGCGCCGTGGGGTCTTCATCCAGAATGACACCGGGGTTTAAAATCCCGCGCGGGTCGATGGCCTTTTTCAGCTCCTGCATGACTTCATAGAGCTCATCGCCGTATTGGCGGCGGACAAAAGGTGCCATCGCGCGGCCGGTGCCGTGCTCAGCTTTCAAGTTTCCTTCGGCACCCAAGATGAGATCCACCATGTCATCGGTGAAGTTGTTATAGCGCCCAAGGCTGTCTTCGCCTTCGAAGCGGTCGGTGAGCAGGAAGTGAATATTACCGTCTTTTGCGTGGCCGAAGATGACTGCGTCGGCGTAGCCATTGGCATCGAAAAGCTCCTGCAAACCAGCACAGGTAGAAGCCAGTCGCTCCACTGGGACGGCGACATCTTCTAATAAGGCCGTTGTGCCGCTGGGACGTGCTTTGGCCACCTTGGCGTAGAGGCCTTTGCGGAACTGCCACGCGCTATTGCGATCAGCCGCGGCAGTAGAAAATGCCGAAAGCTTAAACATCTCTAGCTCACGCAGCAGCTTCTGCCCTGTATGTTCACGTTCTGCGAGCTCCTCGGCGGTGTGCGCGTGGTACTCAATCAGCAGGGCTGCTTGGGCGTCTACTTCGAAGCCGCGGATCGATGCTGGTGCATCATCAAAGCCTTGGCCGACTTTGATAGATGCTGCGTCCATGAGCTCCAAGGTGGCAGCACCAGTATCTACAAGTTGTGGCAACGCCGAAGTCGCGCTGTTGAGGTCCGAAAACACCGCCACAGTCGTAGTCGCAAGCTTTGCCACCGGAATAGTTTCAAAGACTGCTTCTGCGACAAAAGCCAGCGTGCCTTCAGAGCCCACAACGAGGTGTTCCAAAATCTTCGCAGGGCCTTCAAAATCCAAAAAGGAATTTAGCCCGTAGCCCATGGTGTTTTTAATAGCGAAGTGGCGGCGAATAATCGCCACGGATTCTGGATTCTCTTTCACGCGGCGTTGGAGCTGCATCAGCCTTTCGGCTAGCTGCGGTTCCTTGGCATAGAGCTGCGCATCGGCATCATCGGCGCCGGTATCAATAATCGTCCCAGAGGCAAGCACTAAAGTCAGCCCGCGCAGGGTTTGATAGGTATTAAATTCCGTACCGCACGCCATGCCGGAAGAGTTATTGTTAACTACCCCGCCGATAGTCGCAGCCGATTCACTCGCCGGATCCGGGCCTAGCTTGCGCCCATACAGTGACAGCCGCGCATTGACCTGGGAGACAGTAAGCCCAGGCCCCACCCGAATAATCCGTCCCTTTTCTTCGACCGTCATAGTGCGAAAGCCACGGCGGACATCGACAAGCAAGCCCTCACCGCTAGCTTGTCCCGACAACGAGGTGCCTCCCGAGCGCAATGTAATGGGCAAACTATTCTCTGCCGCGATGCGGAAAGCATGCGCTACCTCGGAGATATCAGAAGCAACGATAACCGCTTTGGGCACGTGGTAATAATGCGAGGCATCACTGGCATAGGCCAGGCGGTCAATCAAACGCGTGCGCACATCATCGCCTGCGATTTCAGCGCGCAGGGCTCGCAGCACCTGGTTGGGAACCTCTCCATGTGAGCAAGTGCCATCGTGGGCATGGGCCGGGTTTGAAAAAGCAGTAGTCATGGGGGTCCTTCTTCAAGTAGATGCCGATGTCGTCGAATGCTGAAAACCACCAGCACAAGTCTGTGATTAATATTACTCAGTCCTGGCCTGCTGACAATCAAGGTTGACCTAACTAAGCAGGCTATCTGCCCATTTAGCCAGGGGTGTACGTGCTAATCTGGTCTTGTTTCTAAACACGAATAATCCCGTTCAAATTGGAGATAAATGATGAAAAGCCGCGTGCTATCTGGACTCGCTCTCTTGTCGCTGACCGCAGCGCTGGTTGCCTGCTCAGATTCCTCGGATGAGGCAAGCACCTCGGAGGCCCTGGAAAATCGCGTGGAGCTGAATCTGCTCGCGGCATCATCCACTCGTGTCTTCAATGATGACTTGAAAAAGCAAGCCACAGAGCTTGAGCCACCAGTTGGGTTGTTTATCAACAATGCAGGCTCTTCCACACTCGTTCAGCAGCTTGTCGATGGCGCACCGGGCGACGTGTTGATCACCGCCGACGAAAAGAACATGAATGATGCTAAGGAAGCTGGCGTCGTCAACGATCCGGTTCAGTTGGCATCGAATGTGATGGTCATGGTGGTGCCTTCTGGCAACCCTGGCAACATCAACTCGATCGAGGACATCACCGATGAAAGCACCTTTGTGCTCTGTGACCCACAGGTACCGTGTGGCACTGTCTCTGAGTCAATCATTGAATCTAAGGGTCTGGATATCACCCCTGACTCCCTTGAGCACCAGGTAGCAGACGTGTTGGGCAAGGTTACTTCCGGTGAAGCAGATGCTGGCTGGGTCTACGCTACCGACGCGGCAGCTGCTGGTGACACCGTTGAGGTCATTGAGATCGAAGGCGCTGAGGAATTTACCAATGGTATTTTCGGAGCGGTCGTCTCTGAGTCTGAGAATCCAGAATCCGCACAGCAATTGCTGGACCTGTTGGCTGATGACTTCGATAAGGTCTGGAAAGAATACGGCTTTACCCCAGAAGATTAATATCTCATGACTTCCTCCCTGTCTGGCCCGGCTTCATCCGCGGGCGTGCAAACGTCCACCCCGATTTCTTCGCAGCTAAAGGCTGTTACGCACAAAGTACCGGCGCTTTTCGTGGCGATTGGAATCATCGCTATCGGATATATCGTCTTTCCGGTTATTGCTTTGGCGCTGCGGGTGCCCTGGGAGGATTTCGCAGCTATAGCTCAAGACCCAAGCACCATCGAGCTGCTCAAGACGACGTTGTCTGCAGCAGCTTGGTCCACAGCAATAGCCACTCTCTTAGGCACCGCCCTCGCCCTGTGGCTGTCGCAGCTGCGGCGAGGTGCGGCGGCCGTGCGCCTTTTGGTCTATCTGCCGCTGGCTATGCCACCGGTGGTCTCTGGTCTGGCATTGACCGCTTTTATTGGCCGTCGTGGCCTACTCGCGCCGGTGCTGAATTTCTTTGGGTGGGAGTTCGCTTTCGCTTTTCCTGGGGTCGTTGCCGCGCATGTCTTTGTGACCTTGCCCTTTGTGGTGGTCGCGGTCGATTCAGCTTTGCGGCAGATTGATTCTGAAATCACGGCCTCTGCGCGTGGTGTCGGGATTGGCCAGTGGACCATTTTGAGCTGCATCACGCTACCGACAATCTTGCCGGCTATCGTCACAGGCGTGGGCTTAGCTTTCGCTCGTTCGCTCGGGGAATTCGGCACCACCATTACTTTCGCAGGGTCCATGCCTGGCGTCACCCGCACCCTGCCTTTAGGGATTTACTTAGAGCGCGAGGTCAGTGCTGAAAATGCGTATGCACTGTCTGCGATTCTCATCGGTATCGCGGTGCTGAGCTTAGTGGTCGCAGGCTTACCGATGTTATTTACCCGCCGCGCTTCCCAACGCGCACATGTTTTGGACGATATGGACATCGATAAGCTGCGAGCTTTAACGCGTTCGGTAGGCGACAGCCCCGAAATTGCCGTGACATCCAATGGCTCGACCACGCGCTTTCCGGCGAATAAAACCACCGCGATTGTGGGGATGAATGGCTCTGGTAAAACCACGCTGGTGAGTTTGATTGCAGGGCGTTTAACTTCAAGCAATTTCCAGCTGCATGACCACACCAAAGTAGTCTTACTAACGCAAAATCCCGGGCTGCCGAAGACGGCCAGTGTCCACCAGGCGATAACGATGGTGACCAAAAATTCCGCCGTGACTGATGAACTTCTTCAAGCAGCGGGTCTTGCTCCTTTGTGTCACGTTCGTGTGGCCACGCTCTCTGGTGGTCAAGCTGCCCAAGTCGCTTTGGTGCGTGCTCTGGCGGCTAAGCCGAAAGCGTTGATTTTAGATGAGCCGCTGGCAGCTATCGATGTCGCTTCCGCTGCGCGCTGGCGCCGCTTTTTGCACGCGACCTCCGCGGACCGCACCACCTTGATGATTACCCACAACGCACTGGACATCGCTGGGCTGTCTCACAACATGGCGGTATTAGAGGGCGGGCGTGTTATCGCATGTGGCCCCACCAGTGAGATTCTCAACGTCCCACCAACTGCTTTTGTCGCAGACCTTGCTGGGCTTAACCGCCTCAACGGCACCATCCAATCCGTCGATGCCAACGGGCACGCAGTGATCAATTCACACAATCAAGACATCCATGGGGTTTTGGAAATCACCCCTGGCGCGGATGATCAGGCCGCTGGCAACCAGGCCACAGCCGTATTTTCCCCACAAGATGTGCAGCTACACCTCGAGCCTTTAGACCAAGGCTCTGCCGGAAGCACAATTCGCGGCACCATCTACTCAGTTACAGCTGACTCCCTTACTCAGCTGCGCGTGAGTGTGCGCGTAGGCAATGAGCTCATCACCGTGCCGGTGACGGCGTCCAGTGCTCTGCATGCCTCGCTAGATTCCTTAAAGGAAGTCGATTGCACTATTGACGCCTCCAGGGTTCGGGTATATCAGCACTAAGAGTGCACGTCCTCTAGGCCTCGCCTGTGAATAACTTTGGCAGTTGCGTGACGTGTCAACGTAGTTACCCACAGATTTTTGAGCTCCCCCTAGCGCGGGCTCGCGTATCCGTCTTAGTGTCGAAGTTATGAATGGACAACAAATATTAAACCTCTTCACTACCAGCGGAGTAACCATCCTCCGCGATGTTTATCAGTGTTCCCCGCATGACTTAGCCGGTGGCCTGATGTCACTAAATACCGCACGAAAATACACCCGATTAGCCACAGTCTTCTTTGGGCCGGCTGCTTCTCCCAAGGTGCAGTGCGATGCTGTCGCACTCGCTGAAGCGAGGCAATTAAGCCTTGAATACTTAGAGCTGGTTAACAAACACGCCAAGAAACCCACAACCCGCGGTGCTGCCTGGCAACTGCGCGCAGAACTCATCGCGCATAAAGGCACGTTGGACGAAGTTGACGCACACGGCAAGAAGCGTGTCACCGAAGAGGGCGGCGACAAACAAAAGCAACGCGGCGTGCGCGTGGGCCGCGCTATCGATGGCCTACGCACCATTAGCATCACCGATACTCAACGCCGCATAACTGATTTAGAAAAGACGCTTGACGCCGCCATCAAAGACGACGACCAGCCACGCTCCGAAGCCCTTCTGGAACCTTTCTGGGACTTAGTCGACGGCAACGGCACCGGGCTCATCCGCCCCGAATACCGCACCGTGATTGTTATCGGTCTCGATGACTTCGCCAAAGTCTCCTGCGGTGCCGGCGACGAAGTCATCGTCGCTTTATCCGATGGCACGACCATGACTGGCGCAGAGTTCATCAACGCCGCGATGGAAGGCGCTTTAGGTGACAAGCTCTACGTCGGGCTCTTCCACCCCACCGCCGGGCCGGTCAACCTTTACGAAGCACGGTTCGCATCCGACAAGCTCCGCACCCTCGCCATGGCAGAGAACCTAGTCTGTCCATGGCCGGACTGCAATGTGTCAGCCGATAGGTGCCAAGTCCACCATATCGACGCCCATAAACACGGCGGGCATACCAAGCCATCGAATCTGACGATGCTGTGTAAGGACCACAACGGCGTCAACGACGACAGTGACCCGGGCAATCCCGGGTCGCAGAAAAGAAAAACAAGCGAGGAAAAGGCAAGCCTAGTCGCGGGAGGATGCGACGCCACCGCGGCAAAGTCCGCCTGCACACCCCAGGTGGGAAGCTTGTGAGCAATTCACATGACTTGAGCAGCATGGGGGCAATGGACCTCATCTAACTGCCTCCTCGCCGAAAAGCGGCAATCACGCACACCCCGACAAGACACCCGGTCTGGTTGGGTAAATTGGCGATCCCTTTTTAGTTTCTGAAACAGCAGGAAAGCTCCCATTCTTCAACGATTATGAACTGCTCCCTGAAAGTTGGACTGATTAATCAGACACCAATTTTTGGGGAGTTTTCTATGCGTGTACGAAGTTCACTATCGCCTTCTCAACGACTTCACCTGGTAGAGCTGTTTGAGGAAGGCTACGGGTATGCCGCATCAGCAAATCGATTGAAAGTCAGTCGTGAAGTTGTGCGCCACCTATTTCGTCGTTGGTCCTTACATGGCAGGCTATGTCTTGTGGAAAAACCAACGAAGCAGTTCTACTCCTTTGAGACGAAAAAGAGCATTGTTGATCGTGCTCTAGCAGGCGAGACATACATGGCTCTTGCCCGGCAGTACAACTTAAGCTCCAGCGAACTTGTTAGGACTTGGGTCCGTGCATTTCGCAAAGATGGATACGACGGGCTAAAACCAAAGAAGAAGGGCCGTCCAACCAACAGTGCGATACCGGTGCCGCTGACTGAGGAAACGAAACTTCGTCGTGAAGTTGAAAAGCTTCGTGCCGAAAATGCTTATTTAAAAAAATTGCGGGACTTAAGGAATCAGGGGCACGGCTAAAAACTCAAGTCATTGTCACCCTTAAGTCGCAGTACCGCCTTGACGATCTACTTTTAGCCGCGGGTCTGGCACGGTCGACCTATTTCTATCACCAAGCCAGACTTAATGAGCCAGATAAATACGCACCGCTGAAGAAGACAATCAAGGATATATTTGACCAGTCTCGGCAACGCTATGGCTACCGCCGTATGTGCATAGAACTACGTCATATGGGCACAGTGGTCAACAAGAAGCTGGTCTATAAACTCATGAAGCAGCAAGGTCTGGCATCGAAGATACGTCGTCGGCGACGCTACAATTCTTTTAAAGGACACAGCAGCAACATTGCTGAGAATCTGTTAAATCGCGAGTTTGATGTCGACCAGCCGAATCAAAAGTGGGTCAGTGACGTCACTGAGTTTCGGGTAGCAAACCGCAAAGTCTATTTATCTCCGCTTATGGACCTGTGTGACCGTCGGATTATAAGTTTCACGGTGTCTACGTCACCGACGACGGCGTTTACAGCTGCGAGTTTAAAAGCTGCCTTTGAGCTAGAAAAGCCAGCTAAAGGGCTCATAGTGCATACCGATCAAGGATTTCAGTATCAGCATTCCAGTTGGCGTGATCTCATTGGAAAGCATCACGGTGTGCAGTCAATGTCGCGTAAAGGCAACTGCTACGACAACGCAGTGATGGAAAATTTCTTTGGCCATCTCAAAGCTGAAATGTTTCACGGCGAAGTCTTCCACAGTGTCGACGCCCTGATCGCTGAAATAGATGATTACATCACCTGGTACAACACACAACGCCGGCAAGAACGACTAAACGGCATGACTCCAATGGAATATCGAAATCATGCCGTTCATCGAACACTACAAGGGGTAAACTAAACCCAGTCTAACTTTCGGGGGTCAGTTCAATTAATTATCGGAAGAATCGGAGCTTTGTTTATGTGGTGCCGTGTGGGTAGCTCGCGATTAAGCTTGCGTTACCTCGACGGTAGCCGGACCGGCGACATCGAGTTCGATAACGCGTAGGCCTTGGGCACGGGCGTCGTCGAGAATTTCGGCATCGATAGGCTCGGTGTGTAAAACCATCACGGTCGGACCTGCACCGGAAAGGTACGCTGCGTAACCGCGGTTGCGTAGGCGGTTAACCCACTCCGCAGTAACCGGTAGTACATCGGAGCGGTACGGCTGGTGTAAGCGGTCGCGGGTACCTTCCCACAGCAATTCTGGGTAGCTTTGCAAAGCCGCAACCTGCACTGCAGTGCGCGAGACGTTAAACGCCGCATCACCGTGAGTGACGTGCGAAGGCAGCACGCGACGCACAGCTTGGGTCGATGCGTGGAAATTCGGCACCAACGCGGTGGCGTGAATATCCTCGTGCACCTTAATCTGCGCAGCTTTGTATTGCGGTTGGGACCGGCCGTCGACTGGGATAGTCGTCCACGAGACAACCGCCTGGCCCAGCACAGATGCCGCAGCATTGTCCGGATGGCCCTCGAAGGCCGAAGACAGCTGCACAATCTGGTCAGTATCGAGCGGGAAGCCAGCCAAAGCATTGGCGGCTACTACCCCGGCAACTGCCGCAGAAGCTGAAGAACCCAAACCACGAGATTGTGGAATGTTATTCGTGGAGACAATGCGCAGACCTGGTGCATCTACATTCGCTGCATTTAGACCGGAGCGAATCGCCTTGACCACCAGGTGCGAGCCATCACGTGGCAGGTCTTCTTCGCCCTCGCCAAAGATCTCTACCTCAAGACCTGATGGGATGATCTCTACTTCAACAGTGTCATAGATAGATACTGCCATGCCTAAGGTGTCATAGCCTGGGCCCAGGTTCGCGGAAGAGCCCGGGACGGAGACTACTACCTTGGTGCCTACTTCTAATTCAGTACTCATAATTGCACTATCTTAGCTGTGCTTGCCGCACTAGCTGTCAAGACGTAGGACAGAGTTAACTTCCTTGACCACATCCAGCTGAGTCAAGGTCTCGACAATCTTGCGCAAAGCGGATTCGCGGGCCGTGTGAGTAACCACAATTAGGCGTGCACCTTCTTCAGAGCCTTCCTGGCGCACGGTGCGCAGGGAAACGCCTTGCTTAGCAAATTCAGAGGAAATAGCTGCGAGCACACCGGTGCGCTCATCGACCTGCATATCGATGTGGTAGCAGGTCAGAGCCTCGCCAGCGTCAGCGATAGGCAATTTAGCGTAGGTATTATCCTCCGGTGCACGGCCACCGTAGACAATATTGCGGCTGGCACCAACGATATCGCCCACTACTGCAGATGCGGTTGGGTATCCGCCAGCACCATTTCCGTAGAACATCAAGGAACCTGCAGCCTCGGCTTCAACAAAGATCGCGTTATAAGACTCAGAGACAGTAGCCAATGGGTGTTCCTTCGGGACCAAAGTGGGGTGCACGCGCGCATTGACCGCTTCGGTACCGTCTTCACGGGTCAAGCGCTCACAAATAGCTAGAAGTTTGATGGTGTAGCCAGCTTGATTTGCTGCTGCAATATCTTCAGACGTGACATTGGAGATGCCTTCGCAGTACACATCCTCGAAATTCACGCGGGTGTAGAAACCAAGCGATGCCATAATTGCCGCCTTGGAGGCTGCATCGTGGCCTTCAACATCGGCGGTTGGGTCAGCTTCTGCATAACCCAGGCGAGTAGCTTCTGCCAGTGCGTCGTCGTAAGTTGCACCGGTCGACTCCATCGCATCCAGAATGAAGTTGGTGGTGCCATTAACGATGCCCGAAATGCGCTGGATGTGATCGCCAGCCAAGGAACGACGCAGCATACCCACGACAGGAATGGCGGCCGCAACAGCAGCCTCGTAGTAGAGATCCACACCCGCAGCATCTGCTGCTTCTGCTAGACCGTCTGCGTGTGCGGCAACAAGTGCCTTATTGGCGGTGACAACGGATTTACCAGCATTGAGAGCATCAAGCACCAATTCGCGCGGGTAATCGATGCCACCGATAACTTCCACAACCAAGTCCACGTCATCACGTGCGATCAAGGCGCGCGCATCATCAGTGAGCAGCTCTTCAGGAACGCCAGGGCGCTGCTTCGCAAGATCTGACACAGCGATGCCGCGAACCTCGACGGGTCCACCGATGCGGTGCGTGTAATCATCGGCATGCTCAGTCAGGAGACGAAAGACTTCCGCACCAACGGTGCCGAAGCCCAACAGTGCAACGCCTACTGGCTGCCCTTCGCCCTTGCCGGTGCGGTTAAGTTCTTGGACGGTCGAAGACATGCGTACTCTCCAAAATTACGTGTAGTGGGATTTATATTTCATTCCATGACCATCATACAGAACGAGCGGTCTATTTCAGCCCTTGGGCTGGACTAAAGGCGCATGTAGATCCGAGTAACTCTGCCCCACAGTGGCACCACCAGTATTAATAGGCTCAGCAGCACCCGGGTCCACATCGAAATGAAGCGAATATAAGTCTAGCTAAGGCTGCTTTAGAATTGCTAATGTCGTTTTTAGCGCCAAAACTGAATAAAATACCCCACAGCTTGGCTAATGCTGTGGGGTATCGAATATCACCGAGTAAAGAAGATTCTTAATCTACTTCCAAGGAGAGCAAGTCATCGAGAGACTCGCGACGCAACATAGGTTTGATCATGCCAGCGCGCACGGCAACTACTGCTGGGCGAACAGCTGCGTTGTACCGCGAGCCCATCGAATAACTATAAGCGCCCGTTGCTGCGGTGGCGAGGAAGTCTCCTGCCTTGACATCGTTGGGCAGTTGGACGTTATCGATGAGGATATCGCCTGATTCGCAGTGCGAGCCCACGATGCGCGTTGGGATTTCTTCGCCATCGGTGTAGCGGTTGATGATCCGCGCGTCGTATTCGGCACCATAGAGCGCGGGGCGGATGTTATCGCTCATGCCGCCATCGACAGCCACGTAGCGGCGCTGCGGGGTTTCTGCATCGCCAGTGGTGACGTCTTTGATAACGCCTACTTCGTAGACAGTTACCGCTGCGGCGCCAACTAGCGCGCGGCCCGGTTCGACCAACACGGTGGGTGGAGTAATGCCTAGCTCTTCGGCAGTGCGAGCTACTGCCGACAGCAAGTCTTGCGATACAGATTTGATATCCAATGGGGACTCATAGGCGGTATAAGGAATACCGTAGCCGCCGCCCAGGTCGATTTCTTGCAGCGTGTAGCCCAGCTCATTGTGGATTTGGCTGTACAGCCCCATGACGCGCTCGGCGGCAAGTTTAAAACCTTCGGCATCAAATACCTGGGAGCCAACGTGGCAGTGAAGTCCCACCAGCGTGAGGTTCTCAGCACGCAAGCAGGCTTTAGCTGCTTCGAAGGCATCGCCGGTAGCCAGGGAGATACCGAATTTCTGATCTTCATGGCTGGTTGCAATGAACTCATGCGTATGGGCATCAACGCCCGGGGTCACGCGAATCAGCACTGGCTGCACGTGCTGCGCTTTGGCTGCCACGAGATCGAGGAGCTGGAGTTCGTCGGCAGAGTCGATCACCACGTGGCCAACCTTGGCATCAACGCAGGCCTGTAAAAAGCGCGCGGACTTATTGTTGCCGTGGACAGTGATGCGCTCAGCTGGGAATTCCGCGGCCAAAGCGATCTGGAGCTCGCCTAACGATGCAACATCCAACGCAAGTCCTTCTTCATTGACCCAACGGGCGATCCGCTTGGACAAAAATGCCTTAGAGGCATAGTGCACGCGGTCTGCACCGCCGAAAGCATCTGCCATATCGCGGCAGCGCGAACGGAAGTCGTCCTCGTCAAAGACCATGACTGGCGTGCCAAACTCTTCAGCGATTTCTGAAAGCGGGACCCCGGCGATGGTTACTTCCCCATCTTCTTGGCGCTGGGCGTTACGTGGCCAAACGTGTGCTGGTAGTTCATTGAAATCAGCCATAAAATTTACATCTTCTCCGGTGCTGAGACGCCCACCATGCCCAAAGCATTAGCGAGTACTTGGCGAGTAGCCTGCGCAAGCGCCAGACGAGCCGCGTGGATTGGTTCTGCCGCATCGCCTGCCTTAGGCAAAATCTGGCACTGGTCGTAGAACTTGTGGAATACAGATGCCAAGTCTTCAGCATAACGAGCGACGCGGTGTGGCTCGCGCAGCTCTGCAGCTTCTGCGACAACAGCTGGGAATTCACCCAGGGTGCGAATGAGGTCGCCCTCGCGCTCATGGGTCAGCAAAGCGAGGTCAGCAGCTTCAGAGGTCACGCCGATTTCTTCGGCCTTGCGATGGATAGAGCACAAACGTGCGTGTCCGTACTGCACGTAGTACACGGGGTTTTCTGAAGATTGCGCAGCCCACAGGCCAAGGTCGATATCAATGGATTGATCCACAGAAGAACGAACCAATGAGTAGCGCGCGCCGTCAACACCGATGGCCTCAACGAGGTCATTCATGGTGATAACAGTGCCGGCACGCTTGGACATCTTGACAGCCTTACCATCGCGCAGGAGGTTGACCATTTGTCCAATAAGCACTTCAACGGCTTCAGCGTTGTAGCCCAATGCCGCAGCCGCAGCCTTCAGACGTGGCACATAACCGTGATGGTCTGCGCCCAGCATGTAAATGTTGAGGTTGTGGCCACGGTCGAATTTATCAGCTACGTAGGCGATATCGCCGGCGATATATGCAGCATTGCCATCAGACTTGATGACCACGCGGTCTTTGGAGTCACCGTAATCGGTGGACTTGAGCCACCACGCGCCTTCGGTTTCATACATCTGACCAGAAGACTTCAGCTGCTCCAAGGCCTTGTCGACGGCACCCGATTCGAAGAGCGAGTTTTCGTGGAAGTAGACGTCGAAGTCCACGCCGAAATCGTGCAAGTCTTTCTTAATCTGCGCGAACATCATCTCCACGCCAAGGGAGCGGAAGTTTTCTTGAACTTCTTCTGCTGCACCATCGAGCGCGTCTGGCTTTTGTTCCACGATAGCTGCAGCAATGTCATGGATGTACTGGCCTCCGTAGCCATCTTCTGGCGTAGGCTCGCCCTTAGCTGCAGCCACCAACGAACGCGCGAAGCGGTCAATCTGTCCGCCGTGATCATTGAAGTAGTACTCGCGGGTAACAGTTGCACCGGCCGCTTCAAAAATGCGTCCCAGTGAGTCGCCCACTGCTGCCCAACGGGTGCCGCCCAGGTGGATAGGTCCGGTTGGGTTCGCGGAGACGAATTCTAAGTTGACCTTGACATCGGCCATGGCTTTGCCATTGCCATAAGCACTACCCGCAGCTGCAATCTGGGAAACAATTTCACCCTGTGCTGCTGCAGCTAGGCGGATATTCAAAAATCCAGGGCCTGCGATCTCAGCGACGTCGATAGCATCTGATTTCGCTAGAGCTTCAGCCAACCATTCTGCTAGCTCACGAGGGTTTACTCCAGCCTTTTTCGCGACCTGCAAAGCAACGTTGGTGGCGTAGTCGCCATGCTCAGGGTTACGCGGACGTTCAACCGTTACGGCTTCCGGCAATACGGAGGTATCTAAATCGTGGCTTTCAAAGACCTGCACGGCAGTCTCTTTGAGCAAAAGGGATAAATCAGCTGGTGTCATAGCACCGTAGTTTATCGCACCGCCCGCCGGACTACTCAAGTAAGTTCCCCGAAGACCCGCGCACGGGATTTAACCAATTGGTCCCAATGTCGGCACCGGTGCTGGTTTAGGGGAAAATACCAGGGGTAATGCACTCCTTATTGGGGTAGGAAAAGATAACAATGTGTTAAACGCGGGGACGCTTCGGCAGCGTGTGAATATGCCGCGAAGGGAAAAGGGAATCTTTGCTTCAAAATCTAAATATTGCCCCTGCAAAAGCGATAAAGTGTAGGCGATCACATGTGATTATGGCTTTCGTCCTCCTGACTTAAGGAAAACACAATGGAGAGATTCGCAATCGATACCGCTGCCATCGGTGGCAGCCTAGGTCTAACTGCTTTGGTATCAACCCTTCCCCTTTTAACCTTTTTCGTGATGCTTTTGGGTGTTAAAGCCCGCGCGCACACCTCTGGTGCAGTAGCGCTTTTAGCATCCATTCTCGTTGCACTGTTCGGCATGGGCATGCCGATCGATCTGGCACTTTCATCCGCTGGCCGCGGTGCACTCTTTGGCTTCCTGCCAATTGTGTTCGTGATTGTCATGGCGATTTGGTTCTATGAAATCACCGTCGCCTCAGGACGCTTCGAAGATCTCCGCCGCACTTTCGACATTCTCGGTGAAGGCGATATCCGTATCCAAACCATTTTGATTGCTTTCTGTTTCGGTGGTCTGCTGGAAGCTTTGGCAGGGTTCGGTGCTCCGGTCGCGATTACCGCGACCATGATTTTGGTCCTTGGCGTACCGCCGCTGCGTGCGGCAACTGCCGTGCTGGTTGCAAATACTGCACCTGTTGCCTTCGGTGCGGTTGCAATTCCGATTACTACCGCGGGTGAAGTCGGTGGGCGAACTGTCGAGCAGACAGAAAATATCGCTGCCATCGTCGGACACCAAGCACCGTTTCTGGCGTTTATCGTGCCATTTATCATTCTGTTCATCCTGGACGGGATGCGTGGCGTGAAAGAAGCTGCCCCTGCGGCCTTTGTCATCGGTTTGTCTTTCGCTATCGCACAATGGGCGGCATCGAACTTCTTTGCATACCAGCTCACTGACGTTGTTGCGTGTATCGTCTCGCTCGGCGCAGCATTCCTGTTTCTGCGTGTGTGGAACCCCAAGGGTGTTCCCGAACTGCGTGAGCGCATGAATGTTGGCCCGCATGAAGCCGATGCTGACCTTCCAGGTCGCCGCATCTGGATGGCGCTGATGCCTTATGCCGTTGTGACGATTATCTTCGGTCTGGCCAACTTAGGTTCCTGGCTGCCGGGGCTGTTGGCAAAGGCCACGGTCGCGTTCGACTGGCCGCTGCTTACCGGCACGCTGGCAGATACCGATGGAGAAGTAATGGGTACTCGCTACTCCATTGCTCTTATCAGTAACCCTGGTTCCCTGCTCCTCATCGCTGGCTTGGTGGTTGCCATCATCTACAGCATCTTCAATGACGATGGCGCTTATCCGCTCAAGGCGAAGCAAGTCTGGGGTGCTTTTACCGATACCGCATACCGCATGCGATGGGCAGCATTGACCATCGTATTGGTGCTGGCTTTGGCCTATGTCATGAACTACTCCGGCCAAACCGTCGCCATGGGTGAATACCTCGCTGCACTAGGTGGCGTCTTCGCTATCCTGTCACCGCTGCTGGGCTGGATCGGCACCGCGGTAACGGGTTCTGATACTTCTGCCAACGCACTCTTTTCCAAGCTGCAGGTCACAGCCGCTAATAACATCGGCATCAACCCCGACCTGCTGCTTGCGGCAAACACCGTTGGTGGTGTCACCGGCAAGATGATTTCTCCACAGTCATTGGCCATTGCCGCCACGGCAGTAGAGATGGAAGGCGAAGAGTCGAAGATCTTCAAGTCGGTTGTCGGCTACTCCATTTTCTTCCTCATCCTTTTGTGCGTCTTGGTCTTCCTTCAGTCCAACGTCCTAAGCTTTATGGCGCCGGTGGTCGGATAGACAGAAAGAATTCCGCAACACTAGCCTTGCGGAATAAGCGCAGGCCAGAGCGAGTTTACTTTCGATTAAACTCGCCCATTGTGCCGGAAATGCGAGTAGCATGAAAAGCACAATCCTTCGAAACAAACTCGTTTTATCGCACGTACGCGGGACCCCATGCCGCGCGCACAAGTGAGGGACTAAAGGAGCAACACATTGCGTATCGCACTTTTCTCAACGTGTATCGGAGACTCCTTGTTTCCGGATGCACACAAAGCAACCGCGGTTATCCTCGCGCGTTTAGGACACGAAGTTGTCTTCCCCGAGGAACAAACCTGTTGCGGGCAGATGCACATCAATACTGGCTATCAAAAAGAAGCCCTGGGCATGATTCGCACGTATAACGATGCCTTTGCGGATCCATCCATTGACTATGTCGTCGCTGCCTCTGGTTCATGCGTCGGTGCAGTACGCGAGCAGCACGTTCGCCTCGCGGATCGCTTTGGTTCAGCTGCGGATGTCGACGGTTCCAAGAAGGCTTCACACAAGACTTTGGACTTGCCGGAATTTCTTGTCGATATCGCAGGGGTTACCAACGTGGGCGCCTTCTTTCCACACAAGGTCACCTACCATCCTTCTTGCCATGGTCTGCGCTTTTTAAAATTAGCTGACAAGCCATATCAACTTCTCCGTGAAGTGGAGGGCATCGACCTCGTTGAACTTGCCAATTCCGAAGAATGCTGTGGGTTCGGCGGTACCTTTGCTATTAAAAACGCTGAGACCTCGCAGGCTATGGTCTCGGATAAAGTCCGCCACGTGAAAGAAACCGGTGCTGAATATGTCACCGGTGGTGACTCTTCCTGCTTGATGAATATCGGAGGCTCACTGTCACGCCAGCAAGCCGGCGTCCGCGCTATCCACATGTCAGAAATCCTCGCGTCCACTAAACAACACCCGTGGACGCCTAATTCTGCTATTTACTCGAGGGAGAAGATGCTCTAATGGCTACATTTCTAGACACCACTCCACCCCGCGCACCAGAAGGTTACGGCAACCTCCGCGGCAAGAAAAGCTTCGTACCGGCAGCCCATGAGGGCCTAAACAACGCTACGCAGCGGCGCAACCTTCTGCATGCAACGACAACCATTCGCAACAAGCGCCAGCATGCGGTTGATGAGATTGACGATTGGCAAGATCTGCGCGATGCCGGCTCAGGCATCAAAGAAGATGTTGCAGCGCGTTTGCCTGAGCTCTTGGAGCAATTTGAACACGCCGTCACCGCGCGTGGCGGCATTGTGCACTGGGCGCGCGATGCCAAAGAAGCCAATGAAATCATTGCTGATTTGATTCGCGAGACCGGTGAAACGGATGTCGTCAAAGTGAAGTCTATGGCTACGCAAGAAATCGCATTGAATGAACATCTGGAAGAGATCGGCATTCATGCTCGCGAAACCGACTTAGCAGAGCTTATTGTGCAACTGGGTGATGATATGCCTTCGCACATCTTGGTTCCTGCCATTCACCGAAATCGCGCGGAGATTCGGGATATCTTTATCAACAAGATGCCTCATACCGACGAGACCCTGTCGTCGAACCCGCCAGAGCTGGCAGAAGCCGCGCGGTTGTTCTTGCGCGAGGAGTTCATGAAGGCCAAGGTTGCTATCTCGGGCGCCAACTTTGGTATTGCTGAGACCGGCAATGTCTCGGTCATCGAGTCAGAAGGCAACGGGCGCATGTGCTTAACGATGCCAGAAACGTTGATTACGCTGATGGGCATAGAAAAGCTTTTGCCGACTTTCCAAGACTTGGAAGTTTTTCTGCAACTGCTACCGCGTTCTTCCACCGCCGAGCGGATGAACCCTTATACCTCGATTTGGTCAGGTGTTACGGAAGGCGATGGCCCGCAGAATTTCCACATTGTGCTGTTGGATAATGGCCGTACCGCGGCGCTGTCGAGTGAGATTGGCTCCCAGGCGCTAAAGTGCATTCGTTGTTCTGCTTGTCTCAATGTTTGCCCCGTTTATGAACGCGCGGGGGGCCACGCATATGGTTCGGTCTACCCAGGCCCCATCGGTATTTCGCTAACCCCGCAATTGACGGGCATGAAAGACCATAACGATCCATCAGCAAGCTTGCCTTATGCCTGCTCTTTGTGTGGCCGCTGTGATGAAGTCTGCCCAGTGAAGATCCCACTGTCCGATGTCATCTTGGAAAACCGCTACCAGAAGGTCACCCATGCGACCCCGCCTGTGGAATCGAAGCTTTTCAAGGTAGTAGAGCAAGCCTGGAAGCATCCTTTCTTGTGGAATCAAATCACGCGTATGGTCTTTGCAGGGCGCATTTTGGGTGGCTTTAATGGGGTTATTGAATCCCTGCCGCTGTTTATGAGCGGCTGGTCTGAAGGCCGCAATACTGCAATTCCGCCGAAGAAGTCTTTCCGTCAATGGTTTGAAACCGATGATGCGCAAGCCTTGTTAGAGACCGCACGCGCAGAGGGTATTCCCCGCAACAACCTCGCCAAGGAAGGAAAATAGCCATGGCTTCTGCCAAGACTGAGATTCTGGCCCGCATTCGTTCGGCGCAGAAATCCGCGAAGCTTCCGGAGTTTGTCAACCCTCCGCGCAACTACCTCGTCAGCGGCACCACCGACCCAGAAGAGCTGCGTGAAGTGCTCATCGACCGACTTGAGGACTACAAGGCGGACGTTCACCTCTGTGAGGAATCAGAGCTAGCAGCGACGATTCTTGGGATTTTGGATGAGCGATCCTGTCGCACCATCCGTTACGCTCCCGGCATGGATTCCCAACTCTTTGCTGATTTTTCCGGCGAAGCAGCTGCCGATCATGAATCTGTTGATCCGCGTGAGCTCGACGTCATTGACGCTGTGGTTACTGAATCGACGGTGTCTTGTGCCCAAACCGGCACCATTGTTCTGGAATCTGGACCAACCGATGGCCGCCGTGCGCTTACTTTGGTGCCGGACCGCCATATCTGCATCGTTCGCAGCGAAGATATTGTCTACGGCGTTCCAGAGATGGTCAGCCGGATTAATCCGGAGCGTCCAGCGACCTTGGTTTCTGGTCCTTCGGCAACCTCCGATATTGAGCTCTCGCGTGTCGAGGGCGTTCACGGTCCCCGGGATTTGATCGTGGTCATCGTAAAGTAATGCGCTTTTAGCGTGGGTCTTCCTCCACAGCAACCTTAAAAAATCCCGACACGGCAATCAGGTTGCTGCTAGGCTTTGCAACGGAAATATTTATACGTTGTTAAGCGAGACTTAAAAGTATTGAGGAGACCTTTTCGTGAAAGCCCCACGCTTAGTTATCGCAGCCGCTACCGCGGCGGTCGCGATGCTCGCGCCGCCTGTTGCGGCCCAAGCCCAAGACTCATCCCCTGCTATTACATGGGAAGAATGTCCTGCACAGGTCAACCTCGATAACGCCGAATGTGGCCGCATCGACGTGCCTACCTATTACTCGAATCCGTCTGCTGGAAATATCAGCGTCGGATTCGTTCGTGTCAAGGCACTTGACCAATCCGCTAAGCGTGGAATTCTCTTCGGCAATCCTGGCGGCCCAGGCGGCGACGCCTACCTCTATGCTGCTAACGATCAAGCATTTGCGTGGCCGGAAGAAATCCGCCAAGAGTGGGACTTCGTCGGCGTGCAACCTCGCGGTTTGCCTGGCTCAACGCCGGTAGAATGTACCGCGCCTGGCGGAAATATGTTTGACGCCATGGTGAATATGGGTGCTTATATCCGCAATTCTTGCGAGAAGTCTACCCCTGGCTACACCAATTCTTTGACTACTGAGAACACCGCCCGTGACTGGGAAATGGTACGCCAAGCTCTCGGCGAAGAAAAGCTCTCTGTCATGGGTCTAAGCTACGGAACCTTCTTGGGCTCGACGTACGCTACCTTGTACCCAGAGCACACTGACCGCGTGGTCTTGGACTCCGCGATGAAGCCATCGGCTGCGTGGAATGGCATCCTGGCTTCCCAAGAAGCTGGCTACCACAATGCCCTGCATGACTTCTTTGGCTGGGTCGCAGAAAATAACGCCACCTACAAGATGGGCACTACCCCACTGGCAGTCTATGAGCGCTGGTCACGCGTTGTTGCCCGCGAAGCTGGCGTGCGCCCAACCGCCCTGCCGCCTAAAGCCAAAATTGGTGACTTACCTCCAGGGCTTGAATTCGCAGGCCAGCCAGGCGCAGACATCATGACTGCCACCGGACCGCTGCGCGTGCAGGCAGAGAACCTCCGCGATTCTGCTCTAAACCCGGGGGCTAACCAAACCTTCTCCGTGACCTTGAGCTTAACTCGCGGTCTGATTCCAATGGCTACCGAATGGGATGCTCTGGCAAAGCACATCAACGGCACCGAGCGTCTTGATGAAACTGCAGCTGAGCTTTCCACTGAAGAACTTCAGCAACAGCAGGCGCAATTGCTGCAAGGCCAGTCTTTCCAGAACCTGGTTATCTGTAATGAGAACACCGTGCCCGCCGACTACGCTGCGCTGCCAGCTTATGTGTGGTCGAACTACGTCGTTGGCGATGTCTTCACTGCCCCACCTGCAATCTTCGCCTCGGGTGCGGCCTGCAACGGCCGCGGGCCAATCACCAAGAACCCAACCTTGAACGGCTCCGGTCTGGAAGTTCGCCCGCTGCAGATTAACGCCACCGGCGACCCACAGACGCCATACCGCTACCACGGTGAGATGGCACGTCAGATGAACTCCCACGTGGTTACCGTGCACGGTCCTGGCCACGGCCACGTTGCTGCCGGCAACGAAGTTGTCGATGACATTGTCGTCGACTACCTGCGCACCGGTACCACTTCTGTGAACTCAGCGCCGGGCCTGCACTAGTTAATAGAGGGTCGGTTTCCAAAGCATGAAGCCAATAGGCTAGAATTACACCGTTGCTTGATTTCAGGCAATGGTGTCTTTGTCTCCGTAGCTCAGCGGATTAGAGCATCGGTTTCCGGTACCGAAGGTCGCAGGTTCGATCCCTGTCGGGGACACAAAATTTCTTAAGCTAACTACTTTCTGTTTCAGAAGGTAGTTAGCTCTTCTATTCTCTACAGAGCCCATGCGCGAGCTACAATCTGTCCCCGAGGACGACGCGCCACGACGCACCAAACCGAAAACACCGAGGATCCAAAAATCCCAGTGCATATGCACTGGGATAATAAGAAAATGCGCTGAAAGCGTATTAGTAGGAAGTCTCGAGCCACCACATGCCGTAGAGCAAACCGAAGATACCCACGGTCATTGCCACTACTGCTGGAACCCATGCGAGAACTTCACGGACAATACCGTCCTGGGCATCACGAGCCTTTGCTTCTTCCACATCGGTATCGTGACGTGTAATTTCAGACATTCTTAATCCTCCGACTCACCTGAGCGCTATTTAACTTCAACCATCATAACAGGTCTGGGCTTAAATCTAACTTTTATAATCGATACTCCCCCATTAACGTGTAGCCCGAATTACCTAATCGGATTCAGTCACTCGCACGGAGGCATCATCTGACTCCAAAGCATCTACAAATGCATCTCGGTCACTAAACATCGCTTCGATGTTATCTTCTTCGCCGGCAATCCACAGTCCAGTGGTTTCATCGAAAGTCAACGCGGATTCTGGGTGCGCATCAAGAATCGATTCCATCGCCGCTTCTTGTTCGGGCGTAGGTTCAGCGTTTTCAAAAGATTCAGGGTCGCCGATAATTTTCGACTGCTTCGGAAAAGCAACAATGGAGTACTTTTCATATTGCTTTTCTGGGCGTTCAAATAGCTCTTGGCTCATCATAGGTGCGATTCTACCTTGCACCCTTTACAAACTTCGGGTTGAGGTAAACGCTAAGACCCTATTTAACCGGACTTACTTAGCCGGAGGAATTACTACCCACAAGACCAAGTACAGCAGCAGCTGTGGACCTGGCAGGAAGAAAGACAGCAAGAAGAGAACGCGGACCAAGGTGGCGTCGATGTTGTACGTTTCCGCCACACCGCCGAGGACACCGCCGACGTACTTATTGGTTGCCGAGCGGTGCAGACCGCGACGGTAGGCTGGCTGTTCGGAGTACTGGTTGTATTGGTTCGACATCGAAGTTCCCTTCTCCTGATGGGGTATGTGTTTTTCTCTACACCCATCATTAAACGCATTCGGCGCAGTAAATACATCAGGGATCTACCCTGAGATTCCACCGATATTTCCTGAACCCTTACCCCGAGATTATAAGCGGTTAGCGCCGCCGTTAAAGCTAGGGCTTTAGCATTCTCCGTAGCCAGGGACGTTATTTACGTCTACGATGCCTTGCAGGAAGCGACGCAAAGATGGAATATCTTCTGGTTTTAGATGGTCAAAGACCAATCGACGTACTGATTCCACGTGATCAGGCGCGGAAGCTTCCAGGCGTCGTGCGCCCTCATCGGTTAATTTCACCATGACACCTCGGGCGTCACCTTCGCTTTTGCACTTAGTGACCAAGCCGCGACGCTCCATGCGGGTGACCTGGTGGGAAGTCCTCGAGCGGTCCCACTCTAGATAGTTGCATAGCTCGCGCAGGCGCATTTGGGTGTCTTGCGCATCCGATAACGTCGCCAACACTGCAAACTCTGGCATCGAAAGCTCTCCGCCGGCTTGCAGGGTGTTTTCCATACCTCGATCTAGCTTTCGAGTCGCGGCCAGGATTAACTGCCAAAGCTCTTGCTCGTCGTCTTCTAACCACCGCGGCTGTTCATTCATAGGAAATAACTTACCTTAATCTAATCGAAAGGTTGATAGGTATGACTATTTGAAGCCCCAACGCACCTTGTCCAACGTGGCCGCACATAAGCGGTTTAACAGGAGCTTGCGGAACTGGTGCGGAATTAATAGGGACTGCTTTCAGACCTAATACTTTATCCTATGGGTGTAGAAGCCTTAAGTTGGTCGATATCTAACAAGGTGCTATTCGGAACGCGGTCATAGCGCGAAGGCTCACAGGTAAAGACAATGACCTGCGATTGTTTGGCTACTTCTGCAAACAAGGTAGCCATCAGCTGGATGCGATGGGCATCCGTACTGCCCAATGCATCATCGACTACCACCGGTGCGCCTTGCTCACCGTCTTTGGACAATAGTTGTGCGATGGCGAAGCGCGTCAGAATGGCCATTTGTTCTTTCGCCCCGCCGGAGAGTTCTTGCAGCCCGACGGTCACCCCATCCAGGGTGCGCTTTTCGACGACTAGGTCATCATTGAGATGGAATTGCACCTGCCCGTTGAAAACACGGCCAGCCAGTTGACCCAGCTGTTGTGCAAAAGGCGCAGCGTAGCGCTCACGTGCTTGGCGTTGATGACGAAGCAACACTTCTCGCAAATGCTTGACAGCCTGGGCACGGTGTTCCACCGACTGCAAAATATTGCGCGCAAGCTCTTCTGCGGCTTCCGCCTTTTCAACGCGTTCTGCCACACCAGTTTGCATCTGGATATGCCCACTCAAAGACTTTTGGGCATCCTGTGCGTCACGTAGTTGCGCTTCTAGATTCTGAAGCTTTGCTTGCGCACCTTCTGCCAAGCTCTTTGCGAGCTCCGGGTTAGCTGCATCTAATGCTTCGCGCGCAGTCTGTACTTCACCACTGCGTTGTTCTAACTGTGCTTCGGCTTTCTGGAACTGATCCTCGAGGGCTGCATCAGATAATTCTTCGGCAATCTTCTTCGCCTCATTGTCCAGTCGCTCATGTTGTTTAAGCGCCTGTTCGGCTTCAGTCTGTACCTTAATTAACGCCAAACGGGCTGGTTGTTCCTCCCACGGTTGCAACGTTGCTCGGGCAGAAGAAAGATCACGGTCTGCCTTTTCTTCAGCCTCAACCGCAAGATCAATCTCCGCCTGTGCTTTGTCGATGGCATCGGCATCAGGAACCTCTGCATCTTGAGATTCGCTGGTCTCTCCTAACGCTGCCACACGCACCCGCAGCTGCTCTAGCGCTTCACCATCGAGCAGTCTTTCAATTTCTACTTCTAGCTGCTGGCGTTGGGAAAGCAGGTCTTTATATCGATCCCGCTGTTCGCGAAGCTCGTCAGTATTCTCACAACCGAACTTTTCGAGTTCGCTACGCAGTTGCTCCGTGAGCTTATCGATCTTGCTATCTAGCTCCTGACCGGAGCTAGAACCTGCACCAGGTTCATAGACCGCGGTGACCTCACCGATTTGCAGCGTTAGGCCTTCGGTTAATTCAACGCTGCGACCGGCGCCAGAGACTTCCAACTCGTCGTCATTGACGACAATGTGTTGTGGGCTTTGCGCGCTCAAAACCAACTTGGCAACAGACGCTTCACGCAGTCGGCGTTCAAGTTCAAGGTCTTGTTCTAGTTTTTCAATCTTTTTTACATCAGCGTCAGAAACAGCTAGCCCAAATTTTTCCAGGTCAGTACTGATCCCCGTGAGTTTTTCGGCGTGCTCTTCCACAGTCGCAGACTTCAAGCGCAGCTGATGCACCTTCAATTGTTGCTGGAGGTCATCTAGCTTGGCACGAGAGGCTTTAGTCCGCTCCCGTGCTTGATCGTAGTGTTGCTGCGCATTATCGCGTGCCTCAGAAAGCTTTGTGACTTCCTGCTTTTCGGCCTCTGCTTTCTGCTTCGCTAATTCGACGCTGGCGTTGGTTTCCTCCACATTTTTCAATGCGGCTGCTAGACCCTCACGAATCTTCTGGCGCTCTTCGAGCTTTATGCGCGCCTGGTCCAAACTTGCGCGCGCGAGTTTTTCTTCGGTCACGCGCGCATCGACAGCCTGCTGCAAGCCTTCAATCGCCTTGATCTCTTGCTGGTGTTCTTCTACTTCTTTTCGCGCAGCAGGTAGGTTTTCTTCAGCCTCGCGTTCTTTATGCTGCGCTTGTTCGTAACGCTCCACGAATTCCGCCAAAGCCTTAAGTGCTTGCGTTGCCTCGTGCAGTTCTTGTTCAGCCTCAGCGTGCTCAGTGCGCGCTGCGCGTAGCTCTTTCGCTTCCGCACCCGTCTTTAAGGAAAAATAGCGCTCATAAGTGCTATCTACTTGCTTCATCAATTCGGTTGCGGCTTCGGCGTCTTCACCGTGAGCGGATTCTTCGCCGGTTTGATTACTCAATACACCCGCAACGCTGGAGATACCCGCTGCCTTAATGCCTTCATGCAGGTCATCTTGGTTCAAAAACATCGCATCAAAGAGATTACGATCCAGATGTCGGTTCAAAATCTCATTGAGCTGAGTCTCTGCCTCTTCCCCCTTATAGGTCTCGTGCCCTGGAGACAGCACTTCTAAAAGCGCGGAGGCTTGCCGCAGCCACTGCTTAGACAATTTCAAGTGGTAAGGCCCAACGCTAAATTCCATTGCCGCTTCTGGGCTGACATCAGCGTTGACGGTTTGCAATGATTTAACGCCGGCGGCTTTACTGCTGAATTTATAATTGAATAAAGCCTCGATGGCTTTCAAGATTGTGGTCTTGCCGGCCTCATTGCGCCCGTGAATAACCGTGACACCAGTGTCTGAGATTTCTTCAATCTTCAGCTGCTCAATCCCGCGGAAGTTCTTCAGCTCGATGAAATGAATTCGCATTTTTAAGAAGCATCCTTTCGAGTCAAACGGAAAAGTAGGTTCGCTGCGTCGCGGGAGACAGATTTCGGGTCGCTTTGGATATTTTCCATCAGCTCATTAAGTGCGCTGGCCGCAAAGCCCGTTAAAGACAGGCTTGCCAGCTCGTCGTCTTCTGGAGCCAGGTGCAAGTCCATCACGCGCTGGCGAGGTTTGAGGGAGGCAAACACTGGCTCTAGTTGTGCAATCGCAGAGTCTAACTTCGTCTGCGCCGCCAAGTTGATGGTTCCACGCAGGCCGTATTTGATTACGGTGCGGTGTTTATCGGGATAATTCTGAAGCTGTTGGACAAAGCGCTCGACATCTTCTTCACTGTTGATATCCATGGAAATGGATTCAAAGACCCACTGCCCAATTGCTTCCTTGACCACGCTTACCTCAACATCGGAAGCTGAGTTCTTTTCGATGGTTACAACTAAAGCGTTTCCGGAGTCGGACTCACCACCGCCGTCTGGCAGGTGTTTGAAATCAGTTGTTTCCGGAGAGCCTGAAAACCACACCGACCCGGTACTCCCCAGCTCCATGGTGGAATGGGTATCACCTAAAGCTAGGTAGTCGATGACGCCATTATTGATATTGTCTTCGACGTTTTTGAGATCAATAGCATCCAGCTTTTCCGCATCACCCCACCCGTGGATTTGTCCATGGCCTATAGCTACGCGGATATTTTCTGTCGATTCTAAAGGCGCGAGCATATCGGCGACTAGGTCATAAGCTGCAGTACGCGCTTTAAACGGTGCCCCCACAATTTCCACGCCTTCGCGCAGTACGAAAGGTTCCGTGTCGGAGATGACGTGAACGTCTGGCGCAGTTTCCTTGTTTAGCGCAGTGAAAAATACCGAGTCAGCAATGAGTGGATCATGGTTTCCTGGCAGCAGAAAAACGGGCACGGGAAGGTTTTCTAATGCCTCCCGTGCGCGCCCAGTGACTTGGCTGGATAAAGAGTTACGTTCAAAAACGTCTCCGGCAACGACGATAAATTCTGCACCACTACTAATCGCCAACTCACCTAGGCGCTTGATAGATTCCAGCCTCGCATCATCAAAGCGTGCTTGTGCTTCACCAGTTAAAAACCAGCGCTGCATTCCAAGTTGGAAATCTGAAGTATGAATAAACGTCGTTTTCGTCATGTCACTGTTCTAGCATGCCGCCCAGACATAGCGCGTGAGCAGCAGCTTTAGTTATTCTTCTCGGTTAGGAAATGGTAGAGGTCTTCCACATCGCTCACGGCACGCAGCAAGTCCACATTGGTGTGGGACACCGCACGCATCGCTTTGCGTAATAGCTCGGGATCGGAGTCATCGATAGCCGGTGCAACTTTCGGCTCCGGCATATCGGGCAAGCTGCGGCCATTCCAAAATAGTTCATTGCTAACGGCACGAGCTTTGCTCGCGGCTGTCGATGATCCCTCGGCCTTATTGGAGCCATCGGCACTGCCATCAGATGTCGATGGCCCTGGCATTTGAGTCGTGTCTTCATCGCCTAAGTCATCGCTAAGCTCTGCAGCGGACTCCCGCGCTACTTTCTGCGCGGACTCCATCACCATGGTTTCTAGTGCGTGAATATTTAGCCCGCGCAGGGCAAATAGCTGCAGCGGATCGGCATCGATACGCGCGGCAAGACGGTCCGCCACTGCGACCACGTGCTTACACACGTGCCCATAATCTGGGCAATCGCAGCTCATTTTCACATCATCAGCCGAGGGAGCAAGCAAGATATCCAGCACTTCCGGCGCCACATCACCACGGATTGCGCGACGAATGGAGTTAGCACTGCGGGCAAGCATGCCCGTGACTTTCTCAATATCATCCTTGTCGCGATATGGAAGTTGAATAAGCACGGAGAAAGGTTGATTCTGTGAGCCAGCCACTTGGCCATGGACCGCGCCCACTCGCAAATCCAAGTCAACAACATGCCCGGCGCGCGCATACTTCCGCCCGCGTGCCAACCGGCCCGAGTCGGTTGTGGTGGTCACAAATTTCATGACGCGCTCAGCAGCCGGGTTAAAAATGCTATCGCGCGGCTTATCCGATGTAATGCGCTTAGACCAGCGAGTTTGCTGACGGTTGTGATACTCAACCGCAGTCTTTTCAATAGCCTCGCGGAAGCTTTCAGGACTAAATTCTGGGTCTGGGTCCTGTGACTCAGGCTGCGCGGGGCGTGCGAACTTCGACGGATGGGCATCGTCACGCAGCGTTTCTTCTTCCGTGTCTACCCTGCGGCGCTTGCCAAAGTTGACGTAGGTGACGTTATCGTCTTCCCCGCGGCCTGGTACACCTTTGGCGCGCTCTTTCGGCCCCTTGCGCTTGCCTTTGTTAGGAGTATCTCGAGGTGACATGGTTTAACTCTCCCTCTCTCGATAACTCATCAACTGTGCTAACTGTTCTGGGGCCAATTCCGTGATCCAGCCTTCGCCTTCACCGACGACAGCGCCAGCTAATTGGGTCTTGCCATCCAAAATATCCTGGATAGATTCTTCTAGCGTACCGGCTGTAATCATCTTATACACCTGCACATTTTTGCTCTGGCCGATACGGAATGCGCGGTCCGTTGCTTGGTTTTCTACCGCGGGGTTCCACCAGCGGTCCATGTGCACCACGACATTGGCGGCAGTGAGGTTCAAACCTGTACCGCCGGCTTTGAGCGATAAGATCATCGCTGGTGGGCCATCGGCAGCTTGAAATTCCGTGACCATATCGTCGCGGCGATTTTTGGAAACTCCACCGTGCAAAAATGGAATCTTCGAGCCCAATTGCGCTGAAAGATAAGGCTGCAAAATATCGCCAAAGGCCTTGTACTGGGTAAAAATCAGCACGCGCTCATCATGGGTGACGGCAGAGTCCAAAATCTCCATGAGCTTTTCCACCTTGCCCGAGCGATGCTTGCCCTTCGAGGTCACCGAAGAACCATCGCCTAAGTAATGAGCCGGGTGGTTACAAATCTGCTTGATGCGGGTAAGCGAAGCAAGCACGAGCCCACGAAGTGCCATTCCTTTCGGCGCAGTCTCCATCCGCAACTGGATATCATCCACCAAGGCCTTATATAACGCTGCCTGTTCAGAAGTCATCGTGACCGTGAGGATTTCTTCGGTCTTTTCTGGCAAGTCGTCGATAATCGCCGTATCGGTCTTGAGTCTGCGCAAAATAAAGGGCGCGGTGAGTTTGCGCAGGCGCTCCGCCATGTCTTCGTCCTGGTATTTCTCAATGGCAGAAGCAAAGTGGTTGCGGAAGAATGTCGCTGAACCAAGCACCCCGGGGTTACAGAAATCCAAGATGGAACGCATTTCAGACAAGCGGTTTTCCACCGGCGTACCGGTCAGCGCAATGCGGTGTCGGGAGGCTAGGCTTCTCACGGCTTTCGATGAGCGTGTCGATGCATTCTTAATCGCCTGCGCCTCATCCAGCACCACGCGATCCCATTCCACCATGCCGAGAACTTTAAAGTCCCGGCTAATCGTGCCATAGCTTGTTACCACCAGGTCATGTTTTTCCGCTTGCTCAATAAGCTCGCGGTCTTTCGCACGGTTCGCACCATGGTGAACCATGACCTTTAAATCAGGTACGAATCTATGCGCTTCGCGCGCCCAGTTCCCCACCACCGACGTTGGCGCGACAACCAGAGTCGGACCTTTGGCCTCACCACGAGCTCTTTCTACCGCGAGCAACGCTAGAAGCTGCAACGTTTTACCCAAGCCCATGTCATCGGCAAGCACTGCTCCGACGTTATTTTTCGACATCCAGTACAGCCAGTCCACGCCGCGGCGTTGATATTCACGCAGCTCAGCATGCACAGTATCCGGGATATCCACCCGCGTCGGAGCAGGCGTTTCCATTCCCCCGAGCATCGAGGAATGCCACTGCGAGCCAGTAAACTCAATGGGTTCTTGAGCCATGGCTTCCAAAGCCAGCTCACGCAGCTCCGCCATGGTGGCCACTCCAAAATCGGCGTCGTCTTCTTCCAACGCGCTATTGAATTCTTCAAGCTTGCGCTCAACCTCGGCGACCTTGTCCTGCCAGCCTGGTTCTTCCAACATGCGCATGCGTTCTGCTTCGCGTGCCAGCGCATCTAGCTCCTTGCGCATCCGAGTCTTCGAATTCGCAGCGAGCTGCTCCATATATTCGGTGATTTTGCCCAGCGCCGTGCGGTCAGCCATCACCCACTCGCCGCGCAGGCGAATCAGCCCGGTCTTAGAATTAACCAGCTGCTGCATCTCCTCCTCGGACAGCTCCATGTCACCGACGGAAAGCTTCCAGTCATACTCGACCAGCTGATCCATGCCGAGCTTCTTTTGCAGCGGGGAATCCCCACTGATTTCCTTAGTCACCAATTTGGCCGAGGCAGCCATCTGCGTCCATGCCTTCGGCAACATGACCGTGTATCCAGCGGCCTTCAGCGCCGCTGCGTCCTCGCTGACAAATTCCACCAAAGCCGTGGTGTCGAGATAGACATCCCAATCACCCGCGCCCTCATCAAAATACGCCGGAGTGCGTGAACTACTCGGGTCTAGCCTTGGGCTAATGCTAATCGCGCGGCGGCGGGACTCTTTGATCTTTTCCATGCTGCTGCGGTCGATGCGGCCTTCTTTAACTGGCCGCGGTGAATCCGCACCAGACCGCACACACACGCGCACAGGCCAAAGCGCGCTTTCCGATGACTTAGGCGCCGACGGAGAATCGTCTACTTCCGTCTCTGTTTCAAAAGGTTCTTCAACGATAAAGACCATGCCCAAATCGACGGCATTAATAGAGTCTTTCCATTCATTTAACCCACGCAATAGCTGCGCCCTGCCACGCGCAATAGGTGTGGTCTGCAACAAAGCTTTGGCAAACTCATGCCACGGATAAGGCCTGGGCGCCTGCATCAAATCGGCCAACTGTGTATAAACAATCCAGTGGGTTAGATCATCTGCAAGATCCTCCGACAACGAACGGTTATTAATAGTCAGTATCCCCGGCGCCGCAGCAACCAACTCTGCTAACCATCCGCGCTCGCCCAAGCCGTTGGCCAGTTGCCACATGGGGTACCATTCACCGGCTTGATAGCTCAATCGAATGGTCACACGTCCCGCCCGCGCAAAGCGGTTGAGCCCCCTATAAGCACGGATAATCCACAGCAGGTCCGGCGCAATCGCTGCGCGTTGTTCCGCCGGTACTACCCCACGCTGTTCTTCATCGTCCAGGTACGCCAATTGTGAAAGTGCGAGGACTGCATCGGCAGGCCCAAAGCGTGCCATTGGAGCCATCAGCTCAACATTTTTACCTTTAGGCGTTCGCAGATAAACCCGAGAGCGGGTGCGAAATGATTTCTTCTCCAGCAGCTTGTCGACGGCCTCCGGAAAAGTCCCCTCCGGCACCGCCTGGGGGGTGACAATCCTGTGCCCATCCACCTGTTCAATCCACAAACTCAAGCCTGAAACGGGCAGCCAAAGTCCGTGAATAAGGTAAGAAGCCATAAGCGCCAGTATAGAGCAGTTGGTAGTTTTACTCAGCCTTGGATTCTTAACGCATATCTTTTCGGCGACATTATCCCCGGTAAGAACGCTTTCTCAGATCCACTGTGATTAACTTGTGCCACAAGTCACTTTCAGCCACTTGGATTGACGAGGGCTACTTTTATTCGCATTACACAGTCAATCGTTACACTTCCGTTATAACCGCAGTAAGTTGCAAGGTTATGGCAAAACCTAGCTTGGTTTTTTCTGTGTATTGCCAAGAGAAAAGTTGGGCGCAACACTTTTGCTCGTTAAGGTAACCCTGTTCCGTGAACCGCGCTGTACGGTGACCTGCGGATTTGATCAAATTTTTGAATTACTGGCTTAACCAACACATTTCGACAGGTCTAAGGAGACCATTATGAGTCAATCAACGTGGTACGTGATTGCCATTGTCATTTATCTGGCAGTCATGCTTGCCATCGGCTTTTGGAGCTACAAGAAAACCGATAAGTATGACGACTACGTCCTAGGTGGACGTGGCTTGCACCCATTCGTCGCAGCTATGTCGGCGGGCGCATCAGATATGTCCGGCTGGCTGCTCATGGGTCTGCCTGGTGCACTGTTCCTCACCGGTATGTCTGAATTGTGGATTGCCATTGGCCTGACTGTAGGTGCTTGGGCGAACTGGAAGTGGGTTGCGCCGCGACTGCGCTCCTACTCGGAAATTGCCGGCAACTCGATTACGGTTCCATCCTTCTTTGAGAACCGCCTTCGCGATAACTCCCGTGCACTACGCGTTATCGCCGCAATCATCATTATTTTCTTCTTCACCTTCTATGTCTCCTCCGGCATGGTGGCAGGCGGCCGCTACTTTGAGTCCACGTTCAATGGTGACTACTTGACCGGCTTGCTCATTGTCTCCGCTGTCACCGTCATCTACACCTTAGTAGGCGGCTTCTTGGCAGTGTCCTACACCGACGTTGTTCAGGGCTTGATGATGTTCACTGCCCTGCTCATCGTTCCAATCATGGCGCTGGTTTCTTTGGATAACCCATCAGAAATCTTCTCCTTCGCCGCTGAGAATCCTTATGGCACCACCGGAATTGAGAACCCGAACTACTTCAACATGATCGCCGGTGTTTCGGCTGCAGCCATCATCGGTAACGCTGCATGGGGCTTGGGCTACTTTGGCCAGCCACACATCATCGTCCGCTTCATGGCGATGCGTAAGGCTTCCGATGCCAAGGCCGGCCGCGCATACGGCATCTCCTGGATGTTCCTCTCCGTCACAGGTGCGGTATTTACCGCCATCATCGGTACGGTCTTCTTTACCCAGAACGACTACTCCATCACTGACCAAGAGTCCTTCGAAACCATCTTCTTGGACATGGCTCAGGTTATGTTCCACCCACTTGTTGCTGGCCTGGTTCTGACCGCTGTTCTGGCAGCAATCATGTCCACCATGTCTTCTCAGCTGCTGATCGTTTCCTCCTCCCTCATTGAGGACCTGTGGAAGATGGTCACCAACAAGGAGCTCGGCGAGAAGACTCTGATCAGCCTGTCCCGTGGCGCAGTTCTTGTCATCGCCGTTATCGGTGGTGTCCTTGCGATTAACCCATCCGACTCCATCCTGGGTCTGGTTGGCTTCGCTTGGGCAGGCTTCGGCTCCGCCTTCGGCCCACTGGTTCTGTTGGCTCTGTACTGGAAGCGTCTCAACTCCAAGGGTGCTATCGCCGGTATGGTCACCGGTGCTGTGGTTTCCATGGTCTGGGGCATGGTCCCAGCGACTTCCTCCCTGATCTACGAAATCGTTCCAGGCTTCATTGCCCACGTCATCGTTGCAGTTATTGTCACCCTGATGACCAAGGAACCTGCAGCTGAGGTCCAAGAAGAATTCGATCGCGCAGCCAAGCTTGCACACATGGCTGCTGAAGACGAAGACCTCGACTTCGAAGAAGCAGCCGACAAGGTCTAACCTCAAGTCTTCTGCTTTACTTCAAGCCTTCCCTCGCGCCTGATGGTGCGGCGGAGGGCTTCGTTTCTTCTGACGCCTTTATTCCGGCTTGTTTCCTGAAAAATCCCCACCATATCCCCTTCGCGCTCACCACAATTATGCGCCTGCCAAGAAGCCTCCTTTCGTTGAGCGCGAAGGGTACGCCGGGGTTTTCCGGCCCCGTACGGAACTTCGCGTGGGGCCTAGCAGTCTAAATTGTCATGGGAAATCCTAGGAGAAGTCCGCATGCCCCAACATCCATTCCTAACTCCCAGCCCTATCGCGTCACCGTCTTTACCACGCCCACCAGCCGTGCCCGAAAAATCTCCACCTCAGACACACCCAGCACCTTTGAAGACGCAGCTGCACTCGCCCGCAAAGCAGCATTTGTCGCTCTTTTGAGAAATATATTCCTTATTATCTTGTCCATCACAACGCTGCTCTTCGCGTTGTCTATGTTCCTCCCCCGCCTTCACCCTTTTAGTCAGGAAGGACTTCCCCAACTCAGACACTCACTGCAACAGGTAGAAGCCATCGACATGCGGCACAAAGTTTTAGGCTATGACCGCTCTGAATTCGGAAATGACTGGGCTGTCCCGCTCGGAAGCACATGCAATACCCGCCAGCACGTCATCTTTAGTCAGTCGGCGGCTGCCACCGACTGTGCATCGGAAAGCGCTGAGCTATTCGACCCCTACAGCCAAACCCACATCCCGACCTCAGACATTGAGGTTGACCACATCTTTCCGCTCTCTGCAGCATGGGACCACGGAGCTTATGCCTGGGACGATGAAACCCGAAAGAACTTCGCCAACGATCCACTTAATTTGGTCGCAACTTCTCGCTCGCTGAATCAGTCGAAGTCTGACAGCTTGCCCGACGAATGGCTCCCGCCCCACCCTGCTGCCAGGTGTTGGTATTCCGAACGGCTCGCTGCGATAGCTGCTGCATATTCTCTATCACTATCGGAAGCATCACTGAGCACCATGAAAAGGCAATGCCAGTTGGGCATTCCAATCCCGTGGTGACTAGGCTGTTTTACTGAGCGCGGCCGAAATGGGCGGCGTACATAAAACAATAGAAAGGCAGCGAAGTTCCCCCATGACTTCACTACTTATCGCAATTCACGTTTTGGCTGCAGTCCTGTTGATGGGCCCAGTAATGATCACTGTATCGGCATACCAGGGCCAAATGATGAAGGCCAAAGACGGTGACACCAAAGCACTCGGCGCTGCAACCACTTTGCACCGTCTCACCAGCCAGTACGGCCCGATCTCCGCAATTGTTCCCGTTGCAGGTATCGCAATCTTCCTCACCAACCTGAGCGTATTCGGTACCCAGGGTCGTTTCCACATCTCGATTCTTCTGTCGGTCATCGCGTGGGTTCTGCTCATCGCCGTGATCATTCCACGTCAGAAAAAGACTTTGGAAGCTCTGGAATCTGGCAGCAACGCTGTCGATTTCACTAAGGCGAAGAAGCAGCTGTCGATGTTCGGCGGAATCTTCAACCTTTTGTGGATCATCACCGCACTGTTGATGTTTGTCTAATCTTCGACACCACATCAATTACTCCTCGCAGTCTTAGGCTGCGAGGATTTTTCGTTGCCGCACACGGTTTTCATACCCGTGTCCCCTTCGCGCTCAAAGCTTGCGCCGAATTGTTTCAAAACCACGTATCCATCTTTTGCCTCCCTTGCTTGCCATGCCGCCCATGTGCGCTTCGCGCTCACCAGAACCAGCGAAGTCGGAAGCAGGTAAGTTTCCGTGAGCGCGAAGGGTACGCTCTGCCAAGCTCGCACAAAATTGCCGCGGTTGGGCGGGCATCTGATTCATCACCTGGGTCCTGCTGTGGGCGGGCTCTGCGGTAGGCAAGCTCTGCTTCCCAGGTTTCCCATGCACCCGATGCCGCCCATGTGCGCTTCGCGGTCACCAGAACCAGCGAAGTCGGAAGCAGGTAAGTTTCCGTGAGCGCGAAGGGGACGGGTTTTGAAGAGTACAAGTGTTGGTGAAGAGTGCAAGAGGGAGCCGACTAGGAATCGGGGCCTGTCGAAAGAGCAAAACAAAAAGAAGAGCTTCGCTCCAGTTTGAAACTGGAGCGAAGCTCTCGGTTTAGCTATTAAAAGCTAGGCTGCGATTTTAGTCGCGCCAGCGTCCGCGTCCGCCACGGTCACGGTCGCCACCACGGAAGTCACGTCCGCCACGGCCGCCGCGTCCACCACGGTCACCACGACCACCACGGTCATCGAAGTCGCGGTCACGAGGTGGGCGACCAGTATCCTTCTTGATATTGATCAACTGACCGGAGATGCGAGTATCGCTCAGACGATCCAAGACGGATGGGTCCATCTTCTTTGGCAGATCCACCAAAGTGTGGCCAACTGCAATGGTGATGCGGCCGAAGTCCTTAGCGGACAGGCCACCCTCATTGGCGATAGCGCCAACAATTGCACCTGGACGAACATTTTGGCGCTTACCAACGTCAAGACGGTAAGTCTCAAAGTCACCATCGTTGCGGCGCTCATGACGTCCACCACGATCGTCGCGGTCGAAACGGTCACGGCCACCACGGTCGCGGTCACGTCCGCGTCCACCGCGATCACCACGGTCATCACGATCAAAGCGGTCACGGTCACGACGGTCGCGCTTAGGAGCAGGCATGTCCTTGACTAGGAAGTCTGCGCCACCTTGGAGCTTCACTGCTAATGCAGCAGCGATATCGTCCATCGCAACGTTGTTGGTCTCGGAGTACTTGCGAACTAGGCCACGGAAGAGTTCCATCTGGCCATCGCCGAGAACCTCGGTGATTTGGTTAGCGAAGTTTTCCTTGCGCTTTGCGTTGACTTCGTCAACGGTTGGCAACTCCATCTCTTCCAAACGTGCGTTGGTAACACGCTCGATGGAACGCAGCATACGGCGCTCACGAGGAGTAACGAACAAAATCGCTTCACCGGTACGTCCAGCACGGCCAGTACGGCCGATGCGGTGAACATAAGACTCGGTGTCGTTTGGAATATCGAAGTTGATCACGTGCGTAATGCGGTCAACGTCGAGACCACGTGCTGCAACGTCGGTAGCAACCAGGATGTCCAGACGGCCATCCTTGAGCTGGTCAACGGTGCGCTCACGCTGATTCTGCGCGATATCGCCGTTGATGGCTGCGGCGTTGTAGCCTGCATCGCGAAGCTTTTCTGCAACTTCTTCAGTCTCATGCTTGGTGCGGCAGAACACGATCATTGCGTCGTAGTCTGTTACTTCCAAGATGCGAGTGAAAGCATCGAGCTTTGCGCGGTGCGGGGTCAACAAGAAGCGCTGCTTAATGTTGTCATTCGTGCGTCGTTCAGTCTTGACAGTGACCTCTGCAGGATTGTTCAAGTACTTCTTCGACAGGCGACGAATACTGTTTGGCATGGTTGCCGAGAACAGTGCGACCTGCTTTTCTTCCGGAGTGTCAGCGAGGATTCGCTCAACATCTTCCTGGAAGCCCATGTTCAACATCTCGTCTGCTTCGTCGAGTACCAGGAAACGCAGCTGGGAAATATCCAGAGAACCCTTTTCCAGGTGGTCAATGACACGACCTGGTGTACCCACGATGACTTGTGCGCCACGGCGAAGGCCCGAAAGCTGAATGCCGTAGGCCTGTCCGCCGTAAATCGGCAGCACATCGATGCGTCCCAAATGGCTTGCAAATGACTGGAATGAATCTGCGACCTGCAGCGCAAGCTCACGGGTTGGAGCCAGCACCAATGCCTGCGGATGGCGAGCATTGGTATCGATTTGGGACAAGACTGGCAGCGCGAAAGCGGCCGTCTTACCAGTACCAGTTTGTGCGAGGCCGACTACGTCGCGGCCTTCCATCAAAATTGGGATGGTTTCAGCTTGAATTGGTGAAGGGGTTGTGTATCCAACCTTGGCTACGGCGTCCTGAACGTTGTCAGGAAGACCTAAATTGGCGAACCCCTGGGGATTATCGTTGGCTGAGTTCTTATCCTCAGCGCCGGTGTCCTCAGAAGTATCCGCAGCCCCGGTGACCTGTGCAGTATCTACTGCATCACCTTGCGTTTTATCCTGAGATTCCGACTGGTTAAAGTTATCTTCCGGCTCCATTTCGCCGCCGGTGGCGTTATCGGTAATGCTCATTGCTCGCTTAACCTTACGCTAGGTGAAGCAGAAATACTATTATTATTGCCCCAAAACTGTCGATGGTGTTGGCAAACACACCCGCATCACTTTCAGCGCATCGCTCACCTTTCAGCAGGCCGCTGTGTTTTTATCTTGAACGATGCAGCCGGGTTCTTGCATGCCTAAACCAACATTAAGAAATTCTAATGTTTGCCTCATCGCTCTTTCACATGCGCTTTCCATACTTATAAGTGTTCAACCACCAAGCATGTTGAATTTACTTCCTCCGCTGGGAGTTTAAACGTGATACTTTTTGACCAGAACTTTTGAAAGAAGATTTTTATCATGTCCGAGGCACCACACACCCCGAACACTTCCGCTTTCGAGCTTGAGAAAGAGTCCAAGGCTTCCCCAGTCAAGCGCTTTGCTCCCCTGGCCGGCATCGTTGCTTTGATGGGCACCCTTGTTGTTGCGGGCTCTGCCATTGCTAATACGCGCACTGCGCCGGAGATTGATCCTTCCGCGGTGACGGTTGAGCCATCGATAAGCAAAGAGCACTCCGATCACCAGAGCCCGTCCACGCCAGTTACTCCTAGCTCGGAACGCGATGATGATAGCGACGATGTATCTGATGACATCCAGCAAGAGCCCGCATACATCACCCCGCAAGTGCCGTTGACCTATCAAGACTGGGACGACGATGACGACTGGGATGATGACTGGGACGATGACGATTGGGACGATGACGACGATGACGACGATTACGATTAAGTCGGCATAAAGCTGAGAGTTGTCCCCTACCTAACATGAAAAGGCTTTTTGTCTCCCTCCGATTCTCCATCATGGTGTGGATCATCATGGTGGTGTTCGCGGCGCTGGCGTCGATGATTTACTTCACCGACTCTTTGCGCCGCGCTGACGTGCACGATATTGCTAATGAAGCTGTAGAGAAAACAGCTGTCGAAGTCGAAGCACATTCACGCCTTGCGGGAGGGCATGCATCAAGCGCGCAGTTGATTGAGACCTATCTGAGCCACGAGGTACCGGAGGCCAATGAGGTCCTGGTTGGCGTTATTGATGATCGCTTGGTGTTCCAGCAGCTAGATTCGTTGACGTGCCCAGATGTTGATGCGCGTGCTTTTAGCCCCATGGTGCGCTCCATTGTCATAGGTGATGAAAGTTCAGGTATTACTGATGGAATTCACTGGGGCAAGATTACGGTGCCATCGGAAAGCGGCTTGGACTACGTTGTGGTCTTGGTGTCTACCGAGCAGGTTTATGCCGACCTTAATCGGCAAACACTTATATTTGCAGGGCTGGGACTGATTAGTCTGAGCTTGGCCGCGGCAATCGCGTGGGTTATTTCTTCTCGTATTATTGCTCCGGTGCGCCAGGTGGCTCACGTTGCGGAGCGGATCTCGCAGTCGAATCTGACTACCCGGGTGCCGGTGCATGGCGATGACGAAGTCGCGCAGCTAGCACGCACTTTCAATCACATGATGGACCGTATCGATGAGGCTTATCGCGCACAGCGGCAATTCATTGATGATGCGGGGCATGAGCTGCGCACCCCGATTACAATTGTGCGCGGCAATCTAGAACTACTCGATACGGCAACGCCTGAAGAACGCGAACGATCTTTGGAGTTGTGTATTTCAGAACTGGACCGCATGACGCGCATGGTCAACGACCTTTTGACGTTGGCGATTGCAGAATCGGCGGATTCTGATTTCTTGAATATTGAGGAAGTAGATCTATCGCAGCTGACCATCGATATCGATGACAAGGCGCATATGTTGACCAATGGTCGCTCGGAAGTCGTCGGAATTGGTGAGGGCACCATAGCGTGCGACCCGGCGCGCATTACCGAGGCAGTCTTGGAGTTCGTCCGTAATGCTGCAAAGTACAGCCCGCAGGATTCACCAATTCGTATCACCAGCAGCATTGACGGTACGCATGCGCGGTTTTGCGTGACAGATTTTGGCCCCGGGGTCGAAAAATCGCAGCAGGAGGCGCTATTCCAGCGTTTTCACCGCGGGACATTAGAAAAGAAAGAACAGCCTCAGGGCAATAAAGCCGTGCCCGGTTCTGGGAGCAAGGGGGCAGGCCTTGGGCTTTCCATCGTCCAAGCCATTGCCCAAGCACATGGTGGCCGGGTAATAATCAGCTCCCCGGAGGGGGCAGAGAATAAGTCGCAGGGTGCGACGTTTGGTATTGAAATTCCTATTGAAAGCACAGTGACACGATGAGCCGGATTTTAATTGTTGAAGATGACCAAGACATCGCAAGCTTTATCAAACGCGGGCTAGAAGCCGAAGGCTACGCGTGCGATATCGCAGATAATGGCGCGTTGGCGCTGGGGTTGGCGCAGTCCAATTCGTATCAGCTGGTCGTTTTGGACTTGTCGCTTCCGCTTCTCGATGGCACCGATGTGCTCACCAAACTGCGCGCCGCAGGGGTCGATGTCCCGGTTATTGTGTTGACTGCCCGCACGGCACTAAAAGATCGGGTGCGCGCGCTCGAAGGCGGGGCGAATGATTATATGCCGAAGCCTTTCCAGTTCGCGGAGTTGCTCGCGCGCGTGCGGTTGCGCCTGCAAGACTCAGCACCTGCAGTGGAGCCTACGGGCGCCACTGGGGCGAATGAATACGGCACCCTAAACCATGGGGAGCTCACCTTGGATATTCGCGAACATCGGGTGCTTGTCGATGGCAAATGGAAGGACCTCTCGCGTCGCGAGCTTGGCCTGTTGGAGACTTTTATGCGCCACCCGCGCATGGTGTTATCCCGCGCGCAGCTACTAAGCCAAGTGTGGGGTCTTGATTTCGACCCCGGTTCGAACGTGGTGGATGTGTATATTGCGACGCTGCGCAAAAAGATTGGTGCGCAGCGTCTTGAAACCATCCGCGGGGCCGGTTACCGGCTGCTGTAGACCTTCTTTCCCGCCAGCCATGTCTGGTAGGTCGCGGGCATGCCGGGACGGTATGCCAGGTTAATCGCGTTGACAGCATCGAGGATATGCAGGTCGCATGCCGCGCCAACAACCAGCTGGCCTTTGGCAGGACGGCCCTTTGCGTCAAGTCCGCTGCCACTGCCGCCATCGGTCGATACTGCGTTGCGGCGCAGCGCTTTCGCACCGCCTAAGGTGGCTGCCTCGATAGCTTCGTCCAAGCTCATGTATTGCTGCAGCACCGCAGTGGTAACGCAGTAATTCATCGACGAGGTGAAACTTGTGCCTGGATTGAGATTCGAGGCAATCGCGACGGTGGCGCCGGCATCGAGAAGCCGGCGGGCATCGACAAGCGGCTGCCGCGTCGACAGATCACATGCCGGGAGCATGGTCGCTACCGTGCCAGAGCCAGCGAGTGCCGAAACATCCTCATCCGTGAGATAGTTGACGTGGTCAACAGATGCGGCACCGAGTTCGACGGCGAGCTGGACACCGGGGCCATCGCCAAGCTGATTGCCATGAACGCGAAGTCCCAAGCCAGCTTTCTTACCGGCCTCTAATACCCGGCGCGACTGGGCCTCGTTGAAAGCGCCACGTTCACAAAAGACGTCAATCCAGTCCACATGCGGTGCGACCTGCTCCAACATGGGGCCGACGACTTCATCGACGTATTCTTCCGCGTCTGCCCCGGGGGGAACCAAGTGGGCGCCTAAGAAGGTCACGTCATCGGCGTGAAGAGCTGCCACTTGCGCGGCCTCCAACTCCGATTCGGTGTTTAGCCCGTAGCCAGTCTTGGTTTCGAAGGTGGTGGTGCCACCGGCGTGACCTGCTTGGATGCGCTCTACCAGGAGCTTCTCCAAGCGCTGCGCACCGGCAGACCGAGTCGCTTCCATAGTCACAGCGATGCCACCGGCAGCGTAGTCGGCACCGGCCATCCGCGCTTCGAATTCTTCGGCGCGGTTGCCGTCGAAAATCATGTGCGTATGCGAATCCACCCAGCCAGGAAGTACTGCGCGGTTGCCGCAGTCGATAGTTTCGGCTTCCGCGAATTCAGCAGGCACGTCCGTGGCTATGCCGACCCAGCGGATAATGCCGTCTTCTTCTATCAGCGCGGCGTCTTTGATGGTGCCAGCATCAGAGACGGTGCGCAGCTCTGAGATATTCTTGAACAGTTTCATATCTCTATCCTCCCAGTTTTATGTCTCCCGTTTTTTCTTTCGCGAGATTTAGTCTTCTCGTGAGTGAAATTCCATCGGGATGCGCACGCCACGCTCATCGGCGACTTCCTTAGCGCGGTTGTAGCCGGCATCGACATGGCGGATAACACCCATGCCAGGGTCGTTGGTCAGCACAGCGCGCAGCTTCGCCGCGGCCAAGTCGGTGCCATCGGCAACAGATACCTGGCCAGCGTGGATGGAGCGACCCATGCCTACGCCACCGCCGTGGTGGATGGATACCCAGGTTGCGCCGGAAGAAACTGCGGTCATGGCGTTGAGCAGTGGCCAGTCGGCAACCGCGTCGGTGCCATCGAGCATCGCTTCGGTCTCACGGTATGGAGATGCCACGGAGCCGGAGTCGAGGTGGTCGCGGCCAATGACGATCGGTGCGGAAATCTTGCCTTCGCGCACCAGATCATTAAAGAGCAGGCCAGCCTTGTGGCGCTCGTCATAGCCGAGCCAGCAGATACGTGCTGGCAGACCTTCGAATTCCACGTATTCTTCAGCGGCGTTGAGCCACTTGTGCAGATGCTCATTGTCGGGGAAGAGTTCCTTGAGCGCGGCATCGGTGACCTTGATGTCTTCTGGGTCGCCAGAAAGTGCAGCCCAGCGGAATGGGCCGAGACCCTCGCAGAATAGCGGGCGAATGTAGGCAGGGACAAAGCCCGGGAATTCGAATGCGCGAGTATAGCCTGCGTGACGGGCTTCATCGCGGATGGAGTTGCCGTAGTCGAAGACTTCTGCGCCGGTGTCTTGGAATTCCATCATGGCCTGGACCTGCGCCGCCATGGATTCGCGAGCCTTCTTGGTGAAGGTTTCCGGGTCTGCCTTGGCCTCAGCGTGCCAGTCTTCGACGCTGATTTCGGTAGGCAGGTAGCTCAACGGATCGTGCGCGGAGGTCTGGTCGGTGACAATATCGACGGTAAATTCCCCTGCCTTATGGCGGCGGAGAATCTCTGGGAATACTTCAGCGGCATTGCCGACAAGGCCGACTGAAAGGGCGCGCTTTTCTTCCTTCGCCTGCAGCGCGAGCTTCAACGCTTCGTCGATATCGGTGGTTACTTCATCCAAGTAGCGCTTGGACTGACGGCGCTTGAGGCGGGTTTCATCCACGTCCACAATCAAAACTGCACCGCCGTTTAAGGTGACTGCCAAAGGCTGGGCACCACCCATGCCGCCGCAGCCACCGGTCAAGGTCAGCGTGCCGGCCAAGGTGTTGTTAAAACGCTTACGCGCAATCGCACCGAAGGTTTCATAGGTTCCTTGCAAAATGCCTTGGGTCGCGATGTAAATCCAGGAACCAGCGGTCATCTGGCCGTACATCATCAGGCCTTCGTCTTCGAGTTTGCGGAAGTGCTCCCAGTTCGCCCAGTCGCCGACCAGATTGGAGTTGGCCAGCAGCACGCGCGGTGCCCACTCATTGGTCTTCCATACACCGACTGGCTTGCCGGATTGCACCAGCAAGGTCTCGTCGGATTCGAGGTCTTTGAGGGTTTCCACAATCGCGTCGAAAGCTTCCCAGTTGCGGGCTGCTTTGCCGGTGCCGCCGTAGACCACCAGGTCCTCAGGGCGCTCAGCTACCTCAGGGTCCAGGTTATTCATCAGCATGCGCAAAGGCGCTTCGGTCTGCCAGCTCTTGGCGTTGAGTTCGGTGCCGCGTGGGGCGCGGACTTCGCGTGGTTGAGACACTGTGGTTCCTTTCGAAGACATTTCAAGAACAAGGTTGCGAACTAACGTGAAAGGGCCGAAAGTCCAACAAGGTCGGTTTTCCGGGGCTGTCCCCTTAGCCGTTATGCGCTTATTAATTAACTTAAAAGGAAACAGGCATGTGCAACAGGCCACAGAGAGGCTAGGTGTCTGAAATACCAGACTTCACATTGGAAAGCATGAAAAAGCCGCTCTGAGCTAGGTGGTATCAAAGCTAAGAGCGGTAAAAAGTTAAGGTTTTTAAAGCAGCTTTCCGATGCTCCCCTCAACCTCTTCAATCAACACACCAGACTGAACTAGCTGGACAGCTTCTTCAATCTCTGGGGCTAAGAAGCGGTCTGGGCCAGGACCAGGAGTGACTTTGCGCAGCGCATTAATTGCCGCGGCGGTTCCCGCTGCAGCCTGCTCGGTATCACCTTCGGTGCGCTGATCAATGGCGCGCGCAGCAGTAAGGACCTCAATTGCCAGCACGCGCTGCAGACCATCGACAGATTTACGCAGCTTGCGCCCAGCAGCCCAGCCCATGGATACGTGGTCTTCTTGCATCGCCGACGATGGAATGGAATCGACAGAAGCCGGTGTGGCCAAGCGCTTGAGCTCAGAGACAATGCCAGCTTGGGTGTATTGGGCGATCATGTGGCCCGAGTCCACACCGGGGTCATCGGCAAGAAAAGCGTTGAGTCCACGGTTGCGCGCAAGATCCAAGAAGCGGTCAGAACGGCGCTCGGAAATCGATGCCAAATCAGCTGCGACAACGGCCAAAAAATCTAACGCATAAGCCACGGGCGCACCGTGGAAATTGCCATTAGAAGTGACTCGGCCGTCCAGAGCGACCACTGGATTGTCCACTGCGGATGCTAATTCACGCTGCGCAACCAGCGCGGTGTGCTCGATCGTGTCACGGAAACCGCCGGCGACCTGCGGTGCACAGCGTACGGAATAGGCGTCTTGGACTTGGGTCTTTTTGAAATCTTCAAAAGCAGCCTCCAAAATCTTGGAGCCCTCAGCGATGGCGCGAATATTGGCTGCCGATGCCGCCTGCCCTGGGTGCGGGCGCAGCTGCTGTAAGTCATCGGCAAATACCGCAAGGGTTCCCAAAAGCCCTTCGACGGTCATGGCGGTAGCGATATCGGCAACCTTGGCCGCTTCACGAAGATCAGTAATCGCCAGACACAACATGCCCAACATGCCATCGGTGCCGTTGATAAGCGCAAGTCCTTCCTTCTCGCGCAGCACTAGCGACTCAATTCCGGCTGCTGATAATGCATCACCAGCATCTTGAATATCACCGCCATCCACGCGAACTGGTCCCTCCCCGAGCAATGCGAGCGCGCAGTGCGCGAGTGGTGCCAAATCACCAGAACAGCCCAAGGAACCGTATTCGTGGACTACCGGATGGATCTTTGCGTTGAGTGCTGCGGCATAGGTTTGCGCAACCATCGGACGCACCCCGGTACGCCCGGTACACAGGGTGGACAAGCGCAGGAGCATTAGCGCACGAATGACTTCGGTTTCTACCTCTGGTCCCGAGCCCGCCGCGTGTGAGCGCACCAGGGATAACTGCAGTTGCGCACGCATTTCTTCAGGAATATGCCGCCTGGCCAGTGCCCCGAATCCAGTGGAGATGCCATAGACCGGAGTCGGGTCTTTCGCCAGGTCTTCGATTCGCTCCCGCGTAGCAGAAATCTCCGCCAGCGCTTCAGCAGAGATTTCTACCTGCGCACCAAACCTGGCAACAGCAACAACTTCTTCAATCGAAAGCGCACCGACTCCCACGGTGACCGTGTCTTGATGATGACGCGACATGCAAGCTCCTTTTTAGTTCTTTGGATAAAACCTCTGGTTTTGAGATTAAACCTACAGAACTAACCTGCCGTGAGACACACCACCAATCTCCCGGTTGTCTGAGATACGAGCCTCGTTTCTGGGATGAGCGTTTAGCTCATCCCGCCTATCCGAGTTCGGCACGGATGCCATCCTCGGCACGCTTGAGAGCAGTGAGCAGCGCATCCAAGGCCATGTTCTCATCTTGGGTGGTAGCGCCGGCGACAAATTGCGCGGCTTCATCGTAAAGCAATGCGACATTGCCGGTTTCAAAGACATCCTTAACACCGACCATCTTGTAGTAGCGCGAGCGCGCCCACAAGGTGCGGATGAAACTCATCAAGGTTTGATTACCGGCGCGTTCAAATACGCAGGTCAACATAGCCTCTTCGGCATCCAGAAAACCCGCTGGGTCTTGCGCATCCAGGGCCTGTTGAATCTGCTGAAGCTTTTCTTCCAGCTCTTTAACGCACACGCCATCGCACTGCCCGATGCCTAGCTTTACAGCTTGCGACTCCAATAGCGTGCGAACTGAGTAAATCTCCAGCAACTCGCCCTGGGAAAAGCCTTCACGACCGCACCGCGATACGGCAAGGCCTCGACCAGGCCAAATTCCTCTAGTCGGTTTAAGGCCTCGCGCACGGGCATCATCGATGTGCCTAAAGACTCCGCGAGATCATGCACCTGCAATCGGCTTCCAGCTTCTAAGTCGCCGTGAATAATCGCCGTATATAGCGCATCAAAAGCGCGGTCACTAACGCGTGCTTGTCCACCCAGTTTTCCTAAAGCCATACCCGCTGCCCTACTGCGCTTTCGTGTCTGTGCCGTACATACGCTGCGAAATAGACTTGGCCGCTTTGATCAACACAGCGATTGCAGCATCGACTGCTTGCTCATTTTCTGCCACATCAACGCGATAGGTCACCGCCAATGAGGCTGCAGGGCGCTGCAAATGATCCACAATCGCCACGGCAATTGAACGCTGTCCGCGTGAGACTTCTTCGATTTCCTCAGCCCATCCACGGCGCTGAAAAAGCTCCAGGCGCTCTTTAATCTCCCGCCACGATTTGTGCAGCCCACTTGTACTCAGCGCCGCTTTGGCTTCTGCCTGCGGTAGATGCGCCAGCATAATCCGCCCCGAGGCCGTACGCGCCGCCGATAAGCGCACACCGACTTCCGTAATCAAACTCACGGCATGCTCAGAACGAACTTCGCTCAAATATAAAATCTCTGAGCCGGATAAACGCGCGAGGTGCCCGGAGCCATCGACAAGCGAAGCTGCTTCCAACAGAGGCTTTTGTGCCATACGCACCAAAGGTTGCTGCGTTGTATAGGCCGAGGCCATCGAATAAGCCGCCAGGCCCAAACCATAGGTTTGATTTTCTGGAAGGTGCACCACAAAGCCGGAAGTCTCCAGCTCAGCCAGCAAATGGTAGGTAGTTGAACGCGGCAAATCCAGTTCCGTGCGGATACGCGCAGCAGAAATTGGCACATCAATGCTCGACAGCAAAGACAAAATGCGCAAAGTATTACGCGCCGCGGGAACCTGAATTTTGCTCACTAATTCACCATAGAACACGAATCGGACAATTTTCTTCTTTATTATCGGGTACATGAACACTGAGACCGCGCCCTTGTACTCCCCTGCCCCCGATTGGTCTGGCCGCAACGACGGCCCAGGACCGGAACATGCCCGGTGGCACAGCGTCATTGAACCCATTGCACAAGATTCGCCCGCGGGTGTTGCCTTGTTGGGCTTTGCTTCCGATGAAGGCGTTGAGCGCAACGGCGGGCGGCAAGGTGCTGCGGCAGGACCAGCAGCTTTACGCGAAGCACTGGGCGGTTTAGCAGTACACGATGAGCTTGCGCTTTTCGATGCCGGCACCATCACCACCCAAGAAACCGACCTGGAGGGAGCCCATGAGGAGCTTTCTTCGCGAGTAGCCACGCTTATCGATGCCGGACATTTAACCGTCATTTTAGGCGGCGGGCATGAAACTGCTTTTGGCTCCCACCGCGGACTGTTTCGCTCCTTAGGCCCAGCGCAGATTATTAATCTAGACGCGCACTTCGACTTACGCTCGGAGGACCGCCCAACTTCCGGCACGCCCTTTTTACAGATATCCCAGCTTGTAGGTAAAAAGGATTTTGATTACAGCGTTTTGGGCATCTCCCAGCCGAATAACACCGCCACGCTTTTTGAAACTGCAAATGAGCTTGGCGTTCATATCACGTTGGATGAAGACCTTGCGGAGATGAGTGTGAAAGAGGCTGCGCAGTTAGCGCGCGTGCTGGTTCAAAACTCCCCGCACGAGCGCGTGCACCTTTCCATCGACATGGATGTTTTGCCCGCTGACCAAGCACCGGGGGTTTCTGCTCCTGCAGCTTTGGGTGTGAGCTTTGACCGTATCCGCGCTATTGCCGTAGCTATCGCTGCTACCGGAAAACTGGCATTGGTAGATGTCGTGGAGATTAGTCCCCGCTTTGATCAAGACAACCGCACAGCCAAATTGGGTGCGCGGTTGATCAACGATATTGCGGTCGCTCACGTTCTTTCGACGTCAGCAACTTAAAAAATCACTCAGGGAATAGCTCACAGCAGAAGGTAAGCAACTGGTGTGGCGATGACAATGGTCAGCGCCACACGCTCAAACCAGATAACCAGCATCTTCGGGATAGAAACTGGAATCCGGGTTGCCATGATGCATGGCACCAGCGCGGAGAAGAAGATAATTGCGGAGACTGACACCACGCCGATAACAAACTTCAGCACTAGGTCATCGCTGCCGGCAACTGCGGTGGCCGGCAAGAACATCTCAGCAATACCCAGCGCTGCTGCTTCACTGGCCAGCTGTGGTTCAGGCAGGCGCACCAGCCATGCGAATGGGTAGAAAAGGTAGCCAATCCACTCGAAGATCGGGGTAAAACGCTGCAGCAGCAGGCCAATCAAGCCAACGGACATGATCGATGGCACAATCGCGCCCGACAGACGCAGCCCGTCGCGGAAATTGATCCAAATGGATTTGCCCAAGCTTGGTGCGGCATCCAAAGTCAGCAATCCTTCACGCACGGCTGCCTTGAATCGGTTGCCCGTTACCTTTTGTTCTGGCGACGGCGTGGAGCCTTCAAAGTACTCATCCGGGATGGTTCGCAGCGGCGGGATATGCACGGTAATTGCTGTGACTATAAAGGTGATGATCAAGGTGGCGAAGAAGAACGTGGTCCACATGTGCATCAAGTCCAAAGACTTGGCCACAATCACCATAAACGCTGCAGAAACGGTAGAAAACCCGGTCGCAACAATCGCTGCTTCACGTCCTGTGTAGCCGCCTTGCTGGTAGACGCGGTCCGTGATCAAAATGCCCAGGGAGTAGGAACCAACAAATGATGCCACCGCATCAATGGCACTGCGGCCTGGGGTTTTAAACAGCGGGCGCATGACCGGCTGCATGAACACACCAACAAATTCCAAAAGGCCGTAGCCAATGAGCAGGCCCAAGAAGGCACCGCCAATGGGCACAATCAATCCCACGGGGATTGCAATGGCATTCCACAAAAATGGAACCAGGTCTTCATCACCAAGCACCCATGGCAATTGGCCAATGACATGTAGGAATGAGACCAGCAGGCCCACGAAGTTGAGCACTGCGAACACGCCGTGCACCCAGCCGCGATCCCAGGATTTTGTGGCAATGCCGCGATACGTTCCGAATGCGGCCAGGGCCAGAATCAACCACGGAACAATGCTGGGGATTGTTTCCCGAACGATGGTGACCATGTGGTCCAGGGGAATTGAGCTCTTTCCCTGGTACTGCATGGGAAAGAAGAATACGAAGGCGCCAATTGCGCTGTAGACAACAAGGCGCCATTTTCCTTTGACTTGTGGAATGGCGGGGTCTTTATCATCCGGTGAATTGCTGTGATTGGAATTCACCGTTGCTTCGGGCGTCGTCATAACGAACTCCTGACTATGGGCTTTGATCTTTACCCATTGCCACAGGGCATGCGCATAAAGGCATGCATTTCTATGTGGCAATACGATAAATAGTGCGACGAGTTAAATACATGCCCGCGCGACAGCCTGACGCGAGTTGAGATACATATTAAGTGCCGTGTGCCACAAAGTCACCACCTCGGCGACGCAAAACACCCCCATTGCCCCCCGAGGATAAAGCTTTAGACCTTGGGCAAGCGTCGAATTTTGGGCTTGGGGTTTTCTAAAGTCTCACGTGCAAAAATCCAGGCCACAACACCAATGAGCGACAGTACGCCACACACCGCGAATGCAATCTTGAAGCCGAAGATGTCCGCCAACAGACCCACGATAATTGGCCCGCCAATAGAGCCCAGATCCATTGCCATCTGAAACGATGACAGCACCTGCCCGCCAGAGCGTTCATTGCCAATAACATCTGCAATCACGGCTTGCTGTGCTGGGTTGGTAAATCCGCCAGCAGCTCCTGCCAAAGCAGACAGTACAATCAGCACCGGCGCTGAGCCTGCAAAGCCGAAGACCCCGACGAAGATCGCCGTGCCCGTAAGACCTGCAATAATCAGTGGTCGCCTACCGATGCTATCTGCCATCCGCCCAGATACCTGCAACACAATTGCAGTACCCAAGGCATAAGCTGCCAAAGCGAAGCCGGCCACCGCCGAGCCATTATGAAACATCGCTGCGGCAAATAGCGGCACGACCGAAACCCGCACGCCCATATTTGCCCAACCATGCGCAAAATTCGAGGTCAGCGCTGCACGGAATGCCGTATCGCCCCACGCTTCTTTCAACTTCATCGGCGGTTTTGCCGTGGACGTCTCCTCAGCATGATCCACCTTTGGCATCAAAATCCACACCACTAATGCCGCCAGCGCTACGCCAACGCCGTAGATGAAAAATGGCCACCGGAATCCCAAAAAGGACAGGGCCGCGCCCATGATCGGGCCGATGATATTACCGATCAGAAATGAGGTGCCATAAATCGCCGAGCATTTACCGCGAATCGTCGGCGGCGCCATCTTTACAATTAGCCCCATGGCCGAGACCGTAAACATGGTCGAGCCAATTCCGGCCAGCGCGCGCAGGACAATAATGTGCCAATACTCCGTAGCACCTGCAACCAAACCGGTGGTCCCAGCAACTATAAGCAAGCCGGTGATATACACCGCGCGGGTTCCTAGCTTGTCCACCAGTACGCCCGCGCCCGGCGCCATAATCAGCCGGGTAACTGAAAAGATTGAAACTACGAGGCCCGCGGCTGCCATTGACACATCGAAAGAGACAATGAATTGCGGCAGCAGCGGGGCAATCAACCCATAGCCCAAGGCGATAATAAACGCAGCAACGACTAAGACCCAAATTTCCCGTGGAACTTTCGGCTGTACTTTGCTCGCGTCGAGATCCGCATCCGGGGAGGTAGATTCAATATTTTTCATAGCTCGGTTAACTCTAGCCCTAATCCTCAACAAAGTCTTTTCACATCAAGACCCCAAAGTTATCGAATTTATGTTCTAATAGTTTTCGAAACTTTAGAACGGATGTCCGAAGGTGGTCCTAGAGTGTTAAACATGAAAAAGCACAAAAACATTCCCACGTCCATGAACCCACGCTCCATTTCGCAGGCACGTAGAGCGGCGCAGGCCAAGCGCGCCCCGCTTGTCGATGCTGCCACGGTAGCTAATGAAGTACTGTTTGCTCACTCAGATACTGTCGATGCCCTAAATTCCATCATGCGCCATCCGCGCTCCCTCAACCGAGATATAGCCAATTGGCGCCCGCCGATAAAACAACTTCCAGGAGTAATCGACCACGGGGACTTGACCGCAAGCATCTCTCGCTTCCGAGTAGGCCCACGCGCGATTTCACGCATTCACGGGTACGGCGAACGCCGGAAGCCCGCCTATCTCATTCGCCTTCGCATCACTGATCCGGCAGGACTTGAAGTGCGGCCTGAAATTGCCGAAGGCTGGGTGCGTGCCCTTATCCCACCACATACCGCTACTGCGGTGCATGAGATCGCTTCTGGACAAGCCACAACTTTTGTATGGATGGTGGACCGAGATTACCAGCCGCTGCGCTCCCCGAGTTCAATGTTCGCCGGCCTCAACCAAGCGGCTTAGGTAAAGCCACGCAGCACAAAGCCCGCGGTGCACAATTGGCTTTCACCGACTATGCACCGCGGGCCTCTAAGGCAGCGTCTAAAGCTGGCCGCAAATAACTAGTTGCTAGTTATCGCGTTCAGCATCATCTGAGTCTTCAGAATCAGCACCTGTACGCGAGCCCGATAGTTCGTGGATTTCGAGGTCGTCATCCTCGTCATCTTCATCGTCAAAGCCGTCTTCGTATCCTTCAAGCTCACTTTCGAGTTCTTCATCCAAAGTGTCTTCACCGTAGATGTCATAGACATCTGGCTCATCAAACTCATCAGAATCGAAAGGCACTAACTGTGACTCCCAATCCATAGCTTGTTCAGAGACTAGGCCAAGAACGTCGAAAAGACGGTCGAAGTCGATGTAGGTTCCCAGCTCGAGGGTTTCTGCGGGAATCTCAATGACCGGTTCTGCTCCGTCGAAAAGCGAAGACTGCAACAGCAGCTGGTATTCATCGTCGCTCAATGGCTCCTCAGAATCGACGCCTTCTTCTGTATCCACATCCCACAGTTCTTGGATGGTTGCATCATCGTAGTCATCGATCTGCGAAGAATCTTCGGCATCATCAAATTCATCTTCAGTGTAGGCAAAAGACAAAAAGCGCACGATAGCCGACGGCACACCATCGACTGTTTCAACGAGCACGCGCAGCTCTGAATCATTCGCTACTTCTGCTACGACCAGGTTCGGGTTGAATTCATCTTGCACAAACTCCAACTCTGCGATGCGCTCATCAGTGCCTTCCAGCAAATCGCGCAAGACGGTGACCACCTGGTCGGTTGCGATGTGGCGAGCCACCGCTTCTACTGCATCTTCAACGGAAAAAGCCACCGACACTAGTACTGCTTCAAAGTCTTCGTCGTCTTCGTCGACATCAGCTGCTGCAATGTAGACATTCGCTGCGGGAAGCAGTTGATCAATTTCCACGAACTGAATCTCCAAGTCCGCGGTAATCGGCACAAACATAATGTCATCATTGACGCGAGACTCAATACCCTCGGCATCCAAGGCCGCTGCAATGTTCTCGAAAAAGCTCATATCTGGCATTCCGTCCTTGTTGATAATAAAGCGTGGGCCATGCGACAACGGTTATCTAGAAAAGCCGTTGCCGCACAAGCCTACCGCGATCCCACAATCTTAGGCAGCCGATCCCAGCAGTTTCTTGACGTGTTCTCTACAAGCGGAATCAATGACAAGAAACCCGCTGTTCACTACGGCCTAAACCCTTCGAGCAAGAACTCAATTTCTGCCAAAATATCAGGACGCCCCAACCCCCATTCCAGCATGTTGTAGTCATTCCAGGCCTTGCGTCGCTCACGTCGTGGGTCAAAATCAAGGCGGTGCGGGACATCGAACATCATCGTTGCCCGGTGCGCAGGAGCAACCCCTGGGCTCTCCGACTTCGCTTGCGAGGCCGAGGTGGTGTACTGCGGCCAATCATTACCGGGTCGCCCAAAGTGGATAAAGTTCGCCCAATGCCGCTGCATAAGCGCGGTAAGCTCATCCATTTTCTCCGCACTGCCCATGCGCAACAGCAACGATGCCCGAGAGGCGTTCATATCGCCGAATACATTAGACAGCTCCATCGAATGCATCGCGCCCAGACCCAAGGCGCGCAAGGCTTTCGAAGCATAAGAAAAGCGATACATCCATGTGGAATTCTTCAAGGCATGCGACTGTGCAATGCGAATCGATGGGGCCCAAAAGAGGGCATCGGCAAGCAGCTCTGCAAAGTCATTACGATTAGTCGCCCCGTCATAGGCATCGACTACTCCGCGGGCGTTTTCTTCATCAAAAGACGCCAGCAAGCGAACGGCTGCGCGTTGGCGAATATGCTCACGCTGAAACATGAACTTCGAAAAGCTTGCTTCATCGCTGTTGGTGCCAATCAGCAACGGAATATCAAGCTGCTGGCCGCGGGCAAAGACCTCCAGCGGATGATCCGGAATCAAATCCCCATCGACTGTGGGCGCATAAGAAGAATTCAGGTGCAATAGCTCGCCGTTGCGCCACATCATGGACTGGCCTGCGCGAACAATGTCATCACCAGCAGCCTCACGCAGCGCACCCACCGTCGTGCCGCGCGGCAAAGCCATGCGCTTTACTAACTCGCGAGCCCAAAACGTCGACTGTGTACGCGAATGGACCATGCCCACCGGCGAAGACTGCGCAATCGCACGGTGAAAAAGCCCTTTCGCGGCAGGACTTGCCATCAACGTCAATACTGCGGCACCGCCGGCAGATTCGCCCATGGCGGTGACGCAATCAGGATCGCCACCAAATGCGGAGATATTTTCCTGTACCCACTGCAAGGCCAAAAGCTGGTCCATGACCGCGGGATTGGCCACGCAGTCATCGGAAAGCGACCGCAAATCCAGATAACCTAAAGCGCCGAGCCGGAAATTAATGGACACATAGACAACATTCATCGCCTCAGTGAGCTGAAACCCGCGCAGCATAAGCATGTGAGAGGAGCCCACGATAAAAGATCCGCCGTGGAAATAAACAACCACCGGCAACTTTTCATCCGTATCCGGGCGCACAACATCCAGATGTAGACAGTCTTCGCTACCCACGATGCGGTCCTGCCAGGAATACGTCGGCTGCGGCGCTACCGGGCCAAACTCGCTGCAATACCGAATCCCCTCCCACGCCGGCGCAGGCCGAGGCGCGCGGAAACGATTATCCCCCGAAGTATCAGCGCCGAAAGGAATCCCGCGCCAGGAGCGAACTAGCTTGCCTTCGGTCTCTTCCATGCGGCCATGGACCCAGCCCGTGGTGGTTTTGATGGTGAGCTTTTCACCACGTGACTGCTCGGCTGCTGCCACCATGGCTTCGTGCGCACGTCGACGCGCTCTTTCTGCTGCTGCTTTCGCTGCAGCCACTGACATCTCGCGTTCAACCTGGTCCGAGGAATAATCTCCATGTGATTGCAGTTGGCCACCGGTTGAATCCTCATCACCATTACTCATGCCGTCTGACCACGCATTCGACTAGGGAGCGAATAAGAACTCATATTCATAACAATAACCCTGTTTCGGGAATTGCGCCGCTAGTTACTGTGGTTGAACACTGTGTGAGTACCTGCAGCGTGCCTGGCTGGCCCTGTATCCTCATGCTATCGCAGTAATTATGTACCGCTATTAAATTGAAGAGGAATCTAGCGATGAAACTTCCACAAATTCTAAATAAGAAAAACTCCCGCGAAGACCGCGATAACTTCGGCGGTCTGGGCGAGGATGAAATCTTAGAAGGCGAACTCGTTGAAGAATCTCCAAGCCGTGAGGCCCAAGAATTATTCGACGACGATGACAAATTTGCGTCCATGCTCATGTCCGGGCTGCAAAAGGCTGTTCACGTGCAATCTTCAACGGTTGCGAAATACGTCGATTCCGTACGCAAGCGAAACCCGAACTCTTCTCCTGAGGAAATCCAGAAGATTTTGGACAAGCATTTCATGCGTTTTGTCCAGGGCACTGGCGCTGGTGCGGGTGCGGCCTCGGCTATCCCGGGCGTGGGTTTCTTCACGGGCGCTGCGGCCATTGGAGCTGAATCTTTAGTCTTTGTTGAAGCTGCCGCGTGGTACTTTTTGGCTTCCGCACATAACCGAGGCATCGATCTCAGCACTAAAGAACAACGCCTTGCAGTCGTGCTACTGGTATTAAATGGTGCTCAGGGCTCAGCGCTTGTCGATGCCTTGGTCCAAGACGTAGGCAAAGGCAAGGGCCTTCCTACGGCTAGTGCGCTCACTCGGTTTTCTGCGCCGTCTCTCTCCGGTCTCAATGGCCGCTTGCTAAATATGTTCATTAAAAATATGAGCAAGCGCTTGCGGTGGATGTGGGTGTCGAAATTAATTCCCTTTGGCATTGGCGCCGCCTTGGGGGCAATCGCCAACCGGAAGTTGGGACAGCAGATGATCAAGCACACTCACACGCAGATCCCAGCGTTGGTGAACTAACACCACACTACCCCTCTATTCTAGGGTGTTTTAGCAGGTCGAACGGCGCGTTCACCACCATAACGATGGGTGCTTATGGTTCCTACTTGATTCCGCCGTATCATAAGGAGCGAGCTGTCAACAGTACTTTGGCCGCGTATAGTGGCTAAGCACTGAATGCACAACTAAAGTCGATAAAAGACCTACACATAAACTCAACGAAATGAGGCGAGCACCTGCCGTGAGCAACTCGAGCATCTATGGCCCCAATGCGTGGCTGATTGACGAACAGTTCCAGCAGTATTCCAAGGATCCCAACTCCGTAGATAAGGAGTGGCGAGAGTTCTTTGAGAAGAACGGTGCCCCAAAGAAGCAGGCTGAAGCGGCAAAGTCCGCATCCTCGGCCAGCGTCAAGAAGGACTCCGCTCCACAGTCGAAGGCTAAGGCAACGGAGGGCAAGCCAACTGAAGCTAAGCAAGCTGCCCGCAAGACCGTTGTAGAATCTAGCGCTGAAGCCGCTAGGGGCGTCCAAAAGGCTCCGAGCCCTGTCGGCCCGGCTGCTAAGAAGGCTCCTGAATCTCCTTTAGACCGTATTGAGCCATACCCAGAGTTTTCTGAGAAGCCATTAAAGGGCATGTTCAAGGCTATCGCTAAGAACATGGACCAGTCGCTAGAAATCCCAACCGCAACCACCGTGCGCGACATGCCGGTGAAGCTGATGTGGGAAAACCGTGCGATGATCAACGACCACCTCAAGCGCACTCGTGGTGGCAAGATTTCCTTTACCCACATTCTTGGTTGGGCGATTGTCAAGGCTGTTCAAATTCACCCGGACATGAACATCCGTTACGAGGTTCAAGATGGCAAGCCAACCGCTGTTCAGCCAGAGCATATCAATTTAGGCCTTGCAATTGACTTGCCGCAAAAGGATGGCTCCCGCGCGCTAGTCGTAGCAGCTATTAAAGAGTGCGAAAACAAGACCTTTACTGAGTTCGTAGATGCTTACGAGGATATTGTCGCGCGTTCCCGCAAGAACAAGCTGACGATGGATGATTTCTCCGGCGTTTCCATCAACCTCACCAACCCAGGTGGCATTGGTACCCGTCACTCCATTGCTCGTTTAACCAAGGGTTCCGGTTCCATCATCGGTGTTGGCTCCATGGACTACCCAGCAGAATTTGCTGGCGCATCCACCGACCGTCTTGCAGACTTGGGCGTTGGCCGCCTAGTTACTCTGACATCCACCTATGACCACCGCGTCATCCAGGGTGCAGAGTCCGGTGAATTCCTGCGCACCATTTCCCAGCTGATTATTGATACCAAGTTCTGGGATGAAATCTTTAAGGAAATGGCTGTTCCTTACCAGCCATTCCGCTGGGCACAGGATGTGCCAAACAGGGGCATCGATAAGAATACCCGCGTTATGTCTCTCATCGAGGCCTACCGTTCCCGCGGTCACTTGCTTGCCGATGTCAACCCGATCGGCTGGGCTCAGCCTGGCCTTCCAATCCCAGATCACCGCGACTTGGACATGGAAACCCACGGCCTGACCATTTGGGATCTGGACCGTACCTTTAACGTTGGCGGTTTCGGCGGCAAGGAATCCATGTCGCTGCGCGAGGTGCTTTCTCGTCTGCGTTCTGCCTACACGCTTAAGGTTGGTACCGAGTACGCACACATCCTCGACCGCGACGAGCGCGAATGGTTGCGCGACCGCGTCGAGGCTGGCATGCCGAAGCCAACCACTGCTGAGCAGAAGTACATCCTGCAGAAGGTCAACGCTGCTGAAGCATTCGAGAACTTCCTGCAGACCAAGTACGTCGGCCAAAAGCGCTTCTCCCTCGAAGGCGCTGAAGCACTGATTCCTTTGATGGACTCTGTCATCGACACCGCCGCTGGCCAGGGGCTTGATGAAGTTGTCATCGGCATGCCTCACCGCGGTCGTCTAAACGTCCTGTTCAACATCGTCGGCAAGCCATTGGCTGAAATATTCCAAGAATTCGATGGCAACTTCAAGGGCGGCCAAGCTGGCGGCTCGGGCGACGTGAAGTACCACCTGGGCGCTGAGGGTGAGCATCTGCAGATGTTCGGCGATGGCGAAATCAAGGTCACCTTGACCGCTAACCCGTCCCACCTGGAAGCTGTTGACCCAGTTCTGGTTGGTATGGCTCGCGCTAAGCAGGACATCCTGGATCAGGGCCAAGACGGCTATTCCGTTGTCCCACTGATGCTGCACGGCGATGCTTCCTTTGCTGGCCTGGGCATTATCCAGGAGACCATCAACCTGTCCCAGCTGCGTGGTTACACCACCGGCGGTACAGTACACGTAGTTGTCAACAACCAGATTGGTTTCACCACCACTCCTGATTCTTCACGTTCGACTTACTACTCCACCGACCTTGCCAAGGGCTTTGATTGCCCTGTCTTCCACGTCAATGGTGACGACCCAGAAGCAGTTGTCTGGGTAGGCCAGCTGGCTACCGAATACCGTCGTCGCTTCGGCAAGGACGTCTTCATCGACCTGATTTGCTACCGCCTGCGCGGTCACAACGAATCCGATGACCCATCGATGACCCAGCCAATCCTCTACGACCAGATCCAAGACCACCGCGGTGTTCGTGAGTCTTACACCGAAGACCTCATCGGCCGTGGCGACCTGTCTGCAGAAGACGCAGAAGCAGCAGCACGAGACTTCCGCGACCAGATGGAATCTGTCTTCGCTGAGGTTAAGGAAGCTGAGAAGAAGGGCCCACAGGAGCAGGAAGGCATTACCGCTTCCCAGTCCCTGACCCGCGGCCTTGACACCTCGATTACTGCCGATGAAATCCGCGCAATCGGCCAGGCTTACTTGGATACTCCAGAAGGCTTTGAGTACCACAAGCGCGTGGGCAAGGTTGCTCAGGACCGTGCCAAGTCCTCCATCGAGGGCAACATCGACTGGGGCTGGGGCGAGCTTATCGCCTTCGGTTCTCTTGCTAACGAAGGCAAGCTAGTTCGTCTGGCTGGTGAAGATTCCCGTCGTGGTACCTTCACCCAGCGTCACGCAATTGCTTTCGATCCAAACAGCGGCGACGAGTTCAACCCACTCAACGAACTTGCCGCCGAGCGCGGCAACGGCGGTAAGTTCCTGCCTTATAACTCCGCGTTGACTGAGTACGCAGGTATGGGCTTTGAGTACGGCTACTCCCTGGGCAACCAAGATGCAGTTGTTGCATGGGAAGCACAGTTCGGTGACTTTGCCAACGGTGCTCAGACCATCATCGATGAGTACGTCTCTTCCGGTGAAGCCAAGTGGGGTCAGACCTCTTCCCTGATTCTCCTTCTGCCACACGGATACGAAGGCCAGGGCCCTGACCACTCCTCTGCTCGTATCGAGCGCTTCCTGCAGCTGTGTGCTGAAGGTTCCATGACCGTTGCTCAGCCGACGACCCCAGCGAACCACTTCCACTTGCTGCGTCGTCAAGCACTCGGCGAGATGAAGCGTCCACTGGTTGTCTTCACCCCGAAGTCGATGCTGCGTAATAAGGCTGCTGCTTCGTCTGTCGAGGATTTCACCGACGTGAAGTCCTTTACCTCGGTCATCAACGATCCAAACTTGGTCGACCGTGACGGCAACGTCATCGGTGATGTTGACAAGGTCAAGACCATCATGCTGTGCTCCGGCAAGATCTACTACGACTTGGAGAAGAAGCGCGCTGCCGAGGGCCGCGACGATATCGCCATTGTTCGTATTGAGATGCTGCACCCAATTCCGTTCAACCGTCTGCGTGACGCATTCGAGTCCTTCCCGAATGCAACCCAGGTCCGTTTCGTTCAGGATGAGCCAGCTAACCAGGGTCCATGGCCGTTCTACAACGAGCACTTGCGTAACCTCATTCCGAACATGCCGGAAATGGTTCGCGTGTCCCGTCGTGCGCAGTCCTCGACTGCAACTGGTATTTCCAAGGTTCACCAGCTTGAGCAAAAGAACCTGCTGGATGAGGCATTTGACATCTAGTCCAAGCCTTTAAAAGCCTAAAGTGGCTCACTCCATTTTCCGGAGTGGGCCACTTTTCTGTCTCTACGCTGTTCTAAACTTCCTGCCGCGCCCAATCACCAATTGGTCCTGGCAGCGCTGCTGGTGGCTCTCCCAAAAGGTCGCGTCGGTTCTTATTAGCTTCAACCCGTGAGGTCACAGCCTTAATCATCTCCGAGCTCTTTTTCTTATCTTGATTCCGTCCCGCTGCGGCAGCCGGCGCCATCATCGGACCAATGCCCCGGCCATGTTGTCCCTGTGAACCGGTTCCGTGTGCCGCTGCACCTGCACCATTCGTTCCTGAGCTTCCGCCGACTGCGGAACCCGCTCGCGCAGGACTGTCCCCGCCGCCCAACAGGCGTGCGCCACCATCGCCTCCAGAGATACCAATTCCTCGACCACCCGCGATTGCGCCACCTCCGCGTAGTCCGCCAAGTCCTGCACCTGGTACCCCATCACGAATACCTGCTCCCACTGAGCCAGCACCAGCCCCGGCGCCCGCGCCGGTTCCCGCCCCTGCAAAGCCACCGCGACTTCCGAGCACTCCTAGCGGCCCCAGACCAGAAGCTGCCATTCCGTTGGCCCCACCGCCGAAGCCTGTGCCGTTATTAGCCGCGCCCGCATATCCCAACGAAGGATTCACGCCACCGTTGACGGCGGTACCACTTGGCATACCTATCCCAGCTGTCTGAGTATTCGTGTCTGCCAAACTGGTCATCCCACCGTTAATGAACTCTTGAAGCCGCCCTCCTCCATACAGGGCCTCATTACGCTGGTTGACTGCCTCGCGCACCTGGTCCACTAACCCCTGGTCGATATTCTCCAACGCAACCAGTTCACCATCTGCTACCCCAAACGAGCCTGGTCCAATCTCACCGCTCGCAATCGCATCTTGAATTTCCTGCGGCCACACAACCTCATCCGTGTTGTAACGGGTTCCCGTTCCAGCGATGCTGCCCAACCCCACGTTGAGATTGTCGCCCCCGCCGGATGCCGTCGGTGCCTCCGCCAAACTTTGCTGATTAGGCAATGAGCTTGTGACCATCTCCTGCAGCTTCGCCTGCCACTTAACCAACAGCGCAGCCTCCATCGACTTTTTCAGTACAGGATCCGGGACCAACGAAACTGCTTGTAGGTCTGCCGGAATTTCGACATATCCCATCGGCGCCTTCGACAACAGACCGAATGCCCGCTGATTCATCAGCGTCGCATTAGCCGCGAACTGCTCACCTGTCGACGCAAGCTCTCGAATCTTGCTCGCAGCACTGCGCGTGAAGTCACTATCGTTTTCACTCTCAATCTGCGACGCCGCACTATTGAGCTGCTCCACGACTTGGCTGATGTTTCGCCCCATCGTGCTCCAGTCAGAAGCAGCTTGTCCCAGCTCGTTAAACCTCGTGGCGTTGAAATTGTTCGCCAATTGAAGCAACGATGTCCCTGGCATTACCACTGGCGGGACAAAGGTCAAGGGTACATTCTGGTTACTCGGCTGCGGTGGAAGGTTCACACTGTTCGCGCCAACTTCACCGCCAACATCTGCAAGTTCTAGCCCATGTGAGTTGAGATCTTCTTGATCTCTCAACGCATCAATTTCGGCAGTCAGCAACTCTGCCGCCCAACCGACTTGTGTTGAATATTGCCGTAGCACTTCCTGGGCCGAAGCTGGATCGTGTTTAATTGCCCTTCCATGAATTTGCCCGGTTTCGTTGAGCCCAATAATTCCCGAAAATTGTCCTCCCAAATCGCTTGCAACTTCGGCGGCAGTCAGATCGATCTGTGTCTTAATTTCTAGTAGCTTAGCCAGCATCCTGTGAAGAGAGTCAAAATTAATGTTCATTTTCTTGGTCCAATTCCAATAGGGTCTTCAGTAATAGTGACGCTTCGTCGCAATGGTCATATTGATAGGATTCGTTCCCATATTCAAAAGACTGGAATACAGTGCCTAAGGTTCCGCGCTCGGTTTCTATAAGCGCCCTACAAGATGAATCTGCAAGGTGTTCTCCGCGATGGTGCAGTATTGGCGTCCCTTGCCGAGTTTCGTCCCAAGCTATCGACCCTGGAATCCTTTTATAAGCCTCAAAGTCGAAACTACTCCCCACAAGTTTGTAGACAGCCTGGCCATGTTCTGGTTTCGCTGCAAATGCACAAACACCATCCATTTCACCGACTCCCTCCAGAATTTCTTTACCGTGGAGGCCAGCTTCTGCGAGAAATTCGTCGGGCATCTCTAGGCACGGCTGATATCTGATGAAATCAGGATCCAAGCGGTCGAAGGCACCCAACGGTGGGATTACTGAGCCGAAGTCATCTGTGGTTCCGTCCGTGGCATGGTCAGTGGACGCCGTCGTTGCGACTGGAGATGCATCGGTAGCTGCATCGACAGGCGCTGCATCGTTCGCTGCGTCGGGTGTTGATGCACTGGTTGATTCGCTGCCCGAGATTGTCGCGGAGCAGGCAGTTTGGATACTTGCAGCGCTAATTAATGCGAGTGCGAGATAAAGCTTGCGTAGAGTTCTTTTCTTAGAAGCGGACAGGTCAACAGACACGGGTGTAGTGCCATGAAAGATCATTTAGTTCCCCCAAACCCAAGTTGTGCTTTCAGCATGCACCATTGGGTCGGGGTTGTCCATGGATAAGAACACTGAAGTGTTCATCGCTGAAGGAATCATCCCGAGATGATCCCCGGCCAAGCTAATTAATTGGATTCCTTATCGGAGCCAGAATCCGAGTCGTCGGAGACGGCATCGCCGGTGTCAAGGTTGCCGCCGCCGGCAACTGAGGTCAGGATCCACTGCTCGACTACGTCGCGGACAGGGGTGGTGCGGGAGGCATCGACAAGCTCTTGTAAATCGGTGTTTGTGATGTATTTGGTCACGCTATTGACCTCATAACGGTCGCTGCGGCCCAACAGATTCTTCTGATAAATGGGGACAATATTCATGGGAATGTCGACCTCCTCGAAGTCATCGCACCACGTCGCACCGGAGGGGTCATTGGTGGTCCAGTCCGTCGGCATCGAGCCCATCATCTCTTCATGGGTGACGGCGTTGTAGTCACGACCATCAAAATCTTCCTCGGCCGCGAATGCCTTTTCAAGTTCTTGGGCACGCTGAGGGTCGTTTTCCCACAAAATTTTGCCAGTGCAGCCAACCCGGAAATTGCCCACGCCCGAAGCCACAATTTCAGCGTCACGGTCTTGAATTTCTAAAGACCCCCGATAAATTTCGCCCAAAACTACTTCTTCCGGGTTATCGGAGTCGACTTCAATTCGCACCGGTTCCGATTGCAGCCCTTCCGCTTCCGGAGACACCTCCGCAAAACTGCAGGCAGAAAGCATCGCGGTAGATAAAATCAGACTCATTGCACCAAACTTCTTCACCCCTAGCAGCCTAGCAGCCACGGCCTTTCGAAATTGTGCGCGACGGGACTAGACTGGGTTGTGCTATGACTACCGCATTAACCGAATCCGCTGTCCGCAGCGCGCTTTCCCGCGTAGAGGATCCTGAGATCGGCAAGCCGATTACAGAACTCAACATGGTCAACACCGTCGAGGTGGATGGCCAGGATGTTTCCGTTGAGATTTTGTTGACCATCGCTGGCTGTCCGATGAAAAACACGATCGAAACGAATGTCCGTGCCGCCATTGAAGACATTGAAAATGTCGGCCAGGTCAACGTTACCCTCGGCGCGATGACCGATGAGCAGCGTTTAGAGCTGAAAAAGCAGCTCCGTGGCAGCGCGCAAGATCCGGAGATTCCATTTTCTAAGCCGGATTCCACCACGCGTGTCTTTGCTGTAGCTTCCGGTAAAGGCGGCGTGGGCAAGTCGTCGATGACCGTGAACCTCGCTGCGGCATTGCACGCGCAGGGCTACAAGGTCGGCGTTGTCGACGCCGATATCTACGGCCACTCCGTACCAGGCCAGCTCGGCAGCACGGCAGGCCCCACAGTGCTTGACGATGAAATGCTGTTGCCTCCTATCGCGCACGGCATCAAGCACATCTCAATTGGACAATTCGTGCAGGGCAATGCGCCGATCGTATGGCGTGGGCCAATGCTGCACCGTGCATTGCAGCAATTCCTGACTGATGTTTTCTGGGGCGATTTAGACTTCCTCTTGCTCGATCTACCTCCAGGAACTGGTGACGTTGCACTGTCCGTCGCCCAGCTCATTCCGAATGCGGAGCTACTAGTTGTTACTACCCCGCAGGGTGCAGCTGCAGAGGTAGCAGAGCGTGCAGGCTCCATCGCCCAGCAAACTCATCAGCGCGTAGCTGGCGTGATTGAAAATATGTCGGCCATGGTTATGCCTGATGGAACCACCGTTGATGTCTTCGGGTCCGGTGGCGGTCAAGTCGTCGCCGATCGTCTCACGACGTTGTTGGGCTACGAGGTCGAGCAGCTCGGCCAGGTTCCATTGGAGCCAGGCTTGCGTGTCGATGGCGACGCGGGCACCCCGACTGTCATCGCCCATCCAGAATCCGCCGCATCGAAAGCTATCACCGATGTCGCTTCCAAGGTTGCCAAGCGTCGTATCTCGCTCGCTGGAAAACCTTTGGGTCTAGGCGTTACCTCGCACTAAAACCTAGCGCTAGGTAATATCTGCCCACGAGAATCCGCCGCCGGCATAACCCTGATTGTTGTTATTAGGGTTCTGGGGCGGATTATTTTGATTCCCCGGGTATTGCGGCTGCTGCGATTGCTGCCGCAGCTGGTTGGCCGGAGGCTGGTTCACCGAAGGCTGATTGACTGGCGGCATCTGCGGCTGCGCGGTATTTTCCGGAGCTTGCGGGGTAGGTTCTTCCAACAATTTCTTCGGATTGAAGTCGTCCCAGGCGGAATCGTCGCCATCGAAAAGAGCTTTAGTCAACGCTGCACGAGGACCCAACCGGCCCCACTCTGCAGCCTGTGACAAAGGCTCGCGGATGGCATCGAACTCTTTACCTAAGCCTTCGAAGTCACCGTTGAGTTCCTTCTTCGCATTATTAATCGCCTTACGCGCGGCGAAGATCGCGGCACGCACATCCTGAATTAGGTTGGGCAGGCGCTCAGGACCGATAATGATGAGCGCCAATAACCCGATGAAAAATATCTCAACCCAGCCAATAGACGAAAACACGGATTCAGTCTACTCGCTTCCCCGCTGGTTATGCCTAATAGCCCGAACAACCATTTCTAGCTTGTCGAAGAAGTCCTGACGCGAAGCCGGCTTACACTCATCTTCGTCAGAAAAACGGTGCGCACGCATATCTTGGCTGTCGATACTTGCCAACTTACGCAGTAAATCCCGCGGCGCACGCACCTGAGATTCAATATTGCACTGCCGCACCCACTCCGAGGTACCGCGTTGAGTATAAATCTCATCACGGCATTCATGGCAGTGAACTAAATGAACGCGCGCGCGATGTTTAGCTTTCAAGTCCATCTCATCATCGACGAAAGCTACAACTGCTTCTGGACCTAGATGCCCAGTGGTATCAGCCCGACGTGCCTTTGATTTTCCGCGCGCACGAATCTTCTGACGCTTTTCCGCAGACAGCTCCGATAGATGTGCAAACTGAGACATACTGACTTACCTCGTGCGCAGCAGTACTCGAGCTTCGTCATTGGTGCGAGCTGCCTTTTCCAAAGAGCTCTTAAGCTGTGACCGCCCGCGGTGGATACGAGAACGCACGGTGCCCATCTTCACACCGAGGGTTTCTGCAATTTCGTCATAAGTCATACCCACGACATCACACAGAACGACAGCCACACGGAAATCTGGCGAAAGGTCATCGAGAGCAGCCTGCAGCGCTGGATCTAAATTGGCTACATCATAGGACTGCTCTGGAGTCATATCCGTACCAGGCACCCGCTCATAGTCTTCCGGCAGCGCTTCCATACGGATCTTGGAACGATGACGCACCATATCCAAAAAGAGGTTAGTGGTAATACGGTGCAGCCAGCCCTCAAAAGTGCCGGCTTGGTACTTATTCAAAGAGCGGAAGACGCGCATAAAAGTTTCCTGCGTCAAATCTTCTGCGTCATGCTGGTTACCGGACAAACGGTACGCTAGCCGATACACGTTATCTGCATGTTCTTCGACTAATTCACCCCAGGTTGGCATGGTCGCTTCGCCCGCATCAAATGCGGCGGTACCTGAAAGATCCTGTGATGTCATAGCTACTATTGTGCTATATCGAACTAGCAAACACCAGCTATCAGCCTGATAATTTGCTGATAGACATTAACTACGGTGTTTCTTCACGTTTACATGCGAGATTATCCCTAAACTGTAGGGCGTGACTGTACAAGCTTATGATGCCCTTCGAACCTACATTGACTCCACCAGCTACGAGTCAGAAGCTCTGGCGAGTGCCCGCGCGCACGCTGAAGAATTCAGTCTTCGCACCCCAGATCCTTCCATGGGCCAGCTGCTTACCACTTTGGCGGCCGCAGCTGAAGGCGACAAAGTGCAGACCATCGCCATTACTCCAGCTTCTTCCGTGGTCGGCCTCTATCTTTTCGAGGGCCTTTCAGATAGCGGAATCGTAACCTGCATCGACCCAGAGGTTGAGCACCAGTCTCACGCCAAGAGGACATTCCGCGATGCTGGCTACCCGCCAAGCCGCGTGCGCTTTTTACCTTCGCGCCCGCTTGATGTCATGAGCCGTCTCGCAACCGAGGCCTACCACGTTATTTACGCTGACGTGCCAACGCTAGATCTTCCAGCGCTCATCAAAACCGCCTGGCCGCTCATCGCGCGCGGTGGAACATTGGTTTTGCCAGATGCGCTTCTCGATGCCACCATCGCCGACCCTTCCCGCACCGACCGCGTCACCGTCGCCGCCCGCGAAGCCGACGAGTACGTTCGCTCCCTCGAGGATGCACACGTCACCCGCCTACCACTCGGCTCGGGCCTCATCCTCGCCACCAAGCGATAACCCTCAGGCCTCGAATCTCAGGTCTCGAATCTCAGGTCCCGAACCTCAGGCTCCAAACTCTATCCTTAAAATTCCCGGACCCAATCCCCCAAATTCCCGACCCCGTCCCCCAAAAAGAGGTGTGGGACGCTCAGCCCCCGCCAAACGCCCCACACTCTCTTAACTCTTTTTGACCGCGCCACTCGTCACACACGAGTTGTGACTACCCCCCCAGGTTTCGCGAAAGAGCCCGGCCCCTCTAAGCTTTCGCCCAATAGCCGGTTTATATTCTATTTTCCCAGGAGCCTCACAAGCTCTCCTAGGTCTTTCAGATCGGAGGCTTCTGCCTCCCCCCGACACGCAGAAACTTCCGACCTTGCGCCACTTTCGAACTAGCTTCCATCGCTACCTTTGAGGTTTCTCTAGAAGCTCTTTCCCTGTGTTGCACCTATAGAATTACACAGCTTCCGACCCCTAGCAACAGATAGAGATTTCACAAACTTAGGATAGCCTGCCCAAGTTACCTGCATTTAACCTCAGAAAATGCATCTAGCTGCTAAAACCACACTTCAATTAACCTGGGTTTTACCTGTCAAAAGGCTGAATTTAATTCGCTCGCGCTATTCCACAGCCACGATTTTGCGCACACAAAAGCCTTTCCCTCACGCAACTCTCCCCTCCCCCTCGCCTTACCATTCGCCGTTAGTCTCCAGCCGCTCGTCTCCCGCCCCTCGCTCAGAATTGTCCCCACTTTCGCGCGACGTCCCCTTCGCGCTCACGGCACGAGTGCAGGTCGGCAGAAACACGCGCCCGGTGAGCGCGAAGCGCACACTCTCGCAGGATTTCAGGACAAATGAGCGTCATAGACCGCGTGGAGGCCTCAAAGACGCACAGGGAGCCTGTCGCCGAGACCGCAGCATAAAGCGAGGGAGAGGGTGTGCATCGACAAACAATGGCGCAGCGTACCTTTCGCGCTCACAGCACAGCCCAAAATCGGCAGAAACACGCGCCCGGTGAGCGCGAAGGGCACAATGGTCGATATCGGAGGCAGATGGAGGCTCTCGGAGAGTTTTGAGGCGCCTAGGTGAGGCCATCGCCTTGCGCGCAGCGTAAAGAAGAAGACCTCTCGCACGGCGGGCAGCGAGAGGTCTGGGAAGCGTGAAGTTCTAAACGACGGCGTTTTTGCCAACCACCACTACGCCGCCGTCAGAAATTTTAAAGCGCTGCTTATCGCGCTCACGGTCAACACCGACGATGGCGCCGTCGGTGATCACCGCGTTCTTATCGATAATCGCCTTGCGCACGACCGCGCCTTTACCAACCCTCACACCAGGCAGAAGAACTGAACCTTCAACCGTTGCGCCATCGGCAATGTGCACGTCAGAAGACAGAATCGAATTACGCACCGTACCGCCTGACACGATGCAGCCAGGAGCAACCATGGATCCTTGCGCAATGCCGTTTTGCACAAATTTCGCAGGCGGGAAGTTCTGCGTTTCCGTCGAGTGAATAGGCCATTTTCCGTTGTATAAGTTGAAAATCGGGTGCACGGAAATTAGGTCCATATGCGCGTCATAGTAGGAGTCAATTGTTCCCACATCGCGCCAATAACCGCGGTCGCGATCGGTAGCACCTGGGACTTCATTCGCCATAAAGTCATAGACGTGCGCTTGCCCCTTTTCGACGAAATAAGGGATGATATTGCCACCCATGTCGTGTGCGGAGGTGTCGTCTTTTTCGTCGGCAAGCAAGGCATCAATGAGAGCTTGAGTTGTAAATACATAATTGCCCATCGACGCATAGGTCATGTTTGGGTCGTCCGGAGTCGATGGCGGATTCGCTGGCTTTTCGATGAACTCCGTAATCGAACCCATCCCATCCGCCTGGATGCAACCGAACGCACTTGCTTCTTCCCGAGGAACACGAATGCCCGCGACAGAGCAATCCATGCCGGTTGCGATGTGCTCATCGACCATCTGCGAAGGATCCATGCGGTAGACGTGATCGGCACCGAAGACGATTACGTAATCAGGCTTCTCATCGTTAATGAGGTTCAGCGACTGCACAATAGCGTCGGCAGAACCGCTGTACCAGCGCTTTCCGCGACGTTGCTGAGCAGGGACCGAAGTGACATATTGGGGCGTGGGCCCCGATAAGCTCCACGCTTGGGAGATGTGTCGATCTAGGGAATGCGACTTATACTGCGTCAGCACTGCGATCTTCAAAAATCCTGCATTGACTAAATTCGACAACACAAAATCAATTAAGCGGTAGGAACCGCCGAAGGGAACGGCAGGCTTGGCGCGGTCTTCAGTCAACGGAAATAACCGCTTCCCCTCCCCGCCCGCGAGGACAATTGCTAAGACATTAGGCTGGCTTCTCACACTTGCCAGGATATAAGTTAATAATCACTTTCGCAGGGAGACGTACTTTTCTCACTACCCCCGCTCGATTAGCAGGCGGGCACGTAGGCCAGCCGCTAATGTGGCAAATATGAAAGCAGGCATCTTTTCTAAAGAGTATCCGCCAGAGATTTACGGCGGCGCAGGAGTACATGTCGCAGAGCTCACGCGGTTTATGCGCGAGCTTATCGATGTCGACGTGCACTGCATGGGCGGTCCCCGCGACGAAGCGGGCGTCTATGTCCACGGCGTGGATCCGGCGTTAGCCCAGGCTAACCCCGCCTTGCAGACTCTATCCACTGGGCTGCGTATGGCTAATGCCGCTGGCGACATCGATGTGGCGCATTCGCACACGTGGTACTCGGGTTTGGGAGGGCATATTGCGGCGCGCCTTTATGGCGTTCCGCATGTTGTTACTGCGCACTCTTTGGAGCCGCATCGCCCTTGGAAGCGGGAGCAGCTTGGCGGGGGCTATGAAATCTCTTCGTGGTCTGAAAAAAATGCGATGGAATATGCCGACGCTGTCATCGCTGTGTCCTCCGGGATGAAAGATGCGATCTTGGATGCCTACCCGCGGATTGCTCCGGAGAAGGTGCATGTGGTGCTCAATGGCATCGATACGCAGCAATGGCAACCCCGCGACGAGGGTCTCCTGGAAGAACTTGGTGTGGACCGAAACCGACCTATTGCTGCTTTCGTCGGTCGCATCACCCGGCAAAAAGGCGTTCCGCACTTGCTCAAAGCTGCCGCGAAATTCGATCCTTCCATTCAACTGATTTTGTGCGCCGGTGCACCGGATACTCCTGAGATCGCACAGCAGACTCAAGAATTGGTTGCTGCTTTGCGCGCAGAACGCGATGGGATTTTCTGGGTCGAAGAAATGCTCCCGCGTGAGAAGGTGCAAGAGGTTTACACAGCTGCCGATGTCTTTGTCTGTCCGTCAATCTATGAGCCGCTAGGTATCGTCAACCTTGAGGCCATGGCATGTGAAACTGCTGTTGTCGCCTCAGATGTTGGGGGCATTCCCGAGGTTGTACAAGATGGTGTCACCGGCACGCTCGTGTACTACGACGAAGCTGATGAAGCCACCTTCGAAGCGGACATAGCCACTGCTGTCAACGCACTCGCGCTTAATCCGGAAAAGTCCAAGTCCTACGGACTGGCGGGGCGTGCGCGCGCTGTCGAATCCTTCTCTTGGGCATCCATTGCTGCACAAACAGTCGATATTTACCGGAGTCTAATTTAAGGCTTCCACGAGGTGGCCGGATTTTGTGTACAAATGGGTGTCATGACTGTTCATCGTCCTGAGCTACATTTTGCACCAGAGTCCGGAATCGTCGAGGCACCCGCAGGCGCGCTACTCGACGGCAACACTTGGCACCTGTTTTTCCAGCACCGAGCAGATCCCGGTTCACCTTCGCGTTGGGGGCACACGTTCTCGGAAGAGTCTCCCTTTGACTGGCTAGAATGCGATGACCCGCTCGCGCCCCAAGACGATGAAACGGGGCTACGCGCAGGTTCTGTCACCGCTACTGAAGGCGATGTGCACCTGTACTTCACCTCCGTCAAAGAAGATTCCACCAGCATCGAAGTCGCCCGCTATAACTTATTTGATGATGTCTGCGAAATTTCAGACGATCCTTCTGCGCTGGACACGCGTGTCACACGCCTCGGTACAGCAGTCTCCGACCAGGACGATGTACGGCGCTTTCGCTCTCCGGTGGTGGTCGCCGACTGGGTAGATCCTAACTCACGCGGCGAAGGCCATAAGGGCTGGTTAATGCTCACCGTGGCTGGCGATGCCACAGCCCCACAGCTCATGATTTTCCGCAGCGACGATGCCAAGCAGTGGACCTTGTCCGGGCCTTTGGAATTCGACGGCGATCCAGGAGCAGAACTTCAGCCAGGCCGCGTAGTTGTCTCCCCACGCATTATTCGCTTGCGCGATGAAGTCGATAGCAAAATCTACGACGTCCTCATGGTCACAATTGAAGAAAATGGCAGTGAGCACGCCGGATATGTCGTCGGCCGCCTCGCTGGCACTAAGTTCGAGGTCGGGCAGCCTTTCCAGCGTTTAGACTACGGCCACGATTTCACTCGTCCCCGCATCACTAACTACACCCCCGGCAGCGTTGATGAGTCCACTCTCTACGACGAGGGCATTCTATTTGGCCTGCTCAACGGCACTGGTCGCCTCGATGACCCCAGCCAGCACAAGTCGTGGCAAGAAGGTAAGTGGGCCAATGTCATTTCTTTGCCTAGGGTCGTAACTCTTCAAGGCGGAACGATTTTCCAAACCCCGCCTAAGGGTTTGCCGGAGGCTATCAATAATGCCACCCGCGCTAGCTCATGGATCGGGTTACTGGAAGTTCCAGAAGGCTCCACCGTGACGCTTTCGCTTAACGATGCCTCCGGAAACCCCGCCGCCACTATCCACCACCGTGGTTCCTCGCTTGAACTTGATCGTTCTGTATCCTTTGAGTCAGAAACCGCTATCGCCCCGCTTGCTGAGGGCGACTCCGACTCCCTTACCGTCATCGTCGACGGCTCAACTGTTGAAGCCTTCGCCGACGGCGGCCAGGTCGCCATGGCTTCCCGCGTTTATTTCGAAGGCGGCTGTTCCTCTATAACCGCAACCACCGACGGCGACGCACAGGTCCTCCGCGACTGGTACATCAGCCACCCTTAATTCCCTCTCACCCAACGCCCGCCCCCGCCAAACTCGCCCGAGCCAGCGCCCGGCCCGGCCAAACTCGCCTACCGGGCGCCTGCACGACGCCCGCCCGCGACTAACCGCATCAGCTCACGTCTGGCCCAACGTGTCCCCTTCGCGCTCACTGCGTCATCGCGCCTACCGAGCACCACTCGCCCAGTGAGCGCGAAGGGGATATTTACAACCTAAAGATACTTTTCGCTGCCCAGGACGCAAGCGGCGAAGAGAATCAATGCCTTCCGCCACGAGGGGCCGGCAGGATTGTCGAGGCGTGCCGGGTGGCATCCACAAGCAAAGCGGCGATCTCGCGCAAACCTGAACTGACCCCGCACGCGTCCCCTTCGCGCTCACCAGAAAGACGTTACTCGCCAGGCAAGTTCTTGCGGTGAGCGCGAAGGGGCCCTTTGTGACTGGAAACGTCGGAAGCTGAAAAGACGCAAGAGTCCCGAGCGATAAAGAATACTCGGGACTCGAAGTTTGGGGTGGCGCTTAAACTGCGCGCAGACGATCGAGGCGTGCGTGCGCAGTTACAGACATCGTCTGCGGCAATGCTTCCATGCGTGCTGCCAGTTCTTCCGCAGAAATGTGCCGGGCTGACGGGCTCATCGCTACCTGTGCTGCGATGGACTCCTTGTCCAGCTGAACTGGAAACGCAAGATTAACCGGATCAGCGGCCTGCTCCAAAAAGCCCTCCGCTTGGTCATACATGCGCTCAACCTTGCCCTCTTCGACGCCCAGTATGCCAAGTGGCTCGCGCAGTTCATCGAGGTGTCCGGCCTGCGGAGTCAGGACAATGACCTGTCCGCCTGGCGCCAGAATGCGCTGAAATTCCGCGGGGTTGCGAGGGGCGAAGACAACTGAGATCGCGTTGATGGATTCATCACGAATCGGCAGAGTCTGCCATACATCCGCAATCACGGCACCAACGCGCGGGTGGCATTTTGCCAGGTGTCGCGCTGCGTGTGGGGAGATGTCTAGGCCAACTCCACGCGAACCGTCGATGGAGTCAAGAGTATGTGAGAGATAGTAGCCGGTGCCGGCGCCGACCTCGAGAAGCGTAGGCTCAGGCACGTCGTCTTGGCTTATCGCATTGTCTAAAGCGTTTTGGATAGCGCCGGTGACAGCTTCCACAAAAGGCGCGAAGTGGCCTTTAGAAAGATATGTTTCGCGGGCAGTGACCATATCGGCGTCGTCGCCTTTATGTTTAAGACCTGCGCCGGATGCAAGGGTGACATACCCCTGCTTGGCGACATCATAAGAGTGACCGGATTCAGATACCAACCGGGTAAAGTCATCCGCGCCTGAAAGCGCGCTTCCATCGGCAGGATCCGCCAGAACATCAATAATGTGCGAAAGCATAAACCTAGATTAGATCATCTCATCTTTAAACCGATATTGCGGTGGGCTATTGTGCGACTTCAGTCAGAAGCTCACCGAGCTCAGCGGCTTCTTCTTTAGTCATCTCCACAACGATTCGACCGCCACCGTCAGAGGGAATACGCATGACGATTTTGCGCGATTCGATTACAGCTTCCATTGGTCCACCAGTAGTGCGAGGCTTCATTGCTGCCATGTGAATTCTGCTCCCTTAAAAAATTAAAAATCCACTGCTTCTCCACGCTGCGCCGAAAGGAAATTACTTCACCTTTGGCATAGCTGTGAGGAAAAACTCAGTGCTTCACACCCATTATAATCTTTTTTCGCACAAAGCACCTGCGCAGTGGGCTCACCAAGCATCATTTACGCAGGCCACAGGTTTATCGCGGGAAAGGAACTACTCAGATTCCGAAGCTTCGTCGGTACTTAGGCTGCGCTTTTGCGCCGCTAATTCTTCTTTGGTTCGCTGTAATTCGTGGGTGAGAACATCTAAAAGATCATCGACCTGCGCAGGTGAATAGCCGAATTTCACGGTGCTAAATCCGACTTTTTCATACTCACCATGCAAAGCGAAGGCGCGGTTGCCTTGCAGCGTGGCCTGTTTTTCGTCGGCAGGTAAATCCGCCATAACGGGGCCTTTGCCAACAAAGTGCGACAGCACCCACGTTGCTACGATGGCAAAGAGTGCGATCAAAGCCGCCACGATGATAATCGTTAGCACTATATTCATGAGATTATCTCCCGGGACTCTAGCTGTTCAAGGGCAGGACGTTGACTTAAGGCACTCCGAGTGGCCTGCGCAGAAGTCCCGTACAAGTGTGCACGGTCCAGGATGGTCTCTGCGACGACTTTGGCCATCGGAGCGAGCTGGGACAGAGGACGGTTGCGGTGCACGCGCGGCGGCAATTTAACCTGTGCGATTGCATCGGCGCCGAAAAAGTGTGCCACATCAATCATCAGCCCGGCTTCTACGCCATAGCCATCGACAAATGGCAGTTCGCGCGCGACGGAGCGCCGAATGGCATATTCTCCGCCGAGTGGCTGCGCGATATGAGAAAGGTCTGGGAAAAACATGCCCAGCAAAGGCTTGGCGGTCAATTCCGTAACGCGGCCGCCTCCAGTGGGCTGGTTGCCGAAGGTGCGGCTATAGACAGGCTTCACCAGGTGAATTGACGGGTCGGCAAAAGGCGCAGAGAGTGCTGAGACCAGGCCAGGTGCAGCTGATTCCAGATCAGCGTCGACAAAGACCACGATGTCGCCACGCGCCGCCTCCACGCCGCGCCACATGGATTCGCCTTTACCCACGCGCACTGGCACATGCGGCAAAACCTCGCGCCAGTTAATCACCCGCGCGCCAGCTGCGGTTGCTACAGCAGCGGTGGCATCGGAAGAATCAGCATCGATGACTAGGACTTCCAAAGGGTCATCAGCCAGACAAGCTTGCACCACACGAGCGATAGTTGGTTCCTCGTTCAACGCCGGTATAACTACAGAAACACTCATGCCAGTCCCCTTGTGGTAGCCAAAGGTGCAGCAATTCCCTGAATAGCAGCAGTCATGCGGATGGCATCGACAGTCTCTTTTACTTCATGGACGCGAAATGCCGCCACGCCTTTCGATGCAGCCCAGGCCGTAGCCGCCAAGGTTCCCGCCACCCGGTCGCCGACTTCCCTGCCTAAGGTTTCACCGACGAAGTCTTTATTAGACAACGCCATGAGCACCGGCCAGCCGGTAGCTACTAGCTCATCGATGCGGCGCAGAAGTTCCAGGCCATGGAAAGTATTCTTGCCAAAGTCGTGTGTGGGATCGATAAAGGTCAGCTCGGGTGGGCAGCCAAGCGCAACGGCGCGCTCAGCCAAAGCCGTGGTCTCGGCAATCACGTCAGCGACAACGTCGTCGAAATGCACGCGGTGCGGCCGAGTGCGCGGCGTAACCCCACCGGTATGGGAGCACACGTAGCCCACCCCGTGAGCACCTGCGACTTCAATAAGTTGCGGGTCCCAACCTGCCCACGTGTCGTTGATGAGCCGCGCGCCGGCAGCAATAGCTTGCTTAGCTACCGATGCACGCCAGGTATCAACACTGATAATTACCTCCGGGTACCGCGCAGCAATTTCTGCGATAAGCGGCACCACGCGATCGATTTCAGCAGCAGCATCGACTGCCTCACCGGGACCAGCCTTCACTCCGCCGATATCGACGATGCTTGCGCCCTGAGCGACGACTTCTTCACAGCGAGCCAAAGCGCTAGCCATCCCCCAGGTCGCTCCTTTGTCATAAAAGGAATCAGGTGTGCGATTTACAATCGCCATCACCTGGGCTAAAGGTTTAAGCGTCGTGGTTGAGTCGGCTGACTCGCTCATCGGTCATCTCCTTGTGCGCAGCAACGATGTGCTCCACGGCTTCATCAACCGAATCAGTAAGCAAGAAAAGGTCCATATCCTGGGGGTTGATATATCCTTCAGCCACCAAGGTATTTGCCATCCACTCAACCAGACCCGACCAGTATTCGGTACCGATCAGCACGATTGGGTAGTTGGTTACCTTGCCGGTTTGCACCATGTAGAGCATTTCAAAAAGCTCGTCCATCGTACCCATGCCACCTGGCAGACAGACAAAAGCCTGCGAGTACTTCAAAAACATGGTCTTGCGCGCAAAGAAGTACCGGAAATTAATGCCAAGGTCGACATACTTGTTAAGGCCCTGCTCAAAGGGTAGTTCAATGCCCAAGCCCACGGAAAGCCCACCAGCTTCATAAGCGCCCCGGTTGGCAGCCTCCATAATTCCTGGGCCACCGCCGGTCACCACGGCATAATCGTGCTCGACTAGCTTTGCGCCCAAGTCGATGCCCTGTGCATACTCCGGCGCATCTTCCATGGTGCGCGCCGAACCGTATACGGTCACGGCTTTGGGCAAGTCGCTCAGTGCATCAAATCCCGCGACAAATTCACCCTGGATACGCAGTACACGCCACGGATCCGCATGCTTCCACGCGTGGTCTGCCCCAGATTCCAACAAGCGCTGATCGTAGGTAGAGGTTTGATTACCGTCGGTACGCAACAGCATGGGACCACGGAGCGTGCGGTTAGTTTCTGCGCTTTCCGTACTGCGCGGAACACGCGGTTTACCGTCTTTATTACTACGCAAAGGAGCCATTGATTTTCTTTCTACTAAAGGGTTTCTACGCCGTGAGATATGTGTGAAGTGCTTGTGCCACTGACGTTATCTGTTCCACCGGACATTGCTCGTCGCGCTTATGCGCAAATCCGGGGTCACCGGGACCAAAGTTGACCGCTGGCGTGCCCATTTCAGAAAAGCGCGCCACATCCGTCCAGCCGTACTTGGCACGAACGTTGCCACCGACTGCATCGATAAGCGCTGCGGCAGACGGCTGCCCCAATCCCGGAAGCGCTGCACCTGCGACGTCATCAACCTCAAAGCTGATACCAGGTGAATCCAAGGTGGCATCGGCAGGCATCTCTTGCTCTTTCGCCAAGCCTAAGACATCGAGCAAGTGCTCCATCGCCTCTTCGGAGCTGCGGTCCGGCGCGAAACGGAAATTCACGAACATCCACGCGTGATCCGGCAAAGTATTGGTGGCCACCCCAGCTTCAAGGTGCACGATGTTGAGTCCCTCGCGGTAAGTGCACCCATCAATGGTGACATCACGCGGTGAGTAATCTGCAATCTTGGTCATAACCGGCGTTAGGGTGTGCACTGCATTCGAACCCAGCCAAGCCCGCGCCGAGTGCGCGCGGGTGCCATGCGCTGTTACTCGCAGGCGAATAGTGCCCTGACAACCTGCCTCAATCATCGCGCCCGACGGCTCTCCCAGCAATGCCAAATCCCCCTGCAACCACTGAGGATTATCCCGCTGCAAATGCCCCAAACCGTTGAACTCCGTCGCAACCTCTTCGCCCTCATAGGCAATCAGCGTCAAGTCGTGGCTAAGGTGTTTATCCGCTGCCAGCTGGGCAAAGGTGTGCAGGTAGACCGCCAACCCGGACTTCATATCCACCGTGCCACAGCCAAACATAATGTTATCTTCCATGTGGTGCGGAACGTTGTCCGCAATTGGCACGGTATCCACGTGGCCAGCTAAAACAACGCGGGAACCCAAGCCGCGATTGGTACGCGCGCACACGGTGTTTCCAAAGCGCGCAAGCTCCACATCGGCGGAATCAACCAACGGTTTCAAGGCCTGCTCGATGGCATCGGCAATAGCCTTTTCATGATGCGAAGGGCTAGGGATATCAACCAGCGCCTTCGTCAGCTCGATGGGGTCCTGGGTCAGATCAAGATGGAAAATAGTCACAATCCGCCATCGTAGCGTGAAACCCGCTGCTGATCAGGGCAGATGAGGCGTGTAACATTTCTAACGGCCAATACCAGGATGAAAGAAAAGTGGGCGATGAGTAATTCAGAGTCAAATAAGTTAAAAACCAGACACTTGACGATGATGGGGCTTGGCTCAGCCATCGGCGCCGGACTATTCCTCGGCGTTGGCGTGGGCATCCAAATCGCCGGTACCTCTATTTTGATTGCGTACCTGGTTGCCGGTGTCCTGGTTACTTTAATCATGTACATGCTCGGCGAGATGGCCTCTGCACGCCCTTCTCTGGGTTCCTTTTCCACGTATGCGGGTCAAGCGTTTGGCAACTGGGCACGCTTTACGATGGGCTGGTTGTACTGGTTCATGCTCATCATGGTGATGGGCGCCGAAATTACTGGTGCGGCCGCAATTCTTGGCGGTTGGTTCGGCGTAGATCCGTGGATCCCGGCACTAGTTGCCGTGGTATTTTTCGCCGTGGTCAATTTCGGGGCGGTACGCGGATTCGGTGAATTCGAGTTTTGGTTCGCCATCATCAAAGTCGCGGTCATCGTTGCTTTCTTGGTACTCGGCGCGTGGCTCATCTTTGGCCCAGCTGAGACCCAAACCAGCAGTTTCGTTGAGAACTTCGCGCCCAATGGCGTGCCAGGTTTGGCAGCCGGTTTGCTGGCGGTGGCCTTTGCTTTCGGCGGTATCGAGCTAGTCACCATTGCTGCGGCTGAATCTGAAGACCCCGCACACAATGTCGCCACAGCAGTGCGCGCGATTATTTTCCGCATCATTGTCTTCTACCTGGGCGCAGTTGCAGTTATTACCTTGCTGCTGCCATTTTCTAGGATTCAAGACGCGGACGTTGCAGCGCAGTCTCCTTTCACTGAGGTTTTGCGCGTTGCAGAGATTCCTTATGCCGCGACCTTCATGGAGCTCGTCATTGTGGTTGCGCTGCTCTCAGCGTTCAATGCACAGATTTACGCAACTTCACGCTTGGTCTTTGATATGGCCCGCGATGGCAATGCTCCAGGCGTGTTTAAGTACACCTCGAAGACAGGCTCGCCGCTATATGCCGTGATCTTGTCGATGATCTTCGCTTTCGCTTCCGTCGGTCTTCAGTACTGGAATCCTCCTGGACTCTTGACTTTCTTGTTTAACGCCGTCGGCGGCTGCCTGTTGGTCATTTGGTTCTTCATCGTGACCTCTTATATCAAGCTCAAGCCGAGCCTCGAGTCCACCGAAATTCGCGTGCCAGGTTTCCCGTGGATTCCATATGCAGTGATACTCGGACTGCTGCTCATCGTCCTGCTCATGCTGTTCGACCCTTCAGCGCGCGGCCAGCTCGTCGCCGTTGCCGTCATCGCCGGCGGACTGACGATTGTGTCACTGTTCATGCCCAATTCTCGCACAAAAGTATAGGGTTACCTATACTTTCTAAGGTATCTATCCCCGACTCCTCTAAGGCTTGAATATTCAATGACTTCTGCATCTGCCCGCGGTTTGGCAACGATCACCCACGACGGAACAGTGTTGGATGTTTGGTTTCCAGCAGTTTCTCTGGATACTCCTGTTTCTGCTGCTGGCACTGAACGCTTGGAGGAGACTCCACAGCAATTTGCAGCCCTTGTTGGCCCTGACGAAGAGCGCGGTGTAGCTCGCGTCGCGGTTGAGACTTCCATTGCGGACCTCGACGCTGCGCCAATCGACGCATATGACGCCTACCTGCGTCTGCACCTTCTTTCCCACCGTGCGGTCAAGCCCCACGGACTCAACATGGACGGCATCTTCGGCCACTTGGCTAACGTTGTCTGGACCAACTACGGTCCATGTGCAGTCGCAGACTTCCAGATGGTGCGCAGCCGCCTGGCATCCCGCGGCCCAGTTACGGTGTTCTCCGTGGACAAGTTCCCACGCATGGTGGACTACGTCGTTCCTTCCGGCGTTCGCATCGGTGACGCAGACCGCGTGCGCCTGGGTGCACACTTGGCAGAAGGCACCACCGTTATGCACGAAGGATTCGTAAACTTCAACGCCGGCACCCTTGGTGCTTCCATGGTTGAAGGACGTATTTCCGCAGGTGTCGTCGTTGGCGACGGCTCCGATGTCGGCGGTGGGGCATCCATCATGGGCACCCTGTCTGGTGGCGGCAAGGAGACCATTTCCATCGGTGAGCGCTGCCTGCTCGGCGCAAACTCGGGCGTGGGCATTTCGCTTGGCGATGACTGCGTTGTCGAAGCCGGCCTCTACGTCACCTCTGGCTCTAAGGTTTCCGTCTTCGGCCGCGTCGCTGAAGTCGCTGGCGTTGACGAAGGCACCTCCGTGAAGGCAGCCAAGCTTTCCGGCGCATCCGGCATGCTGCTGCGCCGCAACTCCGTCACTGGTGCCATCGAAGCAACCGAGTGGAAGGCAGAAGCAGTCGCCCTCAACGAGGAACTGCATAAGAACTAACCCGCTCATTTCACGCGCCCATTAAACGCGCGTCAAGCGCCTTGCCAAACATCTCTCGGCAAGGCGCTTTTGCGATCTCAACGCCACCCTTGTCAGCACCCGTCCACAGCGCGCGCATCAGCAGCCTGTCCTCAGCCCCCTGTCCCCTTCGCGCTCACCATATAACAGCTCCTCGACATCAACAGCTTCGCTGTGAGCGCGAAGAGCACGCCGGCATCGACAAGCGAAGGCATCAGCCGGCGTTGCGCTTTCAACCGGCCACCGTCGGAGTCGGCGCCCGCGATGCTCGCTTCCCGCTCACAGCGGCAGGCGCTCTCGAGACTTGGCCACAGCTGGTGAGCGCGAGACGTGCAGGCGCAAGAGCTTGTCGATGCCCACAGCGCCCACACTTTCAACAGCCTTACCCACGGCAGGCAGTAGGCCCCGCAGCTTCGCCCTCCTGGCGGACAGCAGCAGGTATCCCTTTCGCGCTCACAGTAAGCCATCGCATGGCTAGTGGCCTGCTCTGGGTGAGCGCGAAGGGTTCGGTGTGCAAATACGCGTGGTGCGTAAAGCACGGAAGCGCGAGAGCGCGGTGGCAGAGGTATTTATCCACAACTTTTGGGTGACACGTCAATAAATGTGGCAGGAAGGGGCGAGTTATCCACAGCAGCCCCAGGTCGGCCTAGATTGCGGTAGCGTGCGAGCAATAGCGTCAGGAGTATGAATACCAAGGTCACGGACACCAAGGGTACGAATACCCAGAGCGGAAGCATATGGACTACGCAGGAGTTGCGGAAAAGGGGCATCGGCAGGCGCAAACAAGCGCACATGGTCGAAGACGGCACGCTGCATCGCGTGCATCGCGGAATCTACATCAGGGGCAGGGTTAGCGCGCGCAATGTCGCTAGGGCGCTCACGCAATCGCTTGCCGATGTCGCGCTTGCTGGACACTCCGCGACGCAGCTGCACCTGGGGCATACGTTGACATTCCCGCTGGAATTGGAAGGCCCGCGCACCATTCGGGGCGAAAATTTCACGGTGCGGCATACTCGCAGGCAGACCACGCAATTCAAAGACGGCATCAAACTGGTTGAACCGCTGTGGGCCGCAAGACGCAGCCCCTACGAGCAGGAGTGGCTGTTGGAGCAGTGTTATAGGGGTCGCAGCGGCATCGACAAGCTAAAGCGCGACGTAGGGCGCATGAACCGCTTGACGATGCAACTACGCAGTGTATTGAAACGCTGTTGCATCGGGGCGGATAGCGTTGCAGAGAAGAAGCTGGCAACGGAACTGCGTCGCGTAGGATTTCAGGTGCAACACAATGTACTTTTTGCGGGATACCGTTACGATCTGTGGCTGCAGAAGCTGGGGATTTTAATCGAAGTCGACGGCTATGAGGTGCACAGCGATGCCAAAAGCTTTGTGAAAGACCGCTGGAAATCCAATGATGGCGCAAGCCTTGGGTGCGTGGTCTTAAGGTTTAGCGCTGATTGCGTGCATTATCACTTAAAACAGGTGGTGGCGAAGGTAAAAGAAATCGCGCAGTGGATTCGACAAGGTCGACCACGGCGCGATGAAGTGGGCATACAAGGCAACCCGGTGTTCAACTGGCACGAATGCGTGCGCAGCACGTTTAGCTAGGAGCTGCGTCCTGTACGAAGACAGGGCTTTTCGGGCGGGAGCGGAAGGTCCACAGCTTATTAATCACGAAGTTAATCGGCATAGCTACGATAATTGAAATTGCTGATGCCCAGTAGAACTTGGTGCGGAAGCCGGTGGAGTCGTCGAAGATTTCTGGCGACAACGCAATCGGCGAATTCACATTCATCAATAATGTGGCGATGACCTGGCTGACCAAGAAGGCGCCAAGTCCTGCCAGTAAGAATGGGAAAAAACCGCGCAACCATGAGATACGCTGGGCTTCTTTGAAAGTCCACATGCGGTTAAGCTGATAGTTCCAGGTATTGGCGATCAAAAACGCAATCGCCATAAACACGTGGTACCAGCGGATATTGAATTGGGTTCCAAAGAGGTTGATAAAGCCATCATGCTCGGTAATTCCAGCTGACCACATCGCGATCTTTTTGGATAGAAATACCACCAGCAGGTTGACAACCGTGCCAGATCCGCCCACGAGGCCAAACCTGAGAAATTGCCCCATATTAGATATAAAACGAGCTACCGTCATGCTCTTGAGTAACCCTTCTGTATGGACAATTCTTCTAAAACTACGCACGAGTGTGGCGGCAAACTTCTCGTTCGCCGCCTTTAAACGCTGAAAGTTATTAAAGTTTAGCGCACTTGGGTTACTGAATTGCTTTCCACACGGTACTAAATAGCTGTGAGCCCAATTTTAGTTGCGCTGACCGGCGGCAGTAAGGCGAGCGCACGCGGCGTCGATACGCTCATCAGTGCCATTGAGACCAACGCGAATAAACCGCTCGCCCACCTCTCCGTAGAAATCGCCGGGAGCAACCAAGATACCCAAGTCTGCTAACCACGCAACATCGTCGCGGCAGTTATTACCGCTGGTGGCCCACAGATACATTCCGGCTTCGGAATGTTGGATCTCGAAGCCGACATCGCTCAGCGCGCGCATCAGCTTTGCACGACGCATCGCGTAGCGGTGGACTTGAAGGGCTTCGGTGGCGTCATCGTTAAGCGCTGCGACCATCGCTGACTGCACGGGACCTGGAACCATAAGGCCGGCGTGCTTGCGCACTTCCAAAAGCTCGGCGATTAGCTCTGCGTCACCGGCGAAAAAGCCCGCACGGTATGAGGCCATATTCGCTGACTTCGATAAAGAGTGCATGGCAATCAACCCAGTCATATCTCCGTCTGTAACCCGAGGGTCCAAGATGGATACTGGCGGATGATCGTCTTCCCAAGCTAAAGCCATGTAGCACTCATCAGAGGCCACAATGGCATTGTTCTCACGTGCCCACGCCACAATCGCGCGCAGCTCGTCGACACTTAACACCTTGCCGGTGGGATTAGACGGAGAGTTGATAAAGACCAGTGCTGCACCCTGAAAATCAGCCGGATCATCAGCGCGGATAATCTCTGCGCCGGCGATCTTCGCACCGACTTCATAGGTCGGATAAGCCACTGATGGAATAACTACGGTCTCCCCACGCAAACCCAACAAGGTTGGCAACCATGCGATTGCCTCCTTAGTGCCCACGACAGGAAGTACAGACTTGTCCCCTAGCCCGACGATTTCGTAGCGGCGCTCCAACGCACTCGAAATAGCCTCGCGCAATTCCGGGGTACCCATAGTCTGGGGATATCCAGACAACGATGCTGCCGAAGACAAAGCCAGCTGCACAGAAGGTGAAACTTCATCCACTGGGGTTCCCACGGACAAATCCACGATCCCCTCAGGGTGGCTAGCCGCCTTAGCTTTGGCCTCTGCCAGGGAATTCCACGGGAAATCCGGTAATACACTGCCCAGTGGGGTCCGTGTCATAGTTAGTTCAAACTCCTTGTTTACAAGCTAATCCTGATTTTGAGGTGGCAGCGCAGCAATCATCGGCACGTCGAAGTCCTGTGGGCCTACAGCCGCTGCACCACCAGGGGAGCCGAGATCATCAAAAAACGCGGCATTAGCGTCATTGTATTCCAGCCACTCGTCTGGAACGTCGTCTTCGTAGAAGATAGCCTCTACTGGGCAAGCTGGCTCACATGCACCACAGTCCACGCACTCATCAGGGTGGATGTAGAGCATACGCTTGCCTTCATAGATGCAGTCTACTGGGCATTCTTCAACACAACTCCGGTCTAAGACATCGACGCAGGGTTGAGCAATTGTATATGTCATGGGGTATTTTTCTCCTGAAATCCGGCACTATCCAGACAATTATAAGTATGTCACTTAGGCCCTACAAATGGCCAAATACCACCGATTATTCCGGCAAAAAGCAAGGCAACGGTACGAATATTACTTCCCAACCATTGATCGCCAGTAGTTGAACCTATAACTAAAAAGCCAAAAAATCCCAAGACCCACACAGCCAACGGGATGGCAGCAATGAATATGTTTGGACTCCACAGGCGCGCAGTTTTGGTCAAAACTTTGTTAAACCACCAGGCGATAGCAACGGTGAGCGGGAAAGCAATACGCACGCCATTAGGCATGGTGAGATACGCACCGAGGTACACAACTTCTAAAACCAGCGAGAGCAGCGCGCCGACGCTCAGCCACACCAGGCCGCCGACGGCTTCAGCGCGGGAGAATTCAAATGGCACAAAATTACTGCTCATCGAAAAATACCTTCCACACATCACCGGTTAAAGGCTCCTGTTCCGCGCGGTGGGCGCGGTTGGCGTCAGCCTCAACATCGGCTGGCCAGGGGTTGTTTTCTCCGTGGCTGCGCTGCAAGTACTCGGCACGAATCACCGGCATCACCAGGTTATTAGATAAGGCATAAGCCACCGGCGCTACAGCAGGGTCAGAGCACACCGCCCAGCGCGGCTCAGGATTCGTCTCGCTGACTGCACCATTTCCGACCCACACTTGGGTCGGGTGGGCAGAAATCCCGGCGATTTTCGCGTTATAAGAGGCATCGGAAAGCGAAAGCTTTAGATCATAAGCTGCGTTGGTGAAATTAAGCAGGTAGTCCGCCGAAGGCTTTTCCCAGCCGCGAGCCGGCGTGACCGTCTCCAGTGCGGCAAAAATCGCCTCACGCTGGTAGATAGTCCACCAAATATTGCTTATCCCAAAAGCTTTGCACGCGCGCTCGGTCGCCTGGTGCACGGCAATATGGTCAGGATGCCCATAGCCGCCATCTGGACCATAGGTAATTACGGCGTGGGGTGAAAAGATCGCAAGATGCTTTTCGATGCCCCCTGCCGCCTCATCCACGTTATTCACCAAAGCGCGCGGGTGCGCGTGGGCTGCAGAGCCGACCATGCCGGAATCTCGGAGGTAGCCGGGTGCAATCAGGTGCTCGCTGCGCGCGCCTATAGCAGATGCTGCATCTTGGAGCTCGCGAATACGGAATCCGCCAAGTAAATCGCTACCAGCGAGATGTTGATAGCGTTCGCCAATTACTTCACCTTCTTCACCCAAGGTGGCCGTCAGAATTAAAACCTCAGCACCACCCGAAGTTAGCTCTGCGATGATGCCGCCGGTAAATAGCACTTCATCATCTGGGTGCGCGTGTACAACTAAAACGCGCTTGCCCGCAAGTTCAGTGGCTGCTGCGTGGGATAAATTCTTGTGGTTCACTTGGAGCTCCTGCCATCAATTTCGTCGAGAGTGGATAACGATCCACCGAGATAGTCTTCATCGAAGGCGCGAATACGCGTCTCATCAATTAACGGGAGATAAAACGCTTGCTCACGGTTGACTTGCCGGATCATTTCCAGACCTTGTTGCGCACTTATCTCACCCGATAGTATCCTCTGCGCGCGATCGTCAAAATCGTTCGCGCATGCCAGCGATAGATTACCCGACCATAATTTTTGCTGTGTAGACGCAGGTGATTCAGATTTGGTTGGGGCTGGTTCTGCTGAAGTTGGGGCAGCCGTGGTTGATGCCGCAGCTGCGGCTGTTTTCTCATCAGCGTGACAGGTAAAAAAGCTCGCCACATTAGTGGCCGTGACGGAGGTATCCGCGGTAGAGATTACTGCATCGACCTCGCCTTCAGGCAGTGCTTCTTCCACGATAGAGGTCATGCGGTTTTCCACCACGCGCGCCTCGATGCCTTCGATACGCAGCATATCCACCAAGGTCATCGCAGCAATGCCGGCAGCCTGTTCTGTCGGGTCTACAGCAATGCGCAGTGGATTATCTTTGGTAGCAGCGGCTAGCACCGCAATCTCTTCTTCGCTCGAGGAGTCTAAAAGCGGATTACCGCCATAGGGCACGCGCAAATCTACATCGCGCTCGGTTGCCAAGCGCGCGAGCTGACGCGTATCGATGAGCGATAGCATCGTGCGACGCAGTTGCGGAGATTCCAAGACTTGCGACTGCGTAGAAAGGCTCAACCTCAGCTGGCGCGAAGGATTTGCAGTTTCAGTACTGATGTCCCCTAATAAGCTAAGTTGCTCTTTTAAGGTTTGCGTCGGGGCAATATCAACGAAACTTACTTGCTCCGAGCGCAACAGGTTTGCAGCTTGCGATGTCGAACGAATCGCACGCAATTGCACCACGTCAATTTTCGCAGGGTTCTTTCCCCAGAAGCGATCATTGCGGTTTAGTGTGATTAAGCCGCGCGCCTGGTCGATGCTCGCGACACTGAATCTGCCCGCGGAAGCCGGGATAGCTGACTCTAAAACCCGGTCGAATTGTCCCGATTCCAACAGGTGCGAAGGCAGCAAGTGTGTAAATAACCGGTGCCAATCCGCCACGCGCGTCGAAAAATCGACGGTCACAATGCTCCCGCCAGCAGAAATATTTAATGCCGAAATAGTGTGATAAGGTGCTACTTCGCGCACCCCGGGGGTGGAGACCATTTCTTTGAACAGGTAGTCAAAATCCGCACCCGTAATGGGCGTGCCATCAGACCACTGCGCGCCATCTTTAATGGAATAGCGCACGCGTTGCGCAACCCCTGGCGGCGCATCAATTTCACGCGCTGAATTCAGCACATCAGAATCGATGATATTGCCGTGAAAGGCTGAGGGTAATACGAGGTCCGCGAGGGCATCGACTAGCTCTGTGTCATCAGCAACGAGGTGCGGATTAAAACCCAATTGAAATGGGTCAATGCCCACAGACATCGACGAGCGGTCGGGGCCTTCTTCGTCCTCTATGCCGTCGGCAACTTCAGCATCATCGTCGCTGGCTTTGTCCGCTTCTTTGTCGCCGGACGGCTCGTCGTCGGCGGAGGCATCGACAAGCTCTTCTTGCTCATCAACAGTCGGGGCAGGGCCGGGATTTGCCATGCAACTAACCAGCAACGCCGCGGAAAAAATCGCTGACGTGCCGGTGAGACGCTTCAACCCTGCCCGACGCATGAGACTTACTTGTTAAGCTGCTTAGCCTTCGATGCTGCACGACGGCGATCGGTAGCAGACAGCTCCAGCTTGCGCACGCGCAGAACATTTGGCCCTACCTCAACGCACTCATCGTTGCCACAGAATTCCAAAGCTTCTTCCAAAGAAAGGGTACGAGCCTTAGACAAAGTCACGGTCGCATCCGCAGAAGCTGCACGCATGTTGGTGAGCTTCTTTTCCTTGGTGATGTTGATGTCCATGTCCTCGTCGCGGTTATTCGCGCCAACGACCATGCCTTCATATGCTTCAGCGCCTGGCTCGACGAAGAAGTCGCCCCGGTCAGCAAGCTGCATCAGTGCATACGCGGTGATCTGACCGGAGCGGTCAGCAACCAAAGAACCGGTTGGGCGTGCCTTGATTTCACCAGCCCAGACGTCCAGGCCATCAGCCAAAGAGTTGGAGATACCGGAGCCGTGGGTCTCGGTCATGAAGGTGGTGCGGAAACCAATCAGACCGCGGGCAGGGATACGGAAAGTCATACGTACCCAGTTGCCTTCGCGCACGTCCATGGACTGCATCTGGCCCTTGCGGTTTGCCATCAGCTGGGTGACAGCACCCTGGTATTCGCTTGGAACGTCAATGGTGACGGACTCATAAGGCTCGTGTACCTTGCCATCGATTACCTGGGTAACAACCTGTGGCTTACCCACGGTGAGCTCAAAGCCCTCGCGGCGCATGGACTCAATCAGAACCGACAAAGCCATCTCGCCACGGCCTTGAACTTCCCAGGTATCTGGGCGCTCAGTTGGCAATACGCGCAGCGACACGTTACCGATTAGCTCTTGATCCAAACGAGCCTTGACCATACGCGCGGTCAGCTTATCGCCACCTCCGCGGCCAGCCATTGGCGAGGTGTTCACACCAATGGTCATCGAAATCGCTGGCTCATCTACCTTGATGCGTGGCAGTGGAACTGGGTGCTCAGTATCAGCAATGGTGTCACCGATCATGATGTCGGAGATACCGGAAATCGCAACGATGTCGCCTGCGATAGCCTCTTCGGTGGGCTGACGTTGGAAACCAACGGTGCGCAAAAGCTCCGCAACCTTCACATTCTTGGTGTGCTGATTGCCTTCTTCATCGTAGTGAATCCAAGCAACCTGCTGGCCCTTCTTGATCTTGCCGGCGTGGATACGCAAAAGCGCAATACGACCGAGGAAGTCAGAAGAGTCCAGGTTGGCAACGTGTGCCTGCAGCGGCGCATCCACGTTGGCGGAAGGTTCTGGCAAGACGTTGTAGATTACATCGAAAAGCGGCTGCAAAGAGTCACCCTCAGGGACGTTTGCATTGCCAGGGTTTTCAGTCGACGCAATGCCTGCGCGGCCAGAAGTGTAGAGAACAGGCAGGTCAAGCAGCTCTTCAGCAGCCGCAGCCGCCTCAGCGTCTTCCAAGCCTGCAGCAATCTCCAGCAGCAAGTCCTGCGCGTCAGAGACAACTTCTTCAATGCGGGCATCAGGACGGTCAGTCTTGTTAACCGCAATAATCACAGGAAGCTTTGCCTCAAGTGCCTTGGTCAGCACGAAGCGGGTTTGCGGAAGCGGGCCTTCCGAGGCATCGACAAGCAGCACGACGCCATCAACCATGGACAGCCCGCGCTCGACCTCGCCGCCGAAGTCAGCGTGACCCGGGGTGTCAATAACATTGATGATCAAGTCAGCGCCGTCTTTACCCTGGCCCTTGCGGTGAATCGCAGTGTTCTTGGCCAAAATGGTAATGCCGCGCTCGCGCTCCTGGTCGTTGGAGTCCATGACGCGATCCGAGTGGTCGCCGTGTTCGCCGAATGCGCCGGACTGTTCCAGCATGCCGTTGACGAGGGTGGTTTTGCCGTGGTCAACGTGGGCGACGATGGCTACATTACGGAACTCAGTGGTGGTCACTAAAGGAATCTCCTCACAGAAAATAAAAAAGCTAGCGTCTAAACAGTACTCGCAGTTGCTTGTCGATGCACTATTTACGCTCGCCCATGTGACCCACATCCTGCCAGATCGCTGCAAATTCCTCGAAACACACCCCCATCCCGCTCCTTTCATGCGCTGACTCTCACTCGCCATCCTCCCCTCCCCTCCCACCATTCTTATTTCACTGCTCGCCACCGTTTTACTACCCTGCACCCTCCCTTAATCCCGCCCACGTCCCCTTCGCAATCCCGCCCACGTCCCCTTCGCGCTCACCAGATTCATCGGCCTCCCCAGGCAGCCCATCTCCGTGAGCGCGAAGCGCACATCCACCGCGGTGCCAGCGCTTTCCTCTTCCCCGTCCCCCAATGTCCCCTTCGCGCTCACCGAATCACGACACCTCGCTTGTCGATGCCACCCGTGAGCGTGAAGGGGACGCTAGGCGAGCCAAGTGGAGAGAAGGCGCTCCAGCAGGGGTCCGAGAGAGGGGGCTAGAAAGGTGGCCGGGAAGGGATTTTAGGAGGTTGCTGCGATTAGTCCGGGAGCGCTGCAAAAGATGCGCAGCATGAGGGAAACGCCAGCGGGGACGAGCGGCGGCGAATTGTAACGAAATAGTCTCGATGGGCGAAGTAGTAAACAACAGTCGACCTTAAGGGTTGACTGCGTGCCAAAAGTGAATAGTGTTACAGGGGGTGTCAAAGTTGCGAGTGTTGCCGATGTGACTATCGGTGGCTCAGTGCGGAGCTTTGACATATACCTCGATGTAACTTCAATTACTTCACTACTCCAAGGATGTAACCCAGTGAGCAAGAACCGCCGTTTGGCCTACGCTGCAGCGCTAGCAGCTGCCCTGCTCGGTATCGCTACCCCGGCGATCGCACAGTCTGGTGCAGGATCTTCTCAAGGGGTGCCCCCAGTAGCGGTTTCGAGCAATATCGCCAGCCCGCTCGACGATCTCGGCCGTCCGACCCCACAAACCCAGGCGCAGGTCAGAGACTTCGCCAATCAACCATGGGTGCCACGCGATATGCGTAACGCTATTTTGTCGGCCTTGGCATTTTATGCCGGCGGCTCCGGCGAAGGCGGCGTGCCTCTGGTCGAAGATGGGCCGAACTTTAAACAGTTCTACTGGCCAACAGTCTCCGGTAAATGCATCGGCGGCCAAGGCGATTCCGTAGGTTCTGCCATCGCGGTACCTGGCCCAACGAAGATTCCGGCCCCAGGTGCGCGCTCTGGACAAACAGCGTTTGTATTCACCGCACTTGGTACTTCGCCTGCGGCGAAGAAGCAGGGCGGGATGAACGTGCAGTGGGCGAACCTTAACACCATGAAAACTGGTGTAACTCCCCTGCGCAATAACGGCATCAACCCAGATGGCCCCGCTACGGTTTCGGGCACTGCATCCACAGGAAAGGGAACCATCGTGGCGATGGTCTCCGGCACGGTCAACACCCAAGAAAAACCCTGCAACTTCGTGCCCACCGTGGCCATCTTCGAGGTGAAATAAAGTGAGCGTAGACCTTCATCCCGTCAAAAAGGAAACTTTTAATACAACTGAACACATCAACGTCGATCCCAAGGGCTACCTGCGAGAAGTGGACTCTTATAAGGTCACGGATTTTGGTTTATATATGGCTCGCGGCGCCAACCATCCCCGCTTTGGATACTTGGAATCGTGGCTTTTGCCGAAGTTGAGCCTGCGCGCGAATATCTTCCACTTCCGCGAAGGTATTGATGAGCGCCAGGACTTTTACATCGATATTGCGGAGATTGACCGCAATGGTGAAGTCTGGACTACTCGCGACCTTTACGTGGATTTAATTTCGAATACTGGTGAGCCCATTGATGTCCGCGATATCGATGAGCTTTCGGCTGCAACATCCGCGGGCTTGATTTCTGCTGAGGATGCAGAAAAAGCCATCGACTCTACCCTCGCGGCGGTAGAAGGCATCACGCGCTACGGCGACGATGCCATGAAGTGGCTACAGACCCTTGGCATGGAGTTGACTTGGGCTGACGATGTCGAGCTCACCCCTGCTGGCTAAAGTTTCTCGCTAGAATTAGTGCGGTTGCACGACCCCGATGAGCTGCACGCGATAGAATTCCTCCACAACCTTAAATTTACCTTTGGAGGTACTACATGGCCGGCGGACTTCTCGCACTGTTAGATGACGTTGCTCTCATCGCACGCTCGGCAGCATCTTCGGCAGATGATGTCGCGGCCTTGGCTGGCAAAACCTCGGTTAAAGCCGCTGGCGTTGTAATTGATGACGCCGCTGTTACGCCACAATATGTCCAAGGCGTTGACCCGAAGCGCGAATTGCCCATGATTTGGCGCATCACCAAGGGTTCTTTAGTTAATAAACTGGTCATCATTTTGCCGATTGCGCTGCTGCTATCGTGGCTTGCGCCGTGGGCCTTGGGTCCTATTTTGATGTGCGGCGGTGCCTATCTTTGTTATGAAGGCGCGCATAAAATCTTCCACAAGCTTCTGCCTTCCGATGACCACGAGAAAGAACCCACCGTCGCCAAAGGCAAAGAGGCCGAAGACCGCCTAGTGAAATCGGCCATTACTACTGACCTGATTCTATCAGCAGAAATAATGGTGATTTCACTTAATTCATTGTTGGATCAGACATTTTGGATGCGGCTCGGCGCCCTTATCGTCGTCGCCGTGTTCATTACGGTCGGTGTGTATGGCGCGGTGGGTTTGTTGGTCAAGATGGATGACATTGGCTTGTCGATGCTCCGTCGTCGCGACGGCAAGTCCCCTCTCGGCTCGGCATTGGTCAAGGGCATGCCGGTAGTTCTCAACATCATCGGGGTAGTCGGCACAGCCGCGATGTTGTGGGTCGGTGGCCATATCATCGTTGCGGGTCTCGAGGATTTTCATGTCGATGGCCCCGCAGAAATCATCCACGGTCTAACAGCTCAGGTGCCAGAAGGCATCTTGGCATGGCTCGCAGATACGGCAGGTTCGATGGTCTTTGGTCTGCTCGTGGGCACGATTATTGTCGGTGTCATTGCTGGCGTGGATAAGCTCACCCCAGACCGCAAGGAGCAGGCGGCTTAAATAAAGAGCAGCAGCGAGATGGCCATGATTGCCATGCCGGCGATAAGGCCGTAAATAGCGTGGTGGTGTTTGCCAGTTTCTACAGCTGACGGGAGTAGCTCGTCGAGGCTGATGTAGACCATGATGCCAGCGACCATCGCAAAGCAAATGCCCATCGCTGCTGGTCCAATGAACGGCATGAGTATCAAAAAGCCGATAAGCGCCCCGAGTGGCTCGGCAAAGCCGGACGCTGTAGCCCACCAAAAGGCTTTCGAGCGGGACATGGTTGCTGCGCGCAACGGCACTGCCACAGCGATGCCTTCTGGGATATTGTGAATCGCAATCGCGACTGCGACTGGGATCGCAATGGTCATGTCTTCTAACCCCGCGAGGAAGGTGGCAAAGCCTTCGGGGAAGTTGTGGATCGCAAGCGCACCCGCGGTAAATACGCCGGTTTTCATCAAACGGTTTTTGCGCTCAGCTTGGGCGATGGTGCCTGGTTCGTGCGGGTTGATAGATTCTGGCACGAGCCTATCGATGATGCCGATGATGGCAATTCCAGCGAAAAATGCGCCGGCACCCGCCCACGCCCCGATTTTCTCGGAGCCATAAGCCTCAGCCAGCTCCGAGGTGCCTTCGGGAAGAATTTCCATAAACGAGACATACAACATCACTCCGGCTGATAAGCCTAAAGAAGCCGCCAGAAATCCTGGTCCGGGGTTTCTTCTGCCGACTGCGATGGCACCACCGATTGCGGTGGAAAGCCCCGCCAATAATGTCAGCCCGAAGGCAATCAATATGGTGGAAGTCTCGTACATAGAAGTCATAGTATCGGTCGCGGCGTTGACGCGTAGCACTGTGGCTAGCCTAATATCGGTAGTATGCCTGACTATCCATTGCCTGCGAATCATCTTGGGGTGGAACACCTCGCGGTGTTGGATTTTGTGTGCTTATCCACAACGTTGTCTCTGCCTGCTCCCACCCAAGTTCCCGTCACGCTGGAGGCTGATAACCGCACGGGAGGGTGGCGTATTCGCAGTATGTTTGGAACGCTGGGCTGGCTTAATGCGCAGGAGGCGGCGGATTTTCCTGACTTGGACCGACTGCGCGCAGCGGGTATGACGGCGTCGACGACTGCCGAAGTGTACTTGGATGAAGTCGCCGTTAATCTTGGTCTGGCACCCTGGCATATCGCGCGCAATGACCAACCTGACAACACCGTGCTTTTAGCAGGTGGAGTGCCTGCAGCAGTGGACACTTCGATGACTTCCGATGTCCAGCAATCACAAATTGAGGCGCTGGGAACGGCCAGCGTATTCGTGGAATTTCACCACATTGGTGACGATATCGTGATCACCGTCGACGACGCAGTCTTTGGCCTGTTAGGCCCCGCGGCAGATTATGAATTACTCGTGCAATTGCTTGCACAGACCCCGCTTGCAGCACGCGCGTATATTGCTCAAGGGCTTGTCGCCGTTGACTTGCCTGCGGATCCGCAGCAGCTGTTTGTTGCCTCTGTCCCAAAGCTCAATTCCGACACCGATGCCACGGTATTCCCGACATTCCTTCCAACAACCGGGGAATTAGCAGACGAGCTGCTGAGCTTTGACCCGACAGAGTATTTGGAGCCTCCGCACGCGACCAGAAATAAATCGCAGCGCTTCTTCCAAACGACGAAATTTGATAACCAGCCCGCGACGGAAGCTTTCGAGGCACTGTTTCGCAAAGAAGAAACAGACACCGACACAGGTGAAAAAAACAACTAGGTTGTTTTCATCAGGACACGGGCACTATCACTGGTGCGCCTGGTCAGACCGCGTGCGTCCATGTATTCCAAAAGCGGCACGGCAACTCGCCGCGTCGTACCAAGGGCCTGACGTGCTTGCGATAGCGTGAACTCCCCCGGCTGCTGACCCAAGATTTCCGCAGCCTGCTGCGGGGCGCTAGGAAGTAGCACGATTGGACCGACACGAAGTAGTCTCCCGGCGCGCTCTGCTGCGGCCAGCTCGATTGGCCCAAGCCCGAGTTCATCTAGGGTGCTGGCATCAGGCGCCACAAATGGTTCTTTGGCTAGTTGCGCTTCTACTATCGCAACAGATTTCTCGGCAGGTCCAAGATCGCGAGGTGCTGCATGCGGGTCGCGGATGATGGCACCATCGCGCTTGAGTCGTGCGCCCGCGACAGCAATGGAAACCAAGCTGTCATCCGGCAACGCAAGCGCGGAGAGCGCGGTCGCCAGGGGCAGGCCGTCGGATAAGTGGTCGTCGGTCAGGTGGGTATCGAAAAGCGTGCGTAGCTGCGCCGTCCACCGGGCAATAGCTTGGGCATTGACCCACCAGCTGCGAAATTCCACCAGCGATGCAGGCTTGTTCGCCACATCGAAACCGGCCGCCGCCAAGGTTTCTTTCATCACAGCCTCCTTGCGCGCAACATAGGCCGAAGCATCAAACGGTTTTTGGTCACGCAGCGCCTGTGCACGCCGCACAGGTGCCCCGCGGCGATTCAACAGCGGCGGGTCCATATCTACTACCTCAACCCCAGCCAAGGCATCCAAGCCCGGCCCACGCAGCGCCAGACGGTCACCCAGTCGCAGCGGGAAAGCGCGTCCTTGCAGGGTTAGCCGCGCGTGCTCAGCATCCAATCCGCGCACGTGGACAGGCACCGATGCTGTACCAACGTGGAGATTTAGCTTGCGAGGCACACCATCTAGCTTTGGCCCCGTGCGCCAGCGGACATCGATGACTTCCGGCTGCCACCAGGTACTTTCAGCTTCGGTCAGCACATCGCCACGCGAGATGGCATCAGCATCCACCCCGCGCAGATTCAGCGCCAAACGCATCACCGGCTCGGCCTTATCCACGGCCGAATTCTCACTGTGCAGCCCGCGCACGATCACATCGTGCTCGCCACTCGCAGTCACAAGTTTCAGGTGTTCGCCAATTTTCACGCTCCCCACAGCCCACGTGCCTGTGACAACGGTGCCAGCGCCTTTGATAGAAAAAGCCCGGTCAATCCACATTCGCGCTGGCATCGCACAAGCTTGCTGCAGAACTTCATCAGCGGGAAGCAGCTTATCGATGCCCCCTCGCAGCTCTTCCATCCCCTCACCCGTACGCGCGGATACCGCAAAGATGGGAGCTACAGACAAAGACGTGCCCGCGACTTTATCGCGAACGTTGGCTTCGCTAATGCGCAGCCCGTTGTCCATGCGTGTGAGGACGATAATGCCGCGCTCAATGCCGAGCGCGTCGATGGCTTCGAGGTGCTCTGAGGTTTGTTCTTTCCAGCCTTCATCAGCAGCAATAACTAGCATGACTGCTGGCGCGGGCCCTAGGCCGGCAAGCGTATTGGCGATGAAACGCTCGTGGCCTGGCACATCAACGAAGGCGACATTCGCCCCGGATTTTAGGGTGGTCCACGCAAAGCCTAAATCAATGGTGAGCCCGCGCTGTTTTTCTTCTTCCCAGCGATCGGGGTCCATCGTGGTCAGTGCATTAACTAGCGTGGATTTGCCGTGGTCAACGTGCCCGGCAGTGGCGATAACGTACATCTATTCCGCTTGCTCCTGCGCTCGCAGAATAGCCGCGGCAAGCATTTGGTCATCGCTTGCTGGAATGCAGCGGACATCAATCAAACACTGCCCGTTGTGTACGCGCGGCAACACAGCTGGTCGTCCCTGCCGAAGCAGCGGCGCCAAGAATTCATCCAGGGCCACGGCATAACCTGGCAATGGATATTCGGGCGCGCCTCCCCCACCCACGCGGCCAGGGTGTTCGACGACCTCGCCGCCCACAGCCTGCGCAAGCGCCTCGGTGCGCGCCAAGTGCTCCGCGGGGTCCAGATGCAAAGCATCCTCAACCGCATTGCTAGGGGCATTGATGCTTGCTTCCAACGCGTTGAGCCGCAGCTTATCGATGCGCACCGCTCTTGCCAACGGATGCTGTTTCACCTTCGCTATCGCCTCATGTGTTCCCAGCATGATTCCTGCCTGTGGTCCGCCAAGCAGCTTATCGCCCGACGCGATGATGATATCCGCGCCCGCTGCCAGCTGTGCTTGCAAGTCCGGCTCATCCGGCACCGTCGCATCAGGGCGCAACAATCCTGAGCCTAAGTCCACAATCAACGAGATTCCGCGGTCATCCGCGAGCTCTCGCAGCGGTTCAATTCCCACCGAAGAAGTAAAGCCCTCAATACGGAAATTCGATGGATGCACCTTCAATATCGCCCCGGTCTTCTCCGTCACGGCATGCTCATAATCTGCCAGGTGCGTGCGGTTGGTCGCGCCAATTTCTTTCAAGCGCACCGAGGTGGATTCGATAAGCTCTGGCAGGCGAAAGCCCGCACCGATTTCAATCAACTCACCGCGGGAGATGATGACTTCCTTGTCCGGCGCTAGCGCTGCCGTGGCCAGTAATAATGCCGCAGCCCCATTGTTCACCACCAGCGCATCCTCGGCGCCTGGGCACGCAGCCAGCAAAGCTTCAATCGCAGCGCGGCCACGATTTTTCGACCGCAGCCCCGTCTCTAAGTCCAGCTCCACGTCCGTGTACCCGGCAGCCGCCACCAGCGCATCGACAGCTTCCGGCGGCAGCGGCGCACGTCCGATATTGGTATGAATGATTACGCCCGTGGCGTTTAAGACGGGATGAAGGGAGTACGGGGTGGCATCGATAAGCGATGCTTCAACCTCATCTTTGACTGCTTGCGGTGCTATCTCCCCGGCCCGCGCTGCCGCAAGCACCTGGTTTATGCGCACGCGAATGACATGCTCAGCCAAGTGCGCGCGGGCATTAGCAACTACCTGCGACGCCAAAATCTCATCAACGCGAGGGATAAAACGCCGCGGGTCAGTCATCAAAGCTCCTTTGCGCATGTGGCGGAGACGGACAGGAATCGAACCTGCCAGACCAAGCTACTTGGCCTCACCGGTTTTGAAGACCGGGGCGCCCACCAGGACACGTACGCCTCCACCTATTCAAAGTAGTAGGTTGGGGAGTATGACACCAAAACTTACCTCTTTCGCGGCTGGCGGCGGCTGCGCATGCAAGATACCCGCAGGTCAGCTTGAATCCGCTATCGCCGGGCTCATTGGCAATGATGACCCCAACGTCATCGTGGGATTAGAAGACGGCGACGACGCCTCGGCGATTCGCATCAACGGGGACACCGCCGTGATTTCCACCGCGGACTTTTTCACCCCCATGATTGACGACCCCTACGACTGGGGCCGGGTTGCCGCCGCCAATGCGCTTTCCGATGTCTACGCCATGGGCGGCGACCCCATTACCGCCATCAACCTCCTGGGCTGGCCCGTTGACTTGCTCGGATTAGATGTCTTGCGTGAAGTGCTGCGCGGCGGCATGGAAGTCTGCAACGAAGCTGGCATTTCTGTCACCGGCGGGCATTCGATTACCGCGCCCGAACCCATCTACGGCATGTCCGTCACGGGCATCGCCGACCCCGCGAAGCTCATGCGTAACGATGCCGCCGCCCCCGGCCTTCCACTGACGCTAACCAAGGGCGTCGGCGTGGGCATTTTTAACAACAAGCACAAAGCCACCGGCGAAGTCTCTCTTGAAGCCGTTAAGTCCATGACCGCGCTCAACCGCGAAGCTTCCAAGGCTGCAGTTGCCGCTGGTCACAAGGCCGCAACTGATATCACCGGTTTCGGTTTGCTCGGTCACCTTTACAAAATGTGCCGCGCTTCCGACGTAAACGCCGAAATCAATTTCGCTGACGTTCCAGAGATTCCTGGCGCAAAGCAAGCGCTTGCCGATGGCTTCGTTCCCGGCGGTTCCCGCCGCAACCTCGATTGGGTGCGTGAACACCTCAACGTCGCCAATTCTTCGCTTACCGAGGAGGACCTGGTCTTCCTCGCCGACGCCCAGACCTCCGGCGGCCTGCTCGTGGTCGGCGAAGTCCCTGGTTACCCAGTTATCGGCCACACCGTCGCCCGCCCTGCGACTTCCAACTCGGGCTCCGATTCCGGTTCAGCCAAGGCAGGCGCTTACATCACAATCAATTAGTCCCGCCCCTAGCCGCTTTCCTTCCGCTCCGCGGCTTTTGTCCTACTATCTGCAAGCCTCGCGTGTTCATCCCGCGGGGCTTGTCCTTTTGTGCTCCCCCAGCACCCCAATTACCCTGCGCGTCCCCTTCGCGCTCACCAGAAGAAGCCGTCTGCCCAGAACCTTCTCCTCCGTGAGCGCGAGAGGTACACCGCGAGGCTTACGGGAAAGTACTCCAAAAACGAACCTGCTTCCGTTCCTGTGATGAGCCCTAAAACGCACTGTGTCCCCTTCGCGCTCACCGGAAGTGCTGTCCTCAGAACAAGGACGCTTCTGGTGAGCGCGAAGGGGACGCGCAGGACGAGGCCACTGTGTTTGGCACCGGTTGCCAGGGGTTGGCAGTACTTCGCGATGCATGTCGATGCCTAGCGGTATGCCGGACGAGGCACTACTTGGTAGTAATCACCGAATTTGTAAGTCCGGATTCGCGCAGGCGCGCCTCGGCGCGGCGTTTCTGCGGACCGATGGTTGCCTCGGGGTCTTTGGCAGATTCGAGGCCGCCTTCAAGGACGCCTAAGCGGGTGCACAAAGAAGCCGCTGCGAGACAGCCGCCAGCAACAACGGAGACAGCGCGGGACTTGGTCACTGATGCAAGCGCTGTTCCCACGCCGCCGGCGACGGCAAGGTATTCGGATGCTTTCATGAGCTTGCCGGGCTTGCCCTCTTTAAGGTGCTTGACGTGCTCGGGTTCCATGTTGTCTTCCATGACCCGGACCATCGCCAAGTCACCGGCCACGCCAGCTAGCGCGAGCGCGCGAGCGGGAGCTGCGTTTTCAACCGGAGTGGTGATCATCGCTGTGCCGGCCGAAGCTAGAGAGGCCGATGCCACGAATACGTATGGCAAATGCTTTTTGGCGCCGTTCCAGGTGGGATTGGAAGTATCAGCGATCAACACAGCCGTGTAGCCAGCCAATGGACCGCCGAGAACAGCCGAAACAATTCCGGCAGGACCAGCTGCCGTGTGCAAAACACGGTGGACGACGTTTGGCAAAGGCAACACGTTCTTGGTCATCTCGGCGGCTTCAGATGCGGCCGCAACAGCGGCTGCACCAGAGAATCCACCGAGCAGCCACGAACCCATGTTCATAGGCGAGGATGCCTTGAATACGCGGAACATGTTGTAAAAACGCTCAGGTCGGCCCAAGTCTAAGATGAGGAATGCCGAGCCGAGACCAGCTGCAACAATAGAGGTCAACCGGGTAGTGCGTAGCAGCGGCTTATTCGATGTGGCTTGCGCACCAGCACCGAGTAACGCAGAACCGCCGGCGATGCCGCCGAGCCAAAAGTACACACCAATCGGCCACTCCCATGGTGGGGCTTTGACCACCGGTTGACCGTAGTAGTTGGCAAACTCGAAGTCCAGCGCCATGCGCTCTTCGCGCGTACCGTCCTGTGCACCGGCGCCACGCTTCTTGCGCGGTCCGTTGCCCTTTTTCTTCTTGTCACCGCGGTAGCGGCGCTCGTATCCGGGCGGGCGATACTCGTCAAAATCCGGCATCTACTTCCCTCCTCTACCAACTAAAAACGACGCTGCCACGGCAACGCCCATCGCGCCGACAGCCTTGGCAAAAGTCTTCGCCATCGCGGGCAAATCGGCGGTCGGGACACGCGGATCTGGTGGAAGACCGTAGACTTCCGGGGAATCCAGCAGCAAGAAGATGGAGCCCGTTCCGCCGACGCCGTCTTCGTTATTTGCGCCGTACAGTCGTGCCTCGGTCTGACCTTGGCGGTGTAGCTCAGCCACGCGCGCTTGCGCAGCGGCCAGCATATTCTCATAGGTGCCGAACTGGATGGACTCCGTCGGGCAAGTCTTGGAACACGCTGGCTGCTCGCCGACTTTCAGGCGGTCGTAACACATTGTGCACTTTTGAGCCACGCCAATATTTTTAATCGGCATGGTCTCACCCGGGACGTGATCCGGTCCTTGCGGGCGCAGCTGTTTGAGCTTCTTAAACACGTTAATGCCCGCGTGTTCAGGGACTTCTTGGGCTTCGACGTGGTTGGCTTTTAGCGAAACACCGCCGTCTTCACGGCGCTCAATAACACCGAACGGGCACCCGGCAACGCAGGTGCCGCAGCCATTGCAGACATCATCTTGGACCACGACGGTGCCAAATTCGGTGCGAAATAAAGCACCGGTTGGGCACACATCCAGGCAGCCAGCGTTGGTGCAGTGCTTGCAGACATCAGAAGACATCAGCCAACGGAAAGTATCAGTATCCGGCGGCGTGGTATCGGCGGAGGCAGGATTCGGGGCTGCATCGACAGGCGAAGTGCCAAACGTCGGCATGCCCAGCGAGACCAGCTTGGCACCTTCTTCACGCGCTTTGGTGATGCGCTCGTTGTCTTGCTCAATAAACGCTACGTGTCGCCAGGTATTCGCGCCCAGCGCGCAGGTGTTGTCGTAGGAATTACCCGTCAGGTTATAGCCCTCAACCGGGTTGCGGTTCCACTCCTTACAGGCCACCTCGCAAGCCTTACAGCCGATGCACACCGAAGTATCGGTGAAAAAGGCCATGCGCTGGTAATGGTCGTAGCCGTGCGCGTGCGAATTTTCTGTTAGATGATTGGTCGTAGCCGTCATTGCTTTTCGCCTCCCTCCGTATCTTTTGGTTCAGAATTTGAAACTTCCCCCATCGCTGAGCCATGATGCGCAGAACCATCTGCGGCGCCAGGCTCGCTTGTCGATGTCTCCACCGTCTCTTTATCTACGCCATTCGGAATAAACAAGTCGATCGTGGACGTAGCTTCTAGTTGCTTGGCATCGGGATCGATGAGCTCGTTACCGGTGTCCAACGTCAATCCGGCACGGCGCTGATAATCCTTGAGCATTTCTAACCGCGCCTTGCCGCGTGGGCGTCGGCCGGCCTTAATTTCACATGCACCAACCTTAGAGTTTTGAATGAACACATTCGGCTCCAAAGTCAGACCCAGAAGGTCATTGGCACCGTCACCAGTAACTGGCGAGGAGCTGGACTGACCGTAGTGGAAAGGCAGACCAATCTGGTGGAAGTCCTTGCCATTGATGGTCATAGATTCCATGCGTTCGGTCACCAGCACGCGAGCCTCAATCACGCCACGCGGCGAAATGATGGTTGCCCAGCCACCGTTTTCCAAGCCGCGCTTTTGTGCTAGAACCGGATCGACCTCAACGAACAAATCTGGCTGCAACTCTGCCAAATAAGGCAGTCGGCGGCTCATCGCACCCGAGGTGTACATCTCCGTCAAACGGTACGTGGAGAAAACCACGGGGTAGACCTCTGAGCCGGGCTCGCCAGCCATGGGCTTCGACAAGTTATCCGGACGCTTGATGGTCAAGCGTGTCGGCGACTGCTGCTGGCTGTACAAAATATTGCGTGCCGGCGACTCGTGCGGTTCATAGTGAGTTGGCAGGGGTCCATCGGAAAGCCCTTTGGGTACGAACAACCAACCACGACCATCTGCCTGCATAATAAACGCATCAGTGCCGTCAAGGGCTGCGGGACCTGTGGCATCGACAGGCGCGCGGTACGACGGATCTAAGTTGACTGGGAAGTCCGGTACGTCATCGCCCGTCCAGCGGCCGGCTTCAGCGTCCCACCAAATGTACTTCTTGCGCTCCGACCACGGCGTGCCATCTGGCGCAGCTGATGCACGGTTGTACAGCATGCGGCGATTCGCTGGCCACACCCAGCCCCATTCCAGCGCAACCTCATTTTGCGAAGCGCCTGAAACTTTGCGCGCGGACTGGTTGATGTTGTCCTTGAACACGCCGGAGTAGATCCAGCAGCCGCCAGACGTCGTGCCATCAGGCTTCATCTCTGTAAAGCCAGGCAGCAGCTGCCCCTTCTTCGGGCCATCCAGATAGTAGCCGTTGATTTCGCGCAGCACGTCTTCAGGATCTGGCTCGCCGTGTTCGGTTTCCTCGTAGTTCCAGTCGATGGCCAACAATGGCGCGTCCATCGGATCAGTAGAACCAGCAAGCTTTTCGCGAATGCGCTTGCCCAGCTGGTAGAAGAACCACAGATCGCTCTTGGCATCGCCTGGTGGATTTGTGGCCTGGAAACGCCACTGCAGCATGCGCTGGGTTTGGGTAAAGGTACCGGCCTTTTCTACGTGCGTTGCTGCAGGCAGAAGGAAGACCTCGGTGCCAATATCTTCGGTCTTTAGTTCACCAGTCTTGATCTCCGGTGAGTCGTACCAGAACGACGCTGTCTCAATTTCCTGGAAGTCACGAACAACCAACCACTTCAAAGACGCCAATCCGCGGCGTTGCATGCCACCGTTGGATTGAGCGACCGCTGGGTTTTGTCCGAAGACCATATAGCCTTCGACGATGCCGTCGAGCATGCCCATCAAGGTTTCATAGGTGGAGTGCGCACCGTTGATGCGCGGCATGTAGTTCCAGCCCCAGTCATTGTCCTTGGTGGCATTCTCGCCCCAATAGGACTTCATCAAGCTCACGGCATAGTTTTCACGCAGACCCCAGAAACCCTTCTGGTCTTCCTTGGCAATCGCGTCCAAGAATCCTTTCCAGTCGCCATGGTCGGCATGAGGCATCGGCAAGTAGCCCGGCAAGTTATTAAACAGCGTCGGGATATCTGTCGAGCCCTGAATGGAAGCGTGTCCACGCAGCGCCATGATGCCTGAGCCTGGGCGGCCCACGTTGCCCATCAGCAGTTGCAAGATGGCCGCGGCGCGAATGAACTGCACGCCTAAGGTTTGCTGCGTAAAGCCCAAAGCATAGGCAAAGACTGTAGTGCGCTCTGGATTGGAGTTCTGTGCAATCGACTCCGCTAGATAATGGAAGTCTTCCTGGGAGATACCGCAGGTCTCTTCCACGATTTCCGGGGTATAGCGGGAATAGTGGCGCTTGAGAATCTGGAAGACCGTATTCGGGTCCTGCAAAGTCTCATCACGCTCGATATTCCACCACGCACCTTCGGGCTTTTGCACGTACTGCCACGAGTCCGTGATGTACTTACCGGTTTCTGGGTTGTAGCCAGAAAAGAGGCCGTCTAGGTCTTCCGTGTCCCGGAAGTCGGGAGAAATGATCGACGACGCGTTCGTGTAATTGACCACATAGTCGTGAAAATACAGATCATTGTCGATCATGTACTTGATAAGTGCGCCAAGAAGCACCACATCGGTGCCGCCACGGATCGCTACGTGCCGGTTCGCAAACGCCGAGGTACGGGTATAGCGAGGATCCACGTGAATTACGCGCGCCCCGCGCTTTTTAGCTTCGACTACCCACTGGAAACCCACAGGATGGCACTCGGCCATATTCGAGCCCTGAATCAGGATGCAGTCGGCATTTGCCATATCCTGCAGTGGCTGAGTTGCGCCACCGCGGCCAAACGAGGTTCCCAAACTGGGAACCGTGGCGGAGTGTCATATGCGTGCTTGGTTTTCGACTTGTACGGCACCAGCTGCAGTAAACAGCTTCTTGATAATGTAGTTTTCCTCATTATCCAAGGTGGCGCCACCAAGTCCTGCCACACCCATGGTGCGGTTTAAAACACGGCCTTTTTCATCAAAGTCCTGCCACTGATTGCGGCGGGAGGCAATAAAACGGTCCGCAATCATATCCATTGCGGTTTCGAGATCGAGGTCTTGCCACTCGGTTGCATGAGGCGCGCGGTATTTAATCTTGGTCAAACGCGTCGCAGAGTTCACCAGCTGCTCAGAGGCAGCGCCTTTCGGGCACAAACGTCCGCGCGAAATAGGCGAGTCCGAGTCACCTTCAATATGAACGACGCGGTCATCTTTGACATATACCCGCTGCGAGCAGCCCACAGCGCAGTAAGGGCAGACCGATTGAACTACTTTGTCGGCCTCTACAGTGCGCCCGTGCAGGTTCTCCGATTTGGCAGACTGGGTTGATTTATCTCGACCAAACAGATCGCCGCGCTTCACCTGGCGCACAACCGGCCAATTCAGCGGACTTAACTTCGACATAGCCTTAAGGCTACCGGATCAAAGTGATTTCCACACCTTAATCCGGTACATATCGTCCAAAAGGTGGAACACACAAAACTAGCCGCGACTTCGCCGGATTACATATTGACAACCCGCAGGCTCAGGTACTTTTCTTCCCCCTCGCCACTCACCATGGCGGGGATAAAATCAGCAGGCTTCGGGTGGTCCGGCAACGCCTCTAGGTAGACCTTGTGCTGCTCCAGCGAGCGCACACCAGCCTGCACATCGGCATCAGTAACCAGCAGGCGGTGGGTTGGGGTGGAACTGCCAGAAATCAGCAAACGGTCAGCCTTCCACGGCTCTACGCCCAGGTCGCGGTGGGTCCAGGGGTTATCAGCATCGCGGATGGCATCGGCGACCACTTCACCGGTCACGCGGTGGTCAATATGGTTAATCCCCCATCTTGCCGAGAAATCAAAGTTGATAACAGCCACAGTATCGGGCTGAAATTCCCGAATTTCCTTCGCGACGGCCTTGCGCACATCCAGGCCATATTCCATTTCACCGTCAGGAAAATCCAGGATGGTCAGATGCTCAACGCCAACTTCCTGACAGGCAGCTCGCTGCTCATGAGCACGCAGGGCTTTGGTCTTCGCCGGCTCCATGTCACGAATGCCGGCTTCACCCGCGGTAAGCAGCAAGTATCCGACTTCTTTGCCCGCGGCCGTGAAGCTATTAACGGCAACAGATAAGCCATATTCCGCGTCATCAGGGTGGGCAACAACCACGAGTACGCGTTCGATTTCTTCCACTTTTAGTAGTTCAAGGTCCATAACTTCCCATCATGCCAAAGGTTGCAGTTCCACGCTTTGCTTGTCGATGCCGCCCTTGCCTCGACTATGGGAATGTTCCTTCAGACACATGACGTTGTGTTGTTATGAATTTAAAGCTAAAGTAAAACGGTCAAATAAACTGGTCTGTCTATCCAATTCGGACTAGTCAGTCTAGAAATGAAAAGAAGAAAGGTACTGAGCATGTCTGATACGGCAACTAGCTCGGAAACAAACAAGAAGAAGAAATCCGGTCTGCCCGCTTGGGCAACGGGCTTCGGCGCACAAGTTTTCGCCGGCCTTATTATCGGACTTATTCTAGGTTTCGTTGCCTCTGGCATGAGTTTGCAGTGGCTTAGCGATCTCCTCAGCGGCGTCGGAAATGCTTATGTCCAGCTGCTGCGCGTGATGGTACCACCACTGATCTTTGCCGCAGTAGTTACTTCCGTAGCTAACCTGCGCAAGGTCGCCAATGCAGCTGCACTGGCAGTATCTACGCTGGTATGGTTCGCGATCACGGCATTTTTATCCGTCCTGGTTGGCATCGTCGTCGCACTCGTTATGCGCCCAGGTGTTAACTCCACCGTTGATCCATCCTCTGCGGCAGATCCTTCTCGCGTGGGCTCGTGGACTGCGTTTATCCAATCGATTGTGCCGGATAACTTTATCGGTCTGTCTGCATCGACAAGCGATGATGGCGTCTCGTTATCCTTCGCGGCACTGCAGCTGCTAGTTATCTCTTTGGCTATCGGCATCGCCGCAGTTAAAGCCGGCGAAGCAGCCGACCCATTCCTGCGCTTTACCGAATCTTTCCTCAAGGTCATCCAGGTCATCTTGTGGTGGATCATCCGCTTGGCACCCATTGGTACCGCGGCTTTGATTGGTAAGGCTGTTGCCACCTACGGCTGGGACGCACTCGGTTCTTTGGGCAAGTTTGTCCTGGCCATCTACGTCGGCCTCGCACTCGTGCTGATTGTGGTCTACCCAGCAGTGCTGAAGTTTAACGGCATCAACACCATTGAGTTCTACAAGCGCGTGTGGCCAGTATTTTCCTTGGGCTTTGTTACCCGCTCCTCCATGGGTGTTATGCCTGTTACCCAGCGCGTTACCGAACGCTCCATGGGTGTTCCTAGCGAATATGCATCCTTTGCCATCCCGCTGGGTGCAACCACCAAGATGGACGGCTGCGCATCTATCTACCCTGCTATTGCTGCAATCTTTGTGGCGCAGTTCTACGACATCGACCTGACGCTGACGCATTACCTGCTGATTATCTTCGTCTCCGTCATTGGCTCCGCCGCTACCGCTGGCACCACCGGCGCAACCGTCATGCTGACTTTGACCCTGTCAACCCTGGGTCTGCCCCTGGCTGGTGTTGGTCTGCTGCTGGCTGTCGAGCCAATCATCGATATGGGCCGCACCGCGGTCAACGTCACCGGCCAGTCGCTGGCTGCGACCATCGTTGCTAAGCGCGCCAACATCTTGGACCAAGAAACTTGGGACCAGGCTGCCGACGGCATCGAAGCTGCTGTTTCTCCTTCCCAGTCCACAAAGGCTGAAGTTACCTCCTAAGCCTTACTAATTTCCCTCGCCCAGCGGCTCATTTATTTAGCGGCTCGCACCGAAGTATTGCGGTGCGAGCCTCTTTTATTTTCCCTGGCCGGCCTGCTTTGACCCGCCCCTACCCCCTTCGCATTCACCCAAATTAATCTCCTGGCGCCCAAGGATCTCCGCGTAAGCGCGAAGAGGACACGGAGTGTAGATGGAAGAAAGTCTGGTTCGGATGGAATACGTCAAGAGCATAGAGATAAAGGAAACGCCCCGTGCGAAGACGGGGCGTTACGGAGCGTCTACTTCAAAGCCGCGCTCACATCTTTAACTAAGGCTACTTGTCGTCAAAGCCATCGACGCCGTCAGCATCGATCTGCTCCTTGCTCACTTCTTCAGTCACGCGCTCTGTGCCGGAAACTTCTTCAGTGCTGAGGTTTACCTTTTCTACGGGCACTGTTTCCTTATTTACTACAGGGCGTTCTTCGTGAAGCGTCACTGAGGCATCTTCGGCGCCGCTGGCGTCAAGCCCGCCGGATTTAGCCTGCGCTTCGGCCTCTTCCGCTGAGATTGGAGTCCGCTCGACGTGAACTTCTTCGCGGGTAACGGGGACTTCGACGGTCTCGGTGTCAGTAACAACGTACTTGCGCAAGCGCGCCTCACCAGTTTCGACACGCTCGGTCCCTACGTTGAGATGTTCCTCATTGCGAATCAAGGTGTTATCAGCGCTAGAAGGGTCCGTACCTAGATCGTTGCTGGTAACAGCACCTCTGTCGGCTACGTTAGTTCCGTCGGACGCATTCGAGTCCACGTCGGCAGAAGTTCCGGCTGGCCCGGGAGTGCCGGCAACCTCTGCGTCTACTCCAGCACCAACAGCACCAGCACCCGCTGCGCCTATCCTGTCACCATCCAGCTCACTTCGAGGGCTCCCGCCGCGAGGGTTCTCGGCGCCAGTGTAGCCCTCAACGTGAGGGGCCTCAGAAACACCGTAGTGCCGGTAGATTTCGGTTTGTTGCTCAGGAGTCAGAGGTGTGTCCACGTCAAAATTGGGAGCGTCCTTGATGCGGTCTTTGGCGAAAGCCAGCGACAAATGGTCACCATCAAGGGTATGGCCCCGTAGCGGGACGAGCGAGTTTCCCATGCCGAATAGGCCATGATTGACGTCGACGAAGGTGGGTTGACCGGAGGCATCGTCGACAAATACTTCGTTAACATTCCCGACTTTATCGCCATCTTTGTCGTAAGCGGTCGCCGTGAGAAGGTCTTTTACGTTCATAGACATATAGAAAGTATCCTTTCCTCTAATCGAGGTAGTTCATTTCTTTTCTTGCCGTCGCGCTCCCCATCGACCCTGCTTGGGCATTAGTACCTAACTCGTGGAGCGTTCAATCTAGTCTAAAGAAATTAGTAGCTTTGTGCAGCGGCCTATCGGCTATTTTCTCTACTTTGCAGGCAAAGAAGCTGGACACGTGACAGATTACAGGTTGATAAATATCTCGATCGGGAGACGTAACTAGGATGGTTGTCATGAAATTCGCTCCCCGTCGTCCCTCGCCCATGAATGGCCAAAAGCCCACCAAGCAAGATTTGGAAGGATTTCGGCTGGCTGCAGTCGATGACATTCTCCCCGCCGAGGATGAAACCACGCGGTTGCGCATGCTCATCGTCGGAGTCAACCCGAGCCCCTGGACAGCTGCGGTCAATGCGCCGTTTGCGCACCCGGCGAACCGGTTTTGGCCATCGCTTTTTCGCAGTGGCGTCTTAAGCCAGCTTGTCGATGCCTCCCGCGGCCTTCCCGACTCAGTTCTTCAAGAGTTCGCGGACAAGCGCATTGGGCTAACCAACTTCATTTCCGAAACAGCAACGGCACGCGCAGATGAACTAACTAAGGAGCAGCTGCGGATGGGTGCAGGGCGCATCGTTAAGCTAGTGGCGAAACTGCGGCCGGAATCGGTGGCAGTAGCTGGCATTACTGCCTACCGTGACGCCTTTGGCCTGCGCAAGGCGAAGCTGGGACTGCAAGACCCCGAGCTAGTAGATATTCCTGCGGGCTGGCCTGCCGATGTGCAGCTGTGGGTGGTGCCGCAGCCGAGTGGCATCAATGCGCATGAAAATATTGAGTCGCTGGGGCAAAAATGGGCGGCCGTATGGAACGCCACTGAACCGGCTGGGTAAATAAAGGAGAATAAATGGTTGCCTGGTTGGAAAAGCACCAAATCTGGATGTACCTTTTGGCGCTTGTGATTGGTGCGACAACCGGACTAACAGCCCCTGAGCTTGGCTCTCCTTTAGCAATCGCCATCAACCCGGTGCTGGGGCTTTTGCTCTATGCCACGTTCTTGATGGTTCCCATGGCCCGCATCGGGCAAGGACTCAAGGACTTTAGATTCTTAGGCGTTTTAGCGCTGCTGAATTTTGTCCTGGTGCCGATTGTGGTCTTTGTCCTCACACGGTTTATCGCCGGTGACCAGGTGCTGCTAGTCGGTGTGCTCTTCGTGCTTTTAGCACCGTGTATTGACTACGTCATCGTTTTTACACATTTTGCCGGCGGTGCGAGTGCGCGACTATTATCGGCTACTCCCCTGCTCATGTTCGGACAGATGCTTTTGCTACCGGTCTATCTGTGGCTATTTGTGGGCACAGAGTTTGTCCGTTCGGTGGATTTTGCGCCCTTCTTGAAGGCTTTTGGCTTTTTGATCGTTGTGCCACTGTGTGCTGCGGGGCTTACGCAATATGCGGCCGCGCGAACACGCTGGGGCCAGATTCTGGCAGATGGCGTCTCTGCCGCGATGGTGCCGTTAATGATGGCGACTTTGGCCATCATCGTGGCCTCGCAGATTTTTAAGGTCTCTCACCAGCTCAGCAAACTCGTTGTGGTCGTCCCGCTTTATGTTGCTTTTGCAGTGATTATGATAGCCGGCGGCGCGGTTGTTTCGCGCGCGGCGGGACTCAGCATTGCCAGCCAGCGCGCGGTGGTTTTTAGCGCCGTGACCAGGAATTCCCTCGTGGTTTTGCCGCTGGTGCTGGCTCTGCCTGCGCAGTTTGAACTTGCGCCTTTGGTGGTGGTGACCCAAACCTTGGTGGAACTGTGCATCATGCTGGTGATGATTTGGGCCCTGCCACGGATTCTTAAACCACAAGCTGCGCTTCGTGTTCAGCCTCAAGGTAGCTAGCGATTGCTAAACGATTAATTGCAGAGCGGCTGATGATTCCGACCATGGAGCCGTCACGGTTGGTGACGGGGACTTTCTTGAGGTGGGCATCGGAAAGCGCGGCGATGGCATCGACAAGCGATGCCATATCAGACAAAGAAATGACCTGCTTGGTCGCCAGCTGCATGATGTTGAGCGTGCTGAGTTCTTGCATGGCATCGTCAAGCTCTTGCTTTTCATGCACGCCGAACGAGTAGAAATTCACCGTGCTGGGGTGAGCTGCGGAGAGATAACGCATGATATCGCCATCAGAGATAAAGCCCACGAGCTGACTGTTTTGATCCATAATTGGCGCGCCGGAAATTCCCAGAGAAGTGAATTTATATAGCGCTTCTAGGACCGTGTCGGATGATTGCAAGGTGTAGACATCAGTTTTCATAATCCCCGCGATAGCGGACTGCGGCGCCGAGGTCTCTGCTCGTTGAGCTTGTGGTTTGCGTGCCGCATAGGCACGCATGGCGATGATGATTCCAATAACGGAAGTAACAATCACCAGGATGGCTGCTGCGCGGAATCCTGTAATTAGCGAATCAACTTCTGCCTGACCGGCATCCAACTGCATCTGGCTCACCATGCCGTAAATACCTGCGGCTAGTGATGTGCCCACGCCACCGGCAATTTGGAAACTGGTGGAAATGACCGTGACACCGTGCGGGCTGGAACGCTCATCGAGGTGCGACAGAGCAAAGGTCTGGGCTGGGCCAATGACAAATGCGGTAGCTAATACAGCCGGGACATAAAGCGCGCCGAATAGCACCAAGGAGGTCTGTCCTGCTGCCAAGCCGACGAGTCCAACGAAAATAGCCATGACTGCAAAACCAAGCGGAATGGAGAAGCGTCCGCCGAAGCGGTCGAACCATCGACCAGCGATTGGCCCCAGCACAACGGTGAGCAAAATGCCGGGCGCCAGGGTCAACGAAGCGCTCAATGGTGCGGTGCCGCGGGCTGCTTGCAGGAACAGCGGGATGGTGACATTCATGGCAAAGACAAAAAGCAGTCCCAGCATGGTCATGGCAACGCCGCGGTTGAACGCTGCAGTTTTAAAAGGCGTGATATCAATGAGTGGGTTGGCAATACGGTATTGGCGCCGGATGAATGCCCACAGGAACAGCAGGCCGACGATGATTGCCCCGCCGGAGATTACGATATTGCCGCCAAACGCTGCGGAGACGCCGTAAAGAATTCCGATTAGAGCTACCGCGACCAAGCTGAAAGACGCGATATCAAGAACTGGGCGGCCAAGTTCAACAACCGTGTACAACACGAAGGCACCTGTAATAAGCACGATAAGCACAAGTGCTGCGAAAACCCACATCAGCGTCTTCCATGGCGCGATGGTGAGTAAAGCACCAGATAGCACGATGGCTAGTGAGGGGCCAAGGGTGGTCATCGCGGCCATGATTCCCATGTTCATACCGAGCTTTTTCCGAGGTGACACGGCCAGCGTGATATTCATGCCAATTGGGGTAAGCAAGCCGGTGCCAATGGCTTGCAGCAGTCGCCCGCCAAGCAATGTGGCAAAGTTCGGTGCCAACGCGCCGATAATGGAGCCAACAACCATGATGGCGGTTACTGAAATAAACAGCGCTTTGGTTGGGAAGCGGCGGTATAAAACTTTCGCTACTGGCACAAAGATTGCGGCAACTAAAAGATAGCCAGTGGTTAGCCACTGGACGGTATTAACGTCGACCCCGAAATCAGCCATGATGGGGGCGAAAGCGACGTTGAGAAATGTTTCATTGAAGGTAGCTAGAAAAGCTGCGGCGGCCGCAATCGTAATCATCCATCCAGGGGATGATTTAGGTTTCGGTGGGGTGTGGGCATGAATAGATGAATCCATGTAGTCTCCTGACAATCAGCGGGGATGGTGCTCGAGCGTGCCGTGCCAGAAGTCCTGGGTCCTTGGGGACTTCGCGTGTCGTTTCGTCGAATAGTTCTGGCCAGCTTTGGCCACCGAATTAAGCTAATAGAAAATTTCCTTCTTCATAAGCCAGCCCCCCATTTTCGCAGTTCACGTGCTAAAGTTTCCAAGAAAAATAAGGCTGCGTGACCGAAAAAGAATTCTAGTCACGCAGCCTTATCGATTTACTGTGAAGGAAATATTCCCTTGGCTCAAATATTTATTATTGAGCCATAACGATGGTTTCTACATCCTTGACTACGCCGTGCTTTGCGCGCTCGGTGCGTGCGTGGGTGAACAGGTAGTAGATGCCGGCAATAACGCCGACGCCGGCGAGCACTGCATACATCGAACCGTAGCCAATCGCGGAAACCACTGCACCAAGGATGACTGGGCCGAAGCCGAAGCCGAGGTCAACGAACAGGAACAAGGTGGAAAATGCTGAGCCGAACTCGCTCTTGTCGACGACACCAACAGATACTGCTTGAGCAGCTGGCATCAAGGTGCCGTAGCCCAGACCTGCTAGCACGCCAGCGACAACGACATGCCAGTTGGCGGTAGAAAGCGAGAGCACGATAAATGAGATAACAAAGAATACGAGACCAAAGTAGATGACGCTGTTATCGCCCCGGCGGTCTTGCAATTTACCAAGGTAGGAGCGCATCACGAACATGGAGATGGCGTAAGCGATAAAGAATAGGCCTGCGCCAGTAACAACGTCGCGGTTTTCAGCAAAAGCGTTGATATGTGCGATCACGCCGGAGTAGGCAAAGGCTACCAGCAGCATGAAGAGGCCAATCGGCAAGACTTTAGGGTTAATGATGGACTTGAAGCTGAACTTAATGGGCTCAGCAGCATTGCCGTTTTCATCCAGCTCTGGCCCTGGGTCGGAGGTGCGGAAATAGATGACTAGCGAAGCGATCAAAGAGACAATCGAAATGCCGAGGACGACAACGAAGAGGACTTCGTAGTTGAAAGAACCCAGCAAAAATAGCGCTAGCGCTGGTCCGATAGCAGCCGAAACGGTGGTACCCAAAGCCAGGTACCCTGTGCCTTCTGAGCGGCGTGCAGAAGGAATGAGTTCCTGGACCATCGCCATAATCGCGGTGCAGGCAAAGGCATAAGCTACACCATGGAAGAAGCGGTCAGCGTAGAGCAGCCCCAAAGAATCGATCGGGATATATAGCGCGCACGCAATAGTGGTCGCGATGACGGAGACCACCACAATCTTGCGGCGACCGAAGCGGTCAATAATGTATCCGGAAACCAAACGGGAAAAGACCGCACCGATAACAATCGCACTGGCGGCAAAGCCTGCTTCGGTTTCCGATGCGCTGAATTCCTTGGTTGCGTAGAGCGCCATCGTGGTGATGAGGAAGTAGAACACCAGAAACTGCAGGAAGTTGGCGATCCACCCCATGATAAACGTCGGCGTAAAGAGTTTGACCTCTTCGGTTGTGTGCACGATTCTCCTTACTGCAGTTATTTTGCATTATGCAATTCCTTTGTGCAATAAGGTTATACCCTTTTATTGCATCATGCAACTGTGCTGATAAGATAGATTTTTATTAAACCGGTGCTAAAACACATTCAAGCAAATCACAAGGAGTGGGCGTAGATCATGACAGCGGATTCCAACGATCCAAAAGTGCACGACGACAGTGAAACTCAGGCGCTTTTAGATCACATCGCTTATGAAGTCGTCTTGATCACCCGGTACGCGGCGCAAAATCTCCCCACGATTAAGCGCAAGTCCATCATGGACCGCAGCGCGCTGATCCTTTTGGCACGTCTTAAGGCTCAGGGCCCCATGACGGTCAACGAGTTGGCAGAGGCGTTTGGTTTGAATGTTTCAACGGTGCATCGACAGCTCAAGGCAGCAATTGCCAATAATCTCATTGAAACTTTCGACGACCCCGACAATCCTGCGAAGCTCCACCGCCCCACTCTTGAAGGAATGGATACCTTGGGGCGCGAACTGGCTGCCCGTCGAGAAGATCTAGAGAAAATCTATGCTGACTGGGACCAGGAAGATATCGAGACTTTCGCCCGCTTGATGCAAAAGCACAATACTTCACTCGAGGCATACTTGGAGATGCCGTGGCCGCGCCCACACAAGGATTAAGCTTTGCTTGTCGTTGTTTTAACTACGACTTCTTAACCACACTGGACTTAAGGCGCATGGGCCCAAATCCAGGGACCTTCGCTTCAATATCGTGGCCATCAACCGAGGTTTCTAGAATTCGGATGCCGCTGACTTTGCTACCAATCTCGATAGCACCAGAGCCCTTAACCTTGAGACTTTTCACAATGCTGACGGAGTCACCGTCATTTAAGACATTGCCCACGGCATCTTTAATGACGTTGGAATCAGTGGCAGACACATCACCGGATGCGCCTGCGGATGAGGCATCACCTTCGACCCATTCATGGGCACACATTGGGCAAGCCAGGAAGCCACCATTTTCATAAGTAAATTCGCTGCCGCATTCTGGCGCAGGGCGCTAATGTATCAGACATAAACTGCAGATCCTACCCGATGCGCACCCAATTTCCCAGCTCACAGACCATAAATGAACTTCAGTGCTAGCCTGGGAGCATGGCTATGAAAGCAACTCGCACCAACCCGAACGAATACACCGTCACTAATAAAGATGGCACCTCGCTAAAGGTCTCCCCGCACGGCACGCCAGGCGCATTTTCCCCGGGCGAGCTTCTGCAAGCAGCACTTTTAGGCTGCGCTTCCCTATCGGCTGATATGCAGCTTGCACATATGCTCGGCAAAGATTTCCATGCCGAAGCGGAAGTGAAGTCAACAGAAGAAGACAATCACATCTCCGAGATGTTGTTTGAATTCCTCATCGACACCGAAGGCCGCGATGAGCAAGAGCGCGAAAAGATCATCCAGGCGGCAGCGAAAAAGATTGAGCAATTGTGCATCGTCAAGCGCTCGCTCAATAAAGGTATTTCCACCCACACGGATATCTCCGCGAAATAAAAGGCACGTAAAAGCCCCCGGACGGTCGATAAATAAATCAGAGGTAGCAGGGGAATGGAGCTAAACGATGTTTAGCCGTTCAAGTTTTTCAGCGCCTGTTCGATGCGTGCAGCGGCAGCAGCGGAAACATCAGCCATTGGTGCGCGTGGAAAGCCAATTGGGAAACCTTGCAGGTCAAGCCCCTTCTTCACGGCTGCGATGAAAGGCTCAGAAATCATCGCGTCGATGACTGGGTAGACCTTATTCCATTCAGCACCTTCGATACTAAGAGCCTTCGGTTCGAAGGCGGGGTCAAGACCCTCCTTGCGCTGACGGTCATAGTCATTGACAATCTTGCGAACCTTCGGCGTGAGCAAGAGAACCGCTGCCATATTCAGCCAAGCTAAAAGTCCGTATGCGGTATCGCCTGCTGCTTACATCGCATCAGCGGTGATGACACAACCGATGAAGGAAATAGCCAAAGCGCCAACCTTGACAACGTTTCCTAGGAAGATGTTGCGCTTTTCTCCCAAGAGGAAGACCAGGTTGGTTGTCGCAACGTAGAAGAATAACACCTGCGAGGTAAATGCAAAGAGCAAGATAGCAATCGCGACGATTCCCCACCCTAGTAGTGAGAAATCAATCGCGTGCTGGACAACGTTGGGTCCAGCAATTGCGCCGGGCACCTGGTCCACAATCATGTTTCCAGCTGCATCCTTGACGTGGTAACTGTCGGTGAGAAACACCATGATGCCGGTAGACATGCAAATCAGCAGCAAAGGTGCCCTCACCAAAGCCAGTCGCGGAAGCAAAGATCGCGCGGCGCACGCCCCAGGCCACGGCGTAACCAATGATGCCGCCGAAGATTTGATCGGAGCCGAAACCACAGGTCAGGATAAGCGCAATTGCTACTGGCAGCTTGTCAAGGTTCAAGACGATAAGCAGCAGTGCGGTGATCACGTAGCCAATCGCCATGAAAGGAACGATGGTTTGTGCAACCTGCACAACACGCTTGGCGCCACCGATGACAACTACACCGTGCAACCCGGTGATGACCAGGCCTGTTCCCCACGGCTCAACGCCAAGAGCCTGGTGTGCAGAAGAAGCAATGTTGTTGGACTGCACGCCTGGGAAGACAAAGCCGTAGCCGATGAGCGCGGTCAACGCGACGATGAACGCAAGCCACCGTGGTTTCAAACCGTATTTGATGTAGTAGGGCATGCCGCCGCAGTCTTCGCCGTGCACGCGACGCTTTTACAACTGCGCCAGAACCGCCTCGGCATTTGCACAGGTCGACCCTCGCAACCCGGTAATCGCCATTCACATGATGGCACCAGGGCCACCCATAGCGATAGCGGTGGCGACACCGGCAATACTCCCGACACCAACGCGCGAGGACAGGGTCAAAGCAAGGGTTTGGAATGGTGACAAGCCGCCATCACCAGATTCGCTGTCCTTGAGCTGGCGAATCATACCCGGAAGGCAATGAAACTGCACTGCCTTGGTTACAAAAGTGAAGAAAACTCCGACTGCTAAAGCAAAATTCGCCAGCGGATTCCAGATCCAGTCGCTGACCGTAGTCAATAGGTTCATGAGCTCTTCCACCCGGTTGGTGACCCCCATCACGGATGGATAAACTCATGTTATACACATTTCTGACCTTGTCGAGTGACTGGCCAAGGTTTTCTTACTATGTACAGATTTTTCACGATTTTAAAGAAAAAGCTTGTGCCAGGTCACACGCCCATGTACGTGCGTGACCGCACATCACATATCTGGCGATTAATTGTCTGTGAGAGGTGATGTCACCGACGTGTCCCAACTCAACTGACACCCACGCGAGGACACCTGCTGTAAGTATTCAAACTCGAAGGTCGCGGCGCCACAGGCTGCGACCGAAAACCCACAAAGCCCTGTTCACGGTTCCTTATTGGAAACCGCGAACAGGGCATTGCGTATTTAAAAATCAAACGCCGTAGGACGTTAAAGTACTCAATGGCACGCCGTTAAAATGCTCAATGGCACGCCGTTAAAGAGCCTTTAGGCAGCTTTAACGCCAGGCTTTGAATTGCTCTGCCGAAGCCGCACCGAGCCACTTCTGCCACAGTGGGCCGAAGGTTACGCGGCGTACGTCCAAATCTTTCAGTGCTGCCAGGTCTCCTGCTCCGTGTCCGTCAACTGGATGAGCGGTGACGTTGACTGGAATGGTTACGGCATCGACCAAAGTCTGCACCTGCTCAGCAGTCTTCAAAGCCACTGGGTAGACCGAGCGTGCGCCAGCTTGTTGCATTAATTGAATGCGCTTTGCTGCCTCTGCCAGTGGATCTTCGAAAACATCTGTACCTAGACGCACCGCATCAGTGCGGCCGTTGATGACGAAATTGACCCCGGCAGCATCGGCGGCTTCGCGTGCCGCAGCGATGAAGTCTGCATGCTCTTGGGCATCGCGTACGCGATCGCCTTCGGTGTGCACGACGTCTTCAATATTGGCGCCGACAGCACCCGCCTCCAACAAGCGATTGATCAGTACGGCTGGCTCTAGACCATAGCCAGATTCCACGTCCACGGAAACCGGAATGCTGACCTTCTTGGTGATTTTCGAGACAACGGCGAGGTACTCAGAAAAGTCCATGTTTTCGCCATCGGTGCTGCCGGTGGCATCGGCAACCGGGTGGCTGCCAACGGTTATTGCTTCAAACCCGGCTTCTTCTGCAACTGCTGCGGACCAGGTATCCCAGGCAGTTGGTAGAACTAAAGTATTTCCGGATTCGTGTGCTTGTGCGAGCTTGGCGGCTAGTGCTTGAACGTCAGTCATTTCGTGCTCCTTCGCGGTTAAAAGCCTGCGCAAAATACGTTAGGCTGTGGAAATTGCTGCGGCTTTACGCCACTGTACTCAAATCCGCGTGAAGGCCAGCGGCTATACCAATGGCCACGGGAATTGGCGGTGCGATTGTGGCCGTGGAAGGAAAGGCAAGCGCACAATCCGTGAGGCTCGTCTTTGCAACGCTTCAATTTCTACGGGGTGCAAAAGCTGCCAAAGCTCAGCGGGGACATCGTCAAGCAAAGGCTCTACTGCCGCGGTCAACTCCTCTGGAATGGGATGCCCACCGAATTCCCATATAACTGTGCGTAGCTTGGGCTCCACTGAAAAGCACAGGCCGTGGTCAATACCCCAGATGTGTTCACCGTCTAGGAGCACGTGTCCTGATTTCCGGTCGGTGTTATTACACAGCAAATCAAAGACCGCCATTCTGAGAAACTGCGCGTGGAGGTCTGCCCTGCTATCAACCAGCGGAAAATAGTGTTCGCCGTCGTTGTGAATAAACCACTGCACAGAGCCCACCCCGGCGGGACCGTTATGGGAGATTACTGTCGGTGGAACGATATGCCAACCCAGATACTCACTAATGACAAAAGCCGCGCGTTCTCTTTTGTATAACCCGGGCGGAAAATCCCACAGTGTCTGCTCCCCTGCTTCGGGTTTGTAGACGGCCCACGCGTAGTCTTCGCCCAGTTCTAGATCAACCACGAATCCGATATTGCTGGATTCCACTAGTTGCTCAACGATCCCCATCTGCCCGAAATTCAAAAGCTCCAGTTCACGTTCAAATGGAGGGACGATCACTGTTTAACCGCACTATCTTGACCAGCCGAAGAAGGCTGCAGGTACGACAAAGATCCGGTACGCGAATTGGTCACCAGCATGCGCGCACTGTCTTGGGTAAATTCCACGGCCGAAATTGAGGCAGTATCAATGTGAATCTTTTGAAAGGAATCCAGCGGGGTGCCCACGAAACGAGCAACGGCTGCTTTGATTGTGTCAGCGTGGCTAAATGCCGCAACGATTTCGCCTGCATGCTGCTTGGCGATATTAGAGATGCCCTCCACCATGCGGTTTTGCATCTCAGTAAAGCTCTCGCCTTGAGGAAAACGAAAAGTCGACGGCGAATTTTGGACTTCTTTCCATTCTTCTAGCTTATTGAGCTCGCTGAGTTTGCGGCCGGTCCAGTCGCCGAAATCGCATTCGATAAGGGAGTCATCGACAAGCAAGTGCTTTTTGTGCGCGGCAACTGTCGGCGCGGCTGTCTCCTGTGCGCGTTCCATCGGGGATGAATAAATAGCCGCAATCTCTAAACCATCCAAGCGTGCTGCGACCTCGCGCGCCTGAGTGATTCCTTGCTCTGCCAAATGCAGCCCTGGCGTACGCCCCGGTAGTACTTGCCCGGTGGTGGGAGTTTGCCCGTGGCGAATAAGTAAAACAATCGTGGACGGATTCGCAGGCTGGTTCATGCCATATAAGCCTACCTCGGGAAATATTTTTGCACCGAGAAGAAGTTTTTGCGGCTAGGGTTGAGTATGTGAGTCTTCCACATAATGTTTCCACGGTCGGTGAGCTGAAGGCCGCCGGCTACCAACACCGAACTTTGCGCGCCGAAATCCGCGAAAATCTTCTGGCGAAGCTTCGCGCTGGCGAGGACCCCTGGCCAGGGCTGCACGGTTTAGACCAGACCGTTATTCCGCAGGTTGAACGCGCACTTATTGCTGGTCATGACATTGTGCTTTTGGGCGAACGTGGCCAAGGCAAGACGCGTTTGTTGCGTTCACTGGTCGCGCTTTTAGATGACTGGATTCCGATCGTCGCAGGCTCTGAGCTGCGTGAAGATCCTTTTGCACCGATTACAGATGCCACACGAGAGCGCGCCGAGAAAGAAGGCGATGAGCTTGCGGTTGACTGGGTTGCCCGCGATGACCGCTACGCAGAAAAGCTCGCGACACCAGATACGTCCGTTGCTGACTTAATCGGCGATATCGACCCCATGCGCGTAGCCGAAGGCCGTCGCTTGGGTGATCCCGAAACCATTCACTACGGGTTGATTCCGCGCTCCAACCGCGGCATCGTGGCCATTAATGAGCTGCCTGACTTAGCTGAGCGCATCCAAGTGTCCATGCTCAACGTCATGGAAGAAAAAGACGTGCAAATTCGTGGTTACATGCTGCGTTTGCCGCTCGATGTGCTGGTGGTGGCCTCTGCTAACCCCGAGGATTACACGAACCGCGGGCGGATTATTACGCCGCTGAAAGACCGTTTTGGCGCCGAGATTCGCACCCACTACCCGCTGGCATTAGAAGATGAAATCGCGGTTATCCGCCAGGAAGCTAACTTGGTGGCCGAGGTGGCAGACATTTTGCTGGAAATCCTTGCTCGCTATACCCGTTCTTTGCGTGAGTCTTCGGCGGTGAACCAGCGCGCGGGCGTTTCAGCGCGCTTTGCCATTGCCGGTGCCGAAACCATCGCCGCCGGCGCATTGCACCGCGCTACTGTCCGCGGCGAAGAAGAAGCCGTCGCCCGGCTTGTCGATGTCGAATCTGCCGTGGAGATTCTAGGCGGCAAGATTGAATTCGAGTCCGGCGAAGAAGGCCGCGAGTGGGATATTTTGGAATACACCCTGCGCACCTCCACCGCCGAAGCCCTGCGCGCGACGTTGCGTACGTTGGATTTCAATCCCTTGATTGCTGCGTTAGATGGCAGCGTAACTATCTCCACCGGTGCGAATGTCTCCGCGAAGGATTTCCTCGCTGGCCTTCCTGATTTGGGCGAGACTACATTATATGACGATATCGCCGACGCTTTCGGCGCTACTTCTGAAGGATCCCGCGCTAATGCGATTGAGCTGGCATTGGAAGGGCTCTTCCTCTCGCGGAAAATCGCCAAGGATTCTGACGAAGGCACAAGTATCTACGGTTAGGAGTACACCTTAACCATGTCCCATCCCATTGATCCCCGCGGCCACCGGCGCTCCCGCTACGGACGCTATACCGGCGGGCCGGATCCGCTCGCTCCCCCAGTCGATCTCTCAGATGCACTGAATGAGATCGCCGAAGATATCATGGCGGGATATTCGCCGGAGCAGGCACTTCGGGAGTACCTGCGTCGCGGTGCACGCGGTCAAGATGGGTTCGACGAGCTCGCGTGGCAGGCCGCGCAGCGCCGCAAGGAGCTATTAGAGCGCAATAACCTCGGTGGCACTTTGCAGGAGGTTAAAGCATTGCTTGACGATGCCCTCCGTTTAGAGCGCGCTCAACTTGCCCGCGATATCGACTTGGATGATACTGACCGTGCTTTTCGGGAATTGCAGCTGGAGAATCTCCCGGAATCCACCCCGGCGGCAGTATCTGAGCTCAATACTTATGACTGGCAGTCCCAGGATGCGCGCGAGAAATTCGAGCACATCCGCGATTTACTCGGCCGCGAGATGTTAGACCAACAATTCTCCGGCATGAAGCAGGCTCTTGAAGGTGCTACCGAAGAAGATAAACAAGCCATCGCGGCGATGTTACGTGACCTTAATGAGCTTTTAAGCAAGCACCGCGCGGGCACCGATACGCCAGCGGATTTCGCGGATTTCATGGCCAAGCACGGTGAGCATTTTCCGGAGAACCCGCGCGATATTAATGAGTTAATTGATATTTTGGCGCAGCGTTCCGCGGCAGCGCAGCGCATGCTCAATTCCATGTCGCCCGAGCAGCGCGAGGAGTTGATGCAATTATCCGCGCAGGCTTTTGGCTCCCCAGAGCTGCAAGGTTTGCTGGGAGATCTCGCCGGCAATCTGCAAGGGCTGCGGCCAGAGTTGGATTGGTCCGGTTCGGAAGATTTCTCAGGCGAGGAAGGTATGGGCTTAGGCGATGGCACAGGTGCTATGCAGGACTTGGCGGAGCTCGACCGCCTGGCTGAGCAGCTGCGTCATGACCACACCGACTTAGACTTGGACGCCCTGCGCCGCCAGCTCGGTGATGATGCCGCGGTTTCAGCAGATTTGCTCAATAAGATCGACCAGGCGATGCGCAACAGTGGGCTCCTGCGCCGCTCGGCCGATGGGTCTTTGAAGCTCAGCCCGCAGGCCATGCGGCGTTTAGGCAAAAGCTTGCTTGACGATGCCACCGCGCATCTCTCCCCTCGATCTGGGTCTCGGGATTCTCGGCTTAGCGGACTTAGCGTTGAGCAGACCGGATCAACTCGTCCTTATGAATACGGTGATACCCAGCCGTGGGATGTCACCCGCACACTTACCAATGCGATCCAAAGAACCGCCGGCACCGGTGATCCACTCAAACTCACGGCTGAAGATATTGAAGTAGTCGAAACCGAACAGCGCACCCAAAACGCTGTGGCGTTATTAGTTGATACCAGCTATTCGATGGCTGCCGAAGGACGCTGGGTCCCGATGAAACAAACAGCACTAGCGCTGCATCACCTCATCAGCACGCGCTTTCGCGGTGATGAACTAGCGTTAATTACTTTTGGCCGCCACGCCATGAGCACCGATATCGAAGAGCTGACTGCACTCCCGCCGGTGCAAGAACAAGGTACTAACCTGCATCACGGCCTATTGCTAGCTGAACGCTTCTTTGCTCGGCACCCGTCTATGCAGCCAACGCTGCTCATCGTCACTGATGGTGAACCCACTGCCTACCTGCAACCCGATGGACATGCCTGGTTTAACTGGCCAACGGATCAGTACACCATGTATTCCACCATTACGCAGCTCGACAAAGTCACCAAACGCGGCACCCGCACGACATTCTTCCGTTTAGGCTCCAACCCAGGGCTGGAGAATTTCCTCAACCAGCTCGCAGATCGCGTCGACGGACGCGTCGTCGCACCCGACTTGGATGGGCTAGGCGCTGCAGTCGTCGATGAATACCTGAACTACCGGTTCTAAGGCGCAGCAAACCTCCAACGAGACGCCGATCACAATTTACTGGCATACTAGAGCTTAGTTTCTACCGCAGAAGTGAGTCCCGAATGTCTCGTCCAGTTCATTTTGAAATCGAAGTTTCCAACGTCCCACAAGCCAGCGAGTTCTACACCGCAGCATTCGGCTGGATCTATGAGGATTATTCTGAGTACGCCCAACGCCCCTACTACGGCGTAATCACTGGTCCTGAAGATACCCCTGGCATCAATGGTGCCATCATGCAGCGCGACGACGGCGCTACCCCAGCCGGCACTGCACCGGCATCTGCGCCTAATGCAGCGGTGTTGACCATGGGCGTTGAGAACTTCGACGCCACTGCCCAAAAGATTCTTGCCGCTGGCGGCACCGTGGTCAAAGAAAAATATGCCCTTCCAGGTATGGCCTGGCAGGGCTATTTTTTGGATCTTGACGGAAATGTCTTTGGCATTCACGAACCTGACGAGAACGCCAGCTAACACCTTGGCCACAACTCAGCAATCTACTTACCGCCTTGTGCCTAGTTGCCTTGTACCTTACTGTCGTGGGGCTGTTGGGCAAGAAAGACCAAGGCATCAAGAAGCGGGCCGCGCAAGGTAGTCCCTAATGCCATGCGGCGAACCACATCAGAACTTGAAGTCGCCATCTGCAGCGTTGAAATATCTGTCATCCCAACTTTATCCGCGGCATCCATATAGCCCGCAAGGTGGTTGCTGGGAGGGCTTAAGTTTTCTTGCGCGATTTCCGCCAAAGCACGAAGCGCCATGCGATAAGCGCCAGAATCTTTGTGAATGCGCCATCCACGTTTGGCGATTTCTGCATCGAGAAGCTCCTGCGCCGCATCCCATCCCTTCGGCTCATCCTGCTCATCTGGGATTTCCGCTACCAAAGATTCCTGGGTGCGCCGCATGGCGTCTGGAGCATTGCCGCCACTATCAACAATATTGAGCACCTCGCGAATAGTAGTCAGAGGCAGCTTGGCCATAGAGCGCCTGATTCTTGCTAATTGCTTCACCAGGTGCCAGCAGGCCTTCGCGCACATAATACTTAATGGTGGGCACGCTAACTCCCGTTATCCGCGATAGCTCAGCCATCCGAACTTTGCCATTATGCAGTTCCATTAACCCTACGCTTTCCTACTTCAGGCATATCGATTAACTGTAATACAACTAAGAACCGCAAAACCACGCCCACCTATTTAAATTCAAACTCACGCGATAGTTATCTCAGTTCGCCATAGCCGGCCGGCTGCGCTACAGTAATTCGAGCATCTGCCTGCACGAAGGCTAGTTAAATAGCAAGTATTCCCGTGTCCTTTTGCGCGCGCTACAACCACGGTTTGTATGGCTGCGCCCTTCTTAAAAACTACTTGCCTCGTTTTCGGAGTTTTACTGCCATGACTACTGTCACCTCACCGATTAATGACAAAGATCGGTATCGTCCCGAACCATCAGTGCGCACAGCCTTAAAGACGCCACGGATTCTCATCCGCGAAATGCTCGCTGGTCTGGTGGTGGCGCTCGCGCTGATTCCAGAAGCGATTTCTTTTTCTATTATCGCTGGTGTTGATCCTAAGGTCGGGCTGTTCTCGTCCTTTATTATGGCGATGACCATCGCTGTAGTTGGCGGCCGCCCAGCGATGATTTCGGCCGCGACTGGTGCGGTTGCGCTAGTAGTTGCTCCCGTCGTCCATGAGTACGGCTTGGATTATCTCATCGCCACGGTATTACTCGCTGGTGTGTTCCAGATTGTTTTGGCCGTGCTGGGTGTTGCAAAGCTCATGCGTTTTATCCCGCGAAGCGTCATGGTCGGATTCGTTAATGCATTGGCCATCTTAATCTTTATGGCTCAGTTGCCAGAGCTTTTCGATGTCCCCTTTGCCGTCTACCCCCTCTTTATCCTGGGTCTTTTGGTCTTGATCTTTTTGCCGAAGGTCACCAAGGCTGTGCCAGCACCACTGATTTCGATTGTGATTGTTACCGCCATCGCTGCGGTCTTTGCCATTTCCGTGCCGACCGTGGGCGATAAAGGCGAATTGCCGGATAGTCTGCCGGAGCTATTCATTCCGAATATTCCGTGGACGCTCGACACCTTGTCGATCATCGCTCCTTATGCCCTAGCAATGGCACTCGTTGGTCTGATGGAATCTTTGATGACCGCCAAGCTTGTCGATGAAGTAACAGATACCCACTCCAATAAAACCCGCGAGAGCTGGGGCCAAGGCGTTGCCAATATTGTCTCCGGTCTATTCGGCGGCATGGGTGGCTGCGCGATGATTGGTCAGACCATGATCAATGTCAAAACCTCTGGCGCGCGCACACGTATTTCCACCTTCTTAGCCGGCGTTTTCCTGCTGATTCTCACGGTGGTTTTAGGCGATCTGGTTGGCACCATTCCGATGGCAGTGTTGGTGGCCATCATGGTGATGGTCTCAGTTGGCACTTTTGATTGGCATTCCATTAAGCCTTCAACGCTAAAGCGCATGCCAAAAAGCGAAACCGCCATCATGGTCATTACCGTCGCGGTCGTCGTTGCTACTTCGAACCTCGCCATCGGCGTCGTTGTTGGAGTATTTGCCGCCAGCGTCATGTTCGTACGCCGCGTAGCGCATCTTATCGAGGTACGCCGTGAAGTCAAAGCCGAAGGTGACCAGCAGGTTGCCTATTACACCGTGCAGGGACAGCTACTTTTTGCCTCCAGCAATGATTTGACCACGCTGTTTGAATACACAGCCGACCCAGAACACATTGTCATTGACCTGAGCCAATCCCATATTTGGGATGCTTCCACCGTCGCGGCACTTGATACGATCCAGACCAAATACCGCCAGCATGACAAGACCGTGGAATTTGTGGGTATGAATGAATTCACCACGGCTTTTCACTCGCGTTTGACCGGCGAGCTGGGCAATTAATCGAACCGGTTAATTACGCACCTCGACGACGCGGGTGCTGGGGTCTTGCAGTCCCCACAGCGCAATAAATGCCACCGCAGGCAAAGCGATAAGCGGCAGTAGCGCGTACTCAAGTCCCACGCGATCGGCGAGCGCACCAATAAGCGGTGTCGCGACGCCACCAACCGACACTGCAAGCCCCAAGGTCACGCCGCTGGCCGTGCTCATATGCTGCGGTAAATAGTCCTGTTCCAGCGTGACTTGCAGTGAGAAGGGGACGTACAGCGTTAGCGCGACCAAGACGATAAAGACCCAGGCGATTGGCCCTGGGATTAAGAACATGCCGGCCAAAAGTGGGATGGACAGTAAATAAGACCACCGCAACAATGTGGTGCGATTCCACCTGCGGGCCAGGTGTCCACCGACTGCCGTGCCAAACGCACCCATGATGTAGAAGATAAACAGCGAAGCATTGGCGAAGTCTTCCTGGACCCCACGGTATTCGTGCATGAACAACACGATGAATGTACCAATGCCCACGAAGACGATCGAGCGGCACAAAATCGCAATCGACATGCGCCCGAACGATACCCAGTCATCGCGGCGGTTAGTGTCCTCACCTGCCTTCGTGGCGGGTTGTGCAGCCCCGTATTTGTTTAAGACCAGCACCGCTACCGTGCCGGTAAGTGCCGGGATCATCAGCAATGGCGTAGCACCAAGGCCAAAGACGCCTATGGTTATAGCCACGATGACCGGCCCTAGCGCGAAGCCGAAATTTCCTCCCAGTGAATACCAGGACATCAGTACATGGTCCCCGCCGCTGACTTCGCGGGCGCGGCTGGCGCTGGCCGGGTGGAATGCCGCAACACCGATGCCGGCTGCCGAGGCTAATAACGCCACCGCCCAATAAGAGTCAACCAGGCCAATCGCTGCGATACCCGCACCGGAGAGGAAACGCTAACGGGAATAAGCCAGCGCATGCGCCACTTATCCCCCATGAGGCCGAGCACTGGCTGAATAATGGAAGACACCAGCGAGAAAGTCAGCATAACGCCCGCTGCCGCAGAATAGCTATAGCCACCTTGCAACACGAGAAAAGGCATCAACGCGGCAATTGCACCTTGGCTAAAATCCACCGTGGTATGCCCATAGGCAATAAGCAAAGTGCCCCGGCGCGCAGTAGTTTCTTCTGGTGAACGCTGCGTCGAGGTTTTCCTCGACGTCTGCTTTATAGCTGCTGAACCCATGGCCTCCATCATGCTCCACTAGGAACATAAATGCAGGTATTTGCTGCAGCTACTCGGCTGGCTCAGCTGACTCAGTCGGTTCAGCGGGGTAGGTCACTTGGCCGTCGCCATCTACGTGCGGTGTAGCGCCCCACATGCCCAACTCATATTTCTTGGGCTTTTGCCCGGCGATAAGGTGTTCTACCTGGAAACCTTGCGCGGCTAGAGTATTCGAAACCAATAGACGGTGGCAGCGCCACGGCATGGGCTCACCGCACATGATCGCTACCCTGTGCTTTCGCGTTAGTGCTTTAAGCTCCGCAATTCCTTCGTGGTACTCCTCAGTGAGCGTGTAATCCGCGTAGTTTTTAAAGCTCGCGTTCTTCCAGCCGGCGTTGATTTCTGGCGGCACGTCTTGTCTGCGGCGCCGTCCGCCCAACTTGGGAAATAGTTGATAGGCAATGCCGTTTTCTGGAAGCCACTTCTTCATCTCATCAGTCCCAAACTGTGGATTACGGCGGGAGCCAGGGTGCGCGCGGACATCGATAAGCATGTCGATGCTACGATCGTCAAGGGTCTCTAGAAAGACTGGGATGGGACATGTCCAGTGGCCAATCGTCCATATTTTAGGGACCGAGGTGTCTTTGTCCTGCTTAGTCATTGCCCTGACTTCTTAGCAATCTTGGTCAGCGCGGAGCCTTTATGCATCGCAATATGATCAGTTTTATCGCTCTTGATTTCATATTGTGGCTCTTCCGGGCTACACCTGCGCATGTGTCCTTTGTATTCGGTATCTTGCGTGTGCTTTTTCTTAATCACCCCAGATACCTCGCCGGCTTCGGAATTCCACCGGACATGGTCGCCGACGTTAAATGTCTTGCTCATATTTCCCACTCCTTCGAAAGCTGCAGCTATTAACGCAATGTCTCACATACCCAGCCCTGGGGCATCTCCCCACCGGCTAGGAGCTTAAGAACCTTTTCCTGTTCTTGATCCGTGAGGTCCGCGTCCATGCGCTGCCATATCTCACCGCGTTCTTTGCGCATCACCATCAGCGGCATCGCCAATGCACCTTTGGGAAGGTGTGGAAAGGCGATTTCTTCTTCTAGGTAAATGTGGCGGCGCAAGGCAGCCATGGCATTTTGCAATGGCACTGCGCGTTGGCGCGGGTCGGGTGCTGCGGTATCAGCTAAATACTGCTCAATTCCCGCATCAATGTCATGATGCTCGGCGGTAAAGGCCGCCGCCAATGAAACCTCATCGGTAGAAGAATTGCTTTGTACTTCCGTACTCATAAACAGCCTCCTTATGGAATATCTCCCATGGTAGCACCGCAGCACTTGGGCTTTAGGCCCTTCGCTGTGCCAGCACCGCCTCATTCAGAGCAGCCATAGCTAAATCTCCGTGGACCGCAGCACCAGTCATCACTCCCGAGGCAGCAGAAGAAACCACCATCGCCATCGCTTGTGCGGCATTACCAACTGCCCACACCCCTGGCACAGAAGTCATGCCCTGGGGGTTCGCAGGAATCTGGGTACCGAATGGGGCTTCTTCCACTTCACCACCTAGGGTTTCAAAAAGCTCCGTCCGCGCGTTAAAGCGTGGGGCAACGACAACAGCGTCGGCATCGAAAAGCACTGCATCACTACCTGAAGTGTTTTCAATCTGCACGGCTTGTACCTGCTTGCCTTCCATCACCAACTTCTCCACGCGGCCGCGAACAAGCGGCACGTTTAAAGAAGCAAGTTGTTCCAGCACCTCAGGCACTGGCTCCGGGGCATCATTGAGATACACCGTCACATCTTCGCTGAGCTGGCTAAATAGCAGCGCCTGGTGAACGGCCAATTCTCCGGAAGTTAACACGGCAATTTTCTGATCCCGGACTTCCCATCCATGGCAGAAAGGACAGTGCAAGACCGTTTCACCCCAGCCTTCGCGTACGCCGGGGATATCAGGTAGCTCATCGACAAGACCTGTGGCCAAAATAATGCGCCGGGCGCGAATGGATTCCGTACTGTCGCTGATTGCGAGCGTGAAGTTATCGGTTGTCCCTTGCACCTGCTCCACACGGCCGCGTTGAATCTGCACGCCATAGGATTCGGCCTCACTGCGGCCTTTGGCCAGCAGCTCCAGCGGTGAAATGCCCTCATTGCCCAAGACATTGTGCGCACCAGCAGCTGGAGCATTGCGTGGATGACCATCATCAATGACAATCACCTTGCGGAGTGAGCGACCCAGGGCAACCGCGGCGGCCAGCCCTGCTGCCCCACCGCCGATAATTGCCACGTCAGCATCGAAGTTTTCAGAAACACTTTGTTGTTCGTTTTGCGTCATGGTTTTGAGGTTAAATAACTCTGCCGGAAAACGCATACACTTTTGCATATGACGCAAAAAGACACCGATGAGATTGTTCGCCAGCGCGTTCGGGGCTTGCGCCTGGCACGCAATTGGAGCTTGGAGACTTTAGCTCGCCGCTGTGAGATTTCGGCGTCTACGCTGAGCAGAATCGAAACTGGACGCCAACGCATCTCACTGGATTTGCTAGTGAGCATCGCACAAGCTCTGGGTACTTCCTTGGATCAACTAGTAGAACCTGAAGGCAATGCTGATGTGGTTATCCGCCCGGAGCCGGAACCTCATGGCGGAATGACCTTTTGGTTGCTGTCGCGTGAAAGGGATCGGCGCGGGGTGACCATCGGCAAGATGCGTATCAATCCCGAACGCGCCGATGTGGAACCTGTAGTCCATCCGGGCTCGGAATGGTTCACCGTCTTAAGCGGCGTCATCCGACTAACGCTTGGAACCAGAACCATTATGGTCACCCCAGGCCAGGCCGTGGAATTTTCCACCATGACGCCCCACATGATGGAAGCTCATTTGGGCCCAGCCGAGATTTTGACGATCTTCGACCACGCCGGCGAAAAGGCTCACCTGCATCCAGGGCAAGGCGCGTGATTAGCTCGAAGGTTTTTCATTATTCAAAATATAATCCGGTATCCCCTCTGGATACCTGCTATAGCGCTCATCGAATTCCGCAGCGTAGGCGCGCACAGCCGTGGGCAAGGTAGTAAAGACGTACTGCTTACCCACCGATTTAATAAATCCCGTCGGTGCAAGACTGCGACTGAGGTTTTGCTTGACACGCGCCATGGCAAACCTAATACCTTGGCTTTCCAGATCCACACGGAGTTTTTCTAAGGCATCAACTGCGGTGAGGTCCATTTCCGTGTTGGCTTCCGCATTGAGCAGAAACCATCTGATGGGATGCGGGGACCTATCAATGGCTTGCTTCGCGCGGGCGGAAAAATCATCGGCATTAGCGAAAAATATTGGGGAGTCATAACGAAAGACCACAAGACCCTCAACTGGTTGTGAATCCGGATAGTCATCCAAGCTATGCATACCCGCAACGCCTGGAGCGTAACCCAACACATCCGCGTAGGGACTAGTGATGCGACGGATGAGATCCAAAATCGACAAAGCAATCGCAAATCCGATGCCCACCAGCACACCAAAAAGCGTTAGCGCTAAAGCAGTCGCAGCAGTGATAATCAGTTCGCTCTTACGAAAGCGCGCAATCCGGCGTAGCTCTTCGATATCGATCAATTGCACCGCGGCATACATCACCAAAGCACCCAGGGCGGCTTCCGGGAAGGATTCCAATACCGGCCCGGCAAAGAGCAGGACCATCACCACGATGGCGATGACTACCAGTGAGTGAACTTGGGTCTTCGCACCCGCGGTATTACCGAGCACGGTTCGTGAACCGCTCGTAGAGACTGGAAAGCCCTGGAAAAGTCCGTTGGCAATATTTGCCGCGCCAAGTGCAAGCAGCTCCTGGTTAGCGTCGATAGGTTCATCTTTTTCTGCAGCAAATGCCCGGGCGGTGAGGATATTGTCCGAAAATCCGACGATGGCAATACCTACTGCATAGGGCATTAATGCCCAGATATCCACGGTGCTAAAATCCGGCAGCCGTAGTTCCGGCAAGCCGCGCGGAATCTCGCCGATAACTTCCAAGTCGTAACGGTCCAGCCCGAATACAGAAACAGCCCCGGCGGCAACTAGCAGTACTAGCAGCGGTGCCGGGAATTTCGGGGCAATCCATCGGGCAAAGAATAACAGTACAAATACTGCCAGCGCCATGAGCACCGTGGGAATATGCGCATTGTGAATGTTATGGAAAAATGATGCCACTTCCTGCCACGACTGTTCCCCGGAAGTTTGAACCTTGGTTACTTCTGAAAGTTGGCTAATGAACATCAGTAGGGCAATTCCTAGTAGATAGCCCACTAGTACTGGCCGCGATAATAGCCTGGTAAGAAAACCCAGACGTCCCACATAGCCAATCAGGCACACTGCGCCCACGGCAATTGCTAAAAGGGCGGCTACTTCCGCCATATGTTCGGGCCCGCCGGCTGCTCCGACTAGCGCGCTGATACCTGCTGCCGTCATCAATACAGTGGTAGATTCCGGGCCAATTGATATCTTCCGCGAAGTACCTAAGACGAAATAGATCGCCATCGGACCTAGTACAGCCCACAGCCCCGCTACCGCAGGAAGCCCAACGATGCTGGCAAACGCCATCACTTGCGGAATCAAATAGGCAGCCACCGTAATGCCGGCGATGACATCACCTTTTATCCATCCTCGCTGGTAATTGCGCATTATCAGCACGCCCGGCACAAGTCGCTGCCACAGCGGGCGCGAGTGTCGGATTTTTTGAGGTGCCATAAATTAACGGTACTAGGATTTACGCGCGGTAGAGGGCAACTTCAACAGAATCATCACGCAGTCATACCCCCGTGACCTCGGCGGCATACAGGCTCGTGCGGCGAGAGAAAAAATGGGTGCATAATTGTTTTAGCCTCTTGAGGTAGTTACCGAAAACATCGTTTTGCAAAGGAGACCCACATGCGTGGTGTCATAATGCACGCCCCCGGAGATGTACGCGTTGAACAACGCCCCGACCCGGTTTTGGAAGAGCCCACCGATGCGATTATCCGTGTCACCGCAACGTGTGTGTGCGGCTCTGACCTGTGGCCCTACCGCGGCACAGATGATGTCGACCGCCACCCTATGGGTCATGAATACATCGGCATCGTTGAACAAATTGGTGACGATGTAAAGTCAGTGGCCATCGGCGATTTCGTGGTGGGCTCTTTCGTCGCGTCGGACAATACCTGTGAGATTTGTGAGGCCGGTTTCCAGTCCCGTTGTACCCACCAAGTCATGATGGGTGGCATCGGTACGCAGGCAGAAAAAGCACGCATTCCGCTTGCCGATGGCACCTTGGTCAAGGTTCCCGGAACTCCCACCGAAGAGCAGACAAAGAGCTTGCTTGCGGCTTCCGATGTTTTGGGCACCGGCTGGTTTGCTGCCGATGCTGCTGCGGTTGGCCCAGGAAAGACGGTCGCCGTTGTAGGTGACGGCGCGGTTGGTCTCATGGGCATTTTGGCCGCAAAGCAGATGGGTGCCGAGCGCATCATCGCGATGTCGCGCCACGCTGACCGCCAAGCACTGGCTAAGCAATTTGGTGCAACCGACATCGTGGAAGAACGCGGTGAGGAAGGCATTGCCCGTATCAAGGAACTAACCAACGGCTACGGTGCGCATTCCACGATTGAGGCAGTGGGCACCCAAGAATCGATGCAACAAGCAATCGGTGCCACCCGCCCCGGCGGGCACGTCGGCTTCGTCGGTGTCGCACACGGCGTTGAGCTCGATGGCACTGATCTCTTCGTTGCCACCGTAAACCTGCTCGGCGGTCCTGCGCCTGTACGTCGCTTCCTGCCCGAGCTCATTGAGCTCATCATGACTGACCAGATCAACCCTGGCGCAGTCTTTGACCTCACCCTTCCCCTGGAGGAAGCAGCCGAAGCATACAAGGCCATGGATGAACGCCGTGCCACCAAGGTCATGCTGACGCTTTAGGGGCAAAAATCAGGTTTTACCCCGATGTTGCTCAACCTCATGGCGTGGTCTACTTAAAGAAACGAAATGGAGACCACACCATGAGCCCTCATCTGGATAACCCCTCGCCCCCGTCTTCTAACAACACCAGCGCATCACTAGTTGAAGTTGCCGGCTATATTCTCGCAGCCACTGCGCTTAGCGCCTTAATCTCCGCCCCACTTCTGCTGGGCTTATTGCCAAAGGCCACAACCGGGCTAATTGTTCCGATCGCGCAGCTTACCCCGCTAATTGTTGCGCTGGTATTTTTCGCTGCTCTCGAGAAACGCCCGCAACACCGTCTTGCTCGCTTACGTGACGTGCTCGCATTGCGGTGGGCCAGTTCCACCAAAGCATTCATCGTTGGCCTAGGCTTTCTCATAGTTATTTCTGCACTCCAGGCACTTACTGCACTTGCAACTGGACAGACTTTTGCCGCCAGTAATGACATCGCCCTTGCAGCTATCGCCGTCATTCCCATTTTGCTTATGCAGTGTGTCTTTGCCCTTGGTGAGGAATTCGGCTGGCGTGGCTGGCTAGCTTCTCGCACAACCGGGTGGAGTTTCCCCAAAGCTGCCGCTACCCAATCAATCGCATGGACGCTGTGGCATCTTCCCGTAGTTCCCTTAATTCTGTCCACCGCAACTATAGAATTCGCGCTCGCTTACCTAGTATCTATTGCGTCCTGGGCACCCTTCTTCCTTGCACTGCGGCTTCGCTCTGGTTCCGTGTGGCCAGCGGTGATTCTCCACGGTGGCATCAACAGTATCCGCGTATTCTTCTTGCAGTCTGTGTTTGCTTCCGGTGAAGGCATCAACTGGTGGGTCGAAGCAGCCGGCGTCATTTTGTGGCTGGCTGCCGCAGCCTGGGTAATGAGCAAATCTTTTCAGCTCATCCCTTGCGCATCCTCACAAATCGTTAAAGAATAAAGACATGGTCAAGCCCACCAACACATCCGCTATCACCAAGGCAACGAACCGCCCTTGGGATGACTGGGTTGCGGCCTTGGACGCTGCTGGTGCACGCGAGATGAACCACGGGGACATCGCTAAGCAAGCCCTAAAGCTCATTCCCGACCCCGTTGAGCAAAAAGGATGGTGGGCGCAAGGAGTGGCCATTGCTTATGAACAACACACTGGCCTGCGCATTCCGGGTCAGTCCAGCACCGGCAGTTTCCAAACCTCGACCTCCAAGACTTTCCCCGGTGATAAAGATGCTGCGCTGAAAGCTTGGCTGGAGTTAGTTGGCACCCACGATGAGTTCAATGGCATTGATACCGAAGAAGCTGCTTCTACTTCCGAGACAGCGAAGTGGCGGTATTGGCGCGTGCAGCTTGTCGATGGCTCCCGGGTCAACGTCAATATCAGAGACAAGCCGAACGAGAAAGCTTCGATCGCCGTAGAGCATACAAAGCTTGGTTCTTCCGATGACATTGAAACATGGCGCCCGTATTGGAAAGAGCTTTTATCTGAGCTGTAGTCCAGATGTTGGTGTTGTCGAGTTCCTGACCTAGTCAGTCTCCCCACCCCGGTCCGTAACTTTGTAGACTTCACCTTGCTTGTCGTAGGTGATCCACTCGCCGACAGGTTCGCCGTTTTTAAAATGCCCGAAGCGTTTAATAGTGCCGTCTACGCGGTACCACTCCCAATAACCAACAGGCTGGCCGTCTTCCACTTTGCCCTTTGACCACCGGGTTTTGCCATTCGCGCGGTATTTGACGGTGTAGCCATCAATGATCTCAGTCTTCTTTTCTGCAGCAGCCATGTTAACTCCCCTTACTTGTTTAAAGCTTCGCTTTTTACTTCCATCGATATCAAGACCACTAGGTTCACTTATCGGCAGCAGCATGTGCTCCAAAGTGCTGACCTTTTATATCGATTCAAGAATTAGCCGTCCCAGTCGTGCACCGAATCCTGCGCACAGTACTTGTGATTGTTCCAAAGGAATCCAGAAACAAGTCCACCGCTGCTGCTTACCGCCATCGGATGGATTTTCTTCCCCGGCGGACCAGCGTTCTGGGACTTGGCGCTCAATCGGAGCCAGTTGGAAGAAGTACCTTTCGTGGATTTCCGGCTTCGTCGGACGAGCGTCATAACACTCCATGCCAAGCGCACTGACAATGCGCGTGTCCAGGCCTGACTCTTCCAGAACCTCCCGCAGCACGGCATCTTCCGGAGCTTCATCTACCTCAATGGTCCCGGCTGGAACCTGGACGCCGGTAACTTCAAGCGGAATGTCATCATGGGTAAAGACCAGCAGTTTATCTTCGCGCACAACATAGCCCACAACTTTGCGAACAACCCGCGGGCTCACGGCAGCTCCGCCGCCTGTAGGAGTGCTTACTGCAGATTCACTTGCGCCAGTCATCTTTCCCATCATTGCATGCTTGTCGATGCAAAGACCATCACGAGAGTTCTGACGCACCCGCCAGCACGGTGAGTTCCTGAATTCGTGGCTTCCACAAGGCAGCACGAATGCCCGTAAGTTCGCGCAAGTGCGGCGAGGTCAGCTCGTCTAAAGCACGGATATAATCCGGCACGATTTCGCGCGGGAGCCGAAGCCCCACGGTGAGATGCGGAATCCATCGCTCGCCGCGTCCATCTGGGTTAATCCGGCTGAGCTCACGTGCGACGGCTTCCAGTTCCTCATCGGTTTCTAAAAGCCAGGCCACCGTTTGTTTACGCTTGGTTCCGAATACGACGGTGCCCACCCGGCGAAACTGCGCAGGAATCACGGAGGGTAAAAGCTCCGCGGCACGCTCTGCGACGTGCTTTTTCATCTCCGGTGAAAAAGTGAGAGTGATATGCGGAGTTTGATTCTGCACAGGAAAGCCACGCTCTGCCAGCTGCGCAAAAAGATCCCGGACTTGCTGCTCTTCGTTTTCGGGAAGATGCAGCAAAATATTGTCGGGTGAAGCCATCCGGGACTAGTCCTCGAAGGCAGTCTTCATGAAGCGCATCGCCGCCAAAGTCTTTGGCACACCGATGTACGGCATCAAATGCACGAAGCATTCCGCGACTTCCTCTTTGCTCATGCCCGCAACCTCAACGGCAGTTTTGATGTGCCCAGTCAGTTGGGGCTCGACACCGCCCATGGCAGCAAGGGCTGCCATGTTCAGCATCTGGCGATCGCGCAGTTCGATGCCTTCGCGCTGGTAGGTTCCGCCGAAGACGGCTTCCACGACCCAATCGGACGAACCCGGCGCGAACTCGTCCAGCTGCTTCTTCCAAGCGGCCGCACCCTCTGGGGACTGCGTGTCCTCAACAAACTTGTTGCCCTTGTCCTTGCTCAGTTCCACAGCCATCTCCTTTTGATTCGATAAAGAAAATCACATCTCAGCGCGTCATTATAGCAGGAAAACTCCACGTCAGAGGTCCACGTCAGAGCTTCAGCACCGGTAAGGTAAGAACATGGAACAACGCATCAGCTTTATCACCCTCGCAGTCGAAGACGTTGCACGCAGCCGGAAATTCTACGTCGATGGACTCGGCTGGAAACCCATGTTTGAAAATGACGAGGTGATCATGCTTCCTGCTGGTGAACACCTGATGCTCTCGCTCTGGAGTATCGAAAGTTTTACTGCCGAGATAGGCACTGCCCCAGCGCGCGGCGTCGCACCTATTACTCTCGCGCACAACTGCGCGACGGAAAAGGAAGTTGATAACGTCCTCGCGCTTGCTACTTCTATTGGTGCTGACGTGTCACCAGCTATTCGCCGGGAATGGGGCGGATACTCCGGATATTTCTCCGACCCCGACGGATTCCGGTGGGAAATTGCGGTCAACCCCGGGCCAACCGGTGACTACGTTCTTCCTTAAATGTTCTAGACTCGGTTTTGACCTGATTAGTCACGAAGGACATATTTAAGGGTCTCTACTACCTGCTCAGTGGTCTTGCACCAGCCTTGTGCTTCCGCATCGACTTCCTTGAGCGGATGCACAAGTTCTTCATCATGCAGCGTCACGTAGGGCTTTCCGAGGGCTGCGCAGTAACCGGCATCGAAAGCTGCATTCCACTGCTTGTACTTGTCCCCAAAACGCACGACCACGAAGTCAGCCTTTTCAATCAAAGTCCGAGTGCGAATGGCGTTGACCTTCGCGGACTGATGGTCGCGCCAGAAAGAATCACTGTTCTCGCCCAGATGATCACCTGCTGCATCACTTGCTGGATGGTCCGTCACGGGTGCTGTAAACACCACATCCAGTCCAGCAGCTTCTACCCCGCGTTGGATTTCTTCACGCCACTCAGTGTGGATTTCACCGGAAAGATAAACATTGAAACTCATAGCCAGACTCCTTTAACTAAGACTCACTAAGACTTTGTGCATCTGCCTCGTAGCCTAACTGAAAATTACAGCGAAGCCAGCGCATGCCTTAAAGTGTGGGCAACCGACAGCGCCGTAATCGCAGATGTTTTGGGATTCACGGGGTTCGGCCCAGATTCACTAACCAAAGAGAAAGTACCGGCAGAGCCTGATACCTCGATGTCATGGCGGGTATCTACGAGATTCGGAGAGGCAACTAGCTCGACCGTTACGCGCTCAAGCGAACGCTCAAGCAACTCATCATCGCTGGCGCCTCTACCACGGGTTGCCCACGCAAGCGCAATGGAAACATTAACGTTGCCCGGAAACTTCGCAATTGCATCGGCCGGACGGCCGCTAAAAAGAACGAAAGGCTCTGTTGCGTTTTCTAATTCAGCACGCTCATCATCATTCATCCAGTCTTGAATAAGTGCTTCGGCGTTCTTGGTCGTGCGGATCTTCACCGTGTCCGCTGCATTCGACTCAGCGAGCGCCGCCCATAAATCGAATCCGCCGATAGCACCGGAGGTGACATGTACTTTCCCAGGTCCAGCCAACAGCGCCCGGCGCGCATCAGGATCAGCTAGAGCGCCTACCGATGTCAGCACCAAATCTTTGCCGCTCGCGATTACTGTCGGCCCGTGTTCTTTCGCCGCCGGAACGCCGGCGCATTCGACCACGATATCGTGGGCATCGATAAGCTCTGCGAGGTTGTCATCGTAAAGCGATACTCCCAGCGTACCCCGCTCATGATGAGGGGCCGCATCACGAACGAATGCACTGACTTCGAATTCCGATGGGTCAAAAAGTGTCACCAATTGACGCCCGATTGCGCCAAAACCAAGAAGTAATACTCGTGGAGCCGAGGCCGACATGACAATCCTCCATTGCCTTGCAATTTGATACGTGCGCCCAGTCTATCCACTTAGCTATTACCAGGGCATTTCTAGCTCTTGACCATCGAATCAGTTATCAGATGCAAATGTTTGTGGGTTTACTGGCTGCTTGTATTTCGGCAGGCTTTCGACGACGAGCAGGTAGGAATCGGTCACGAGTTCATCGAAAAGCAATGCATCCACCGCCCCACCTGGCCGGATGGTGATCCAATGTTTCTTGTTCATGTGCCAACCGGGTGTGATGTCCTCATGGGTTTTGCGGAGTGCTTCCGAATCCAGCGGATCCGCCTTGAGATTCACAATCTGCCCGCCGTTCAACTCGGTCAGGAACATGAACATTTTGCCGCAAATCTTCCACACATCAATGTCCAACCCGAACGGGTGGGTCAGCTCAGTCCCCGGTAGCTCCTGCGCTCGGGATTCTGCCTGTTTCTGTAAATCTTTTCCGTCCATGAGCTATCTCAAACCTTTAATCCACACCAGTTTGAGTTGAATGGTACGCAACCAAATAATTGTCCACTGCGCAGATACAGACCACCACTTCAGTGGAAACCTTCTACTCTAAACGCATGACGAGCAATTCATGGCCATGGATTCTGGTTCTCAAAGTGCAGGGGCTCAAAGTCAATGTCGAAATCATCTTCGACGCTAAGCCGGTCTACTAGTGACTGCCCTGGCGGGATAGTTTTTGATACTCGCGATTAGATATGAGCACGAAAGCAGGCTCTCCCTGTTCCGTAATCACGACTGGCTCACGGTTTGCTTCTTTCATCGCAGCCTCAACATCCTGCATGAATGCTCGGTTACTCAAAGTCTTAATGCCCTTCACCTCCAGCAGTATGTACCCAGTGTGTTTCCATTGAGCTGCTTAACTCGTCTGCGCACGCCCATAACGCCAGTAACCAACGAAGTCCACGTTTCGCTTCGGAACACCACGCTCTGAAATGAGATGACGGCGCGCGCCAGTAGCAAGTGCAGACTCGCCGATAGTGTGGGCATGTACTTCACCGTCCGGGAACTTCGCCTCCGCGAGTGCTTTCAATGCAAGCTCTCCTGGCTTTTCATGTGCTTGTGAGGACTCATCTCGTGCAATCCACCTGATGTCCATCCCGGCAGGAGCAACGAATTCTTGCTTGTCCTCGGCGCTTGGAATCTCAATAATTGCGACGCCCTCTGTGGATCCAGGAAGCTCACGGCAGATTCCGGCGATTGCGGGAAGTGCAGTTTCATCACCGATAAGTAGCGTCCAGTCATGCGGGTGATCAGGAGTAAACGCACTTCCCTGGTCCAGGAAGCCCAGACGATCCCCCGGCTTCGCCTCCAGCGCGAACTTGGCGGCTGGACCCATTGAGTCCAGATCACCGTGGATGACGAAGTCAATATCCACCTCCCCTACCTCAGGACGCGCATCACGCACCGTGTACGCACGTACCCATGGACGCCGCGTCTTTGGCGTGGCGAGATACTGCAGGTACCAACCGATTTCTGAGGTTCGAGTCGGAAGCGCCAACACGTCCTGTCCTTGCCTGGTGAAGAACAAACGGCACCAATGATCAGCACCCCAGTTCTCAAGCCCCTCCAGACCAGAGAGCGTCACCCGCACAAAGTTAGGACTGATGCGTTCCGTTTTAACGACTTCCGCCATCATGAAACGACGATCTGTTGGCGTATCCTTTTTCCTACCCATGCAGGTTAGAGTACCCTAACCTTAGTTTGCTGGCTAGGATCAACTGCTTCGCTGAACCGAACTCCCACCTGAGCAAGAGTTGGGGCGAGATTAATAGGTCCATCGCCCCTACTGAGCAACAGTGGAACTTCGCGATTGCGGCAGTTAAATTATGAGACATCCAAGCGGACAATCTCCGCAATACGCTTCAAGACAGCGAGCCGCATCGAGGCAGAAGGCAAGGCCCGCTCCCGCCTCTGGAAGTACGCCACGGCTCCGGCCAAGGCGTCCACCCGCGACCTGCGCCGCATCGCGACGCTGATCCGAGGCACCGCACCGGACAACGAGCGCTTCCGTGAGAAGCTGCAGGACGAGTTGGAGCAGCAGCACGATGGTGAGGGCGAGTACGAGGACTCCCCGGAGGCTGCTCAGCACCAAGAGATGCTCGACAAGCTCGAGTAGTACGACGCACGCTACGCGTCGCAGAAAGCCGCGGCGGCGTCGGATCAGGCCCTGTGGATGCGGCGAACGCATCGAAGCAGAGCTAGGACCAGCGCGGGCGCGGCGGCTGCCAGCCCTCGAAGCGGTCCAACGTCTCAGCCGCGTCCTCGGTGACGATCACCGAATCGATATCCGCCGCTCGGATGAAGCCCTCGCTAGCCATCGAGACCAACCCCGTGACCAGCGGCTGCCAGAACTGGGAGTTGCACAGCGCTACCGGCTTGCCGTGAGTGCCGAGCTGGAGGCCGGTCCATACCTCGAAGACCTCATCGAGGGTGCCCACCCCACCCGGTAGCGCGACGAAGCCGTCGGCCAGGTCGGTCATCACCTGCTTGCGCTCGGCCATGGACTCCGCCACCAGCAGCGCGGAGAGCCCGGGGTGGGCAATCTCCTCGTCCACCAGGCGCCGCGACATCACGCCGATCACATGCCCGCCGCTTGCTAGGACGCCGTCGGCGATCTCCCCATCAGCTCCACGTGGCCGCCGCCGTCAACCAAGGTGATGCCCCGGTCCGCCAGCTGCTGGCCGAACTCGCGGGCATGCGCAACGTATTCCTCCCCCGTGCCGGTTTTAGCCCCGGTGAACACCGTCAGCGAGTTGATCCGCCTGTTGAGCGCAGGCCCGATGCGCTGAGCCAGCAGTGGCGCGAGCTGTTCATCCAGCTCCTCGGGTGTCGTGATGTCCAGCCACCGGGTCTCCGCGATCTCCGCCTGGCCGCCGACCACCTGCCCCAGCGCCTCGCTGTAAGGGGGAGTGTAGACGGTGCTGCGCACCTGGAAGCCCTCCTCGTTGGCGGCCTGCGCGCTGAAGATTCCCAGAAAGCTCAGGTCTTCCTCTTTGAGCTCCACTCCGATCTCCTCCGCGGCCTCCCGCGTGGCGGCCTGCGCGCTAGACTCGCCGGCCTCCGGCTTGCCGCCGGGCAGCTGGAAGTATGGCGAGCCCTCCTTGCGCACGCACAGCACCCGGCCATGCGGGTCCCGGATCACGGTGGCGCTGACGGTGATGAGGCTTTCGGGGTCAGTGATGCTCACGGAGTCCTCTCAGTGGGGTTGGCCCTGTCAATGGGTCCCACATCCGACCCCATGGGAAGGACGGGAACGGAAGATTAACGATAACAAGACAACAAAAGCGCCCAGCCGGTCGGCTGGGCGCTTTTCCCTCGTCGCGAAGCGAACTTTTTAGTCGACGTCGTCCGCCTGAGTCTGGTGGACGGTGCCATGCGTGTGGTGCGGCGGGGCGTAGATGCTGTAGAGCTTCATCGGCGCATCACCAATGTTGATGATATTGTGCCAGGTCCCCTTCGGAACGATGACTGCCCAGTCGGCGGAGACCTCCTCAGTGAAGGTCACCTCGTCCTCGGAGGGCCCCATCTCGACGCGGCCGCGGCCGGACTCGAGGCGCAGGAACTGGTCCTCCTTGTTTTGCACCTCGTGCCCGACGTCCCCGCCCACCGGGATGTTTATCACGGTGACCTGGAAATGTTCTCCGGTCCACAGTGCGGTGCGGAATATCTCGTTATCGAGGGTTTCCTTCTCGATATCGACGACGAACGGCTTCGGTTGAGCCAACCGTATTCCGTGGTGAAACGGCTACACTTCAATTGTAGGCGCGATCATGCAGGCCCGTCCGGGTGGAATGGCAGCACCAGGGGCGGGTATTAGGCCCCGCGGCGGCGCAGCAGCAACCAGGCGCCCGCCGCGGCGAGAACGACGACGCCCGCGCCGATGCCGACGTTGCGGGCCGTGTTCAGGGAGTCCTCCGAGGACGCCGCGGCTGCAGGCTCGCTGGTGTCTTCCTTCTTGTCGCCGCCCTTCGCATCACCGCCAATGGTCCCGCGGATCCAGTCGGCCTGCTCCGCCACCGGTGCCACAGAGACAGCGGCGTTAGAGGTCATCTCCTCCTCCGTCGGGTTCTCCGGGTCCTCGAAGAGACCAGCGGACATGATGCCGGCGACCTTGCCGTCCGCAAAGATCGCACCACCGGAGTCGCCCGGCTGGATGCGAGCGCCGTCCTTCAGGGCAACGTCGAGGGCCTTCGGGGCCTCGTAGAGCGCGAACGGCGAGTCACCGCGAACCTTCGCCTTGGCGGACGGCAGCTTGGTGGAACCACCGGAGCCATCGGAAGACCAGCCGTAAATGTTGACGTCCCCGGTGGGAACCTCATCCGCGACCTCAGCGAAGGTATCCAGGTTGATCTCCTGCTCAGTGTGGAGCAGGGCGATGTCCCCGCGTGGGGCAACCTCGTGACGATCCACCTTGTACACCCGCTGCTCGTCTCCCTGCCCGATGCGCACCGAACCGCCCGGCTTGGCGGCCGCGTCGATGCAGTGACGGGCGGTGATCACCCAGTGGCGGTCGATGGCGGTACCGGTGCACACGCCCTCTTCAGGGTCAGAATCATCAACGCGGACGGAGACGACCGGCTTTGCCTCCTCGGTGTCCCCGGCGAAGGTCTTGCTCTCCATGGCACCGGCTGGTGCGATGGCGAGTGCTCCTGCTGCGACCACCCCGGCGGCCACGCTAGCTGCGAACTTCTTCATTTTTATCCTTTCCAAACACCGCAGTGATGCGGCGAAGCAGAGTTTCCAGCGGCCCACGGTCACACACCGCGAGCCACGCATAAGAGATGAGTATGGCGCCGCTAAAACTGACCCAGAAGCCGAACCATTCCGGTGCCAGCCGATCCGCCGTAAACACGTGGATGCAGTAGATCGTGAGCGGCATACGGCCCAGTGGTGCGAGCCAGCCGATCCAGCGCTGCAGCAGGCAGCACAACGAGCAGATGCCCACCGACGCCCCGATGCTTCCGGTGATGTCGCCCAAGCCACCGGTATGGCCGCCGACGTCGAAAAACTCGGGCAGCATGGTGTACCAGCGAAGCGCGAGATCCACGGCGAAGAGCCACAGGCCGACAACGAGGCCGAGCCAGAGCAGTTTCGGGCTGAGCATATGCCGCCGGAAGAGCATCCCTGCGATCATCAGAGCTCCCCACATCAACGGCGAGTAGGGCCAGAAGGCGGGAATAAGCACCGTCGCGGTGGACGCCAGCACCGCCGATCCAAAGGCCAGCACGCAGGCCAGCCACAGGAGTACGGGCGAGCTCCAGCGCGGCGCCCAGGCGAGCACCGCCATGCAGAGTCCGATGGTTCCGAGCACCACGAACACTTGCCCAGTGAACGGGGCGAGCGCGAAGTGCAGGGCAATCAGGCATAGTCCACGCACAATGAGCTGGGCAGGACGTGCCCGCATGTAGCACATCGACACCCCGGAAATGAAAGCGAAGAGTGCGGCCGGGAAGCCGTAGAACACCTGGACAGCCACGCCATCCAGGTAGGTCAGGTGGGCGACGATCATGCCGACGAGCGCAACGGCGCGCGCGACGTCGATACCAACGTTTCGGTTCTGCATAGCTGGGACGGTACGCAGGCCGATGTTGCGGGGACGTTAACGCAGGGACGTTAACGCGGGCACAACACCCGTGCCGTTACGATCGGTGCCATGACAATCCGCGTTCTCGTCGTCGACGACGAAAGCTACCTCGCCGACGCCATTTGTACTGCGCTGAACAGCGCAAACATGCAGGCCACTGCGGTCTACGACGGTGCCACCGCGCGCTCGTCGATCGACGATATCCGGCCCGACGTCGTCGTCCTGGACCGCGACCTTCCGGGCATCCACGGCGACGACATCTGCCGCTGGGTGGTCGATACCCAGCCGGCGACGAGGGTGATCATGCTGACCGCCTCGGGGGCGCTCGACGACCGTCTGGCTGGGTTCGACCTCGGCGCGGATGATTACCTGCCCAAGCCCTTCGAGGTCCCGGAGCTCATCGCGCGGGTTAATGCGCTGGCCAAGCGAAACCTGCCGGTACGCGGCGAAGTCTACCGGTGTGGCGACGTGCGGCTGGACACCTTCCGCCGCGAGGTCACCCGGGGTGGAGTGGCGGTGCCCTTGAGCCCGAAGGAGTTTGCCGTGCTAGAGGTCCTCATGGAGGCAGCCGGTGGGGTGTTTTCCGCCGAGGATCTGCTCGCGGAGGCGTGGGACGAGAATGCTGATCCCTTCACGAATTCCCCGCGCGTGACGGTCTCCCATCTGCGCAAGAAGCTGGGCGAGCCGCGGATCGTGCATACCGTGGCAGGTGCCGGTTACTACGTGGCGGAGGTGCCGCGATGAAGTTGAGTTTGCGGGCACGGATCACCGTGGTGTTCTTGGGCACCGTCCTGGGCGTGGGGTTGGCGCTGATTGGACTGGTGTACGCCTATTTGAAGCTCACGCCGGTGCCTTTCATGGCGCAGATCCCAACCCCGGATGAGGGGCTGGTCATCGACGGTGCGGTGCCGATCGCCGATGAGGTTTTGCGCCGCGTGTTGGTGGCTTCCCTGACGGTATTGGCATTGCTCACCGCGGTCGCTGGGGTGATCGGTTGGTTCGTGGCTGGGCTCGTGATTAAGCCGCTTCGGGATTTTGCGGACGACGCCGCGACCGTCACCCGGGGTGATTTGAGTGCCCGCATCAGCCACCAGGGCCCTGATGACGAGGTGGGCGAGCTGGCAGATGCGCTGAATGCAATGCTCGACGAGCTGGCGGATGGCCTCGAGCGGCAACGCCGCTTCGCGTCGAACGCCTCCCACGAGCTGAAGACTCCGATCGCGACGATCCAGACGATGGCTGATGTGGCGCTAGCCAGCGGTGATGAGCAGATACTGCGGGAGACGCTGGGACGAGTGCGCGAGGTCAACGCGCGCGCTGCCGATACCGTGGCTGCCCTGCTGCAGCTGGCGAACGTGGACGTCCGGGATCGCCAGGAGGTGGATCTGGCCGCGCTGTGCCGTGACATCGGTCGTGGGCAGGGTGTGCCGGTGACGGCGGAAGCGCTCACGGTGGCTGCCTCCCCCACTCTGGTGCGTCAGGCGGTGGAGAACATGGTGTGCAACGGACTCACCCACGGCGAAGATCCGTCCGTGACGGTGGCACAGGCGGGTCGGAACGCAGAGATCACCGTGGAGTCAGGTGGGCCGCAGCTGGACGCGGCGGAGGTCCGCACGTGGGTGGAGCCCTTCGCACGGGCGCAGCGGACCGCGGGGGCCGGCCAAGGCCTGGGGCTGGCGATCGTCGATGCAATTGCGAAAGCCCACGGCGGTTCGGTGGAACTCAGGCCGCGGGCTCAAGGTGGGCTCGCCGTGACGCTGCGCCTGCCTGCTTAGGGTGCTAGCGCAGCTGAGGAGCGCTTCTTAGGCTTCGAGCACGTAACGCAGGATCTCGACGACCTGGTCGGTGGTGGTGCACCACGCCTGTGCGGCGGCGTCGACTTCCTTGAGCGGGTGGACGATGTCCTCGCCATGCAGCGTGACATAAGGCTTGTCCAGTGCCGCACAGTAACCCGCGTCGAAGGCGGCGTTCCACTGCTTGTACTGATCCCCGAAGCGGACGACGACCATGTCGGCCTTCTCGATCAGGGTGCGGGTGCGGATGGAGTTGACCTTCGAGGACTGGTGATCGCGCCAAAAGCCCGCGGGTGCCTCACCCAGGTGGTCGCCGGCGGCGTCGCTGGCAGGGTGATCGGTCACCGGCGCGGTGAAGACGACGTCGAGCCCGGCGGCCTGCGCGCCGCGCTGGATCTCTCCTCGCCAGTTGGTGTGGATCTCGCCGGACAGGTAAACGTTGAAGCTCAAGGCCACTTCTCCTTAATTTTTGGGCATTGACCTTGGAGTTTACGCGGATGTGTGAGGGAAATCTGCTCGATCTCGCCAATGATATTGCCCTCCGTTGTCAGGTAGGTAGACCGGGCTACCTACCTATCAAGGAGGTGCGACATGACTCTAGGAGCAGCGCGAGAGAGGTTGCTCGATGCTGCGACGAAACGTTTCTACGCGGACGGGGTGCATGCGACAGGTATCGACACGATCACGTCCGAGGCCGGGGTCGCGAAGAAGAGTCTTTACAACAACTTCTCCTCCAAGGCAGAGATCGTCAGCACCTATATCGATTCGCGCCACGAGGAGTGGCTCGACCTGTATCGACAGCACACCGCGCAAGCGTCGACAGCCAGGGACCGAGTCATAGCTGTGTTCGACGCATACATCGACCACGCGAACGACTCCTACGGCAATGACTTCCGAGGTTGCGGACTGCTCAACGCAGCCGCCGAGTTCCCGGCAGGACACCCTGCACGCTCGTCCGTCCGCGCGCACAAGGAAGAGGTGGAGAGGCTTCTCGCTGAGAACCTGGAACCCATGACCACCGAAGCCTAGCCTCTGCAGCAGGTCGAACACCTCAGCTTCCTCCTCGAAGGAGCGGTGGCACGCGCGGGCCTCGAAGGCATCCCGGAGCGCCTGGAACACGCACGGGCTATCGCAATGCGGATACTGGAGGCACTGTGAAGCGAATCTCTCCCACCGGCGTCCTCGCAGTGCTCCCTTCCTGTAGGGCACCACTGGGACTGCGGCGACCTTCGCCCCGTCGGTCGGACCGCTGGCCATGGGGCGGCCGCGCTCGGCATCGGCGGAATCCTACAGGCAGCCATTGCCATCCCCTCGCTTCGTCGGGGAAAACGCGCACTGTTTGCCCATCGTGGAACTGTTCTCGCCGGAGCCGCAGGTGTGTTGATCTACCCGCTAGCCTTCTACAGCTCGATGCACCTGGCTGGCGTCGCGGTCGGCACTGTCATGTCCCTCGGATCTGCCCCGATCGCCTCGGGTCTTCTGGAACGAGTGATCGAGCGCCGCAGGCTCAGCGGCTGGTGGATGCTCGCCGCCGCACTCGGCATCGCGGGCAGCGCAGTACTGAGCGCTGCGAAAATGTAAAACGCCCCCAGCGAGGCACTCCCTACGGTCGCCGGTATCTTCCTCGGCCTGATTGCTGGTGCGACCTACGCCTTATACTCGTGGAGCGCCCACCGCCTGATGAACAGCGGTATCGGGCGCGCACCCGCGATGGGCGCGATTTTCGGACTGGGTGGCATCGCACTGATGCCCATACTTCTGCTCACCGGCGCACCGCTCATCGCTTCCACGCAAGCCATGATGGTCGGGCTCTACATGGCGCTGAACCCCATGTTCCTGGGCTATCTACTCATTGGTTATGGGCTCACGCAGGTCGCTCCAAGTGCTGCGACAACACTCACCCTCGCTGAGCCTGCGGTCGCCACCTTGCTGTCTGTGGTCATTGTCGGAGAGCGTCTCCCCGCGATCGGTTGGGGCGGGCTCGCGGGCATTTGCGCCTCGCTTCTCATCCTCTCACTTGCACCGGCGACACAGGAGCGCACCTCCGAACCGCAGGTTCAAGCGAGCTTTCGATAGGTCAGAAAAGCTGAACCGTCGAACCTAAGAAGACCACCGGCGACCCCGCTAGTGCTCCGAAGCCCCGGCTCGAACAGTCATCTACTGACTTGCCCCAGTCTTGGACGTTGGACTTGAAGTCCACGACGTGTCGTTGCAAAGTCACCTTCTCATTTGTGAATAGCAGCTAGAAACCACCACACCTCGCTATGCACGGCAAACATAGAGTGCGTACCAGGTAGCCTCAGTCCCCGCGGCTCGTGCAGCAGCATCCTTTAACAAGACATACATGGGATCCGCCCCACATACGGTTAATTCAAGCTTCCGATACCGCCCAAGTGGTCCGTTGAAACTTAAACGAACGGTCCGTGCGGAACGCTCGGCAGTAAACAGGCTTTATTCCACGCAGAGGCGGGCGCGAATGCATCAAACATCCTGCCTGCTACCCCCGCGTTCTACCAGTCCGACCACCTGCCGATGTACGATACCTGGACGCCGATGTGGGTGTAACCGCTTGGCGCGTAGCATTGGCGACATGCGCATTTTCACCGTGGGCCACTCCAACCTCGAGTTCGAGGACTTCGCTGAAATGATCAAGGCTGCCGGTGCGGCATCCATCGTGGATGTGCGCAAGCTGCCCGGGTCCAGGAAGTACCCGTGGTTCAACGACGACCACCTTGCCGAACACCTTCCCACACGTGGCATCACTTACAGCAGAAGCGAGGGCCTAACCGGGCGGCGCAACGTGTCCCACTCGGTGCCGTTTGAGGTTAACGGTAACTGGCGTAACCGCAGCTTCCACAATTACGCCGACCATGCGCTGGGCGGTGAGTTCTCGGACGCGATCTCGCAGCTACGAGCGAACGCCGCCGAAACCCCCACTGCTATCATGTGCTCCGAGGCGGTGTGGTGGCGCTGTCACCGGCGTATCATCGCCGACCATCTCATTGCCCAAGGTGACGAGGTTGACCACATTATGGGCCTGGGTGCAGCCGGGGCGAAGGTGAGCGAGGCAACGCTCAACGACGGCGCAGTCATCGGCAACGATCTCCTCGTGCGCTACCCCGAGCGGGGCTAGCGCGTACACCAGATGCCAGGGGTGCGGAAACTCGGACTGCGACTCAGTCAGCCACGGTATCCTTCTCGGCCTGACCTCAGGCGAGACCTACGCCTTGTCTTCATGAAGTGCCCGCCACCTTACGAGCAGCAGCATCGGAGGCACACCAGCGGATAGCACGCTCAAACGAGCTTTAGGTTAGGAAATCTGAACCACTCAACCTAAGAAGACCACCGGGAACCTCGGTAGTGCCCCAAAGCGTCAAATTGAAAAACGTTCTACTGCCCTGCCACAGCCCTAGACGTTGAACTTAAACTCCACGACGTCGCCGTCGGACATGATGTAGTCCTTGCCTTCTTGGCGGACCTTGCCGGCGGATCGGGCTTCGGCCATGGAGCCTGCTGCGTCGAGGTCTTCGAAGGAGACGATTTCGGCCTTGATGAAGCCCTTTTCAAAGTCGGTGTGGATAACACCGGCTGCCTGCGGGGCGGTGGAGCCTTGACGGATGGTCCACGCGCGGGATTCCTTCGGGCCAGCGGTCAGGTAGGTCTGCAAGCCAAGGGTCTTGAAACCAGCGGTAGCTAGGGTTTGAAGGCCAGGTTCGGTCTGACCGACAGACTCGAGAAGTTCAAGTGCCTCGTCCTCGTCGAGCTCAAGCAGCTCGGTTTCGGTCTGCGCGTCTAAGAAGACTGCATCGGCAGGCGCAACTAGCGCACGGAGTTCTTCCTTCTTCGCGTCATCGGTAAGGACCTCTTCATCAGAGTTGAAGACATAAAGGAAAGGCTTCGCCGTCATCAAGTGCAGGTCACGCACGAGCGCGAGGTCGATCTCGCCGTTCTTGGCAGCGGCAGACAAGGTGCGGTCATCTTCCAAGATGGCCTGCGCTTGCTTTGCGCCTTCCACCTGCTCAGCCAGATCCTTGTTCTTCTTGGCTTCCTTCTCCAGACGTGGCAAAGCCTTTTCGATGGTCTGCAGGTCCGCCAGAATCAACTCAGTGTTGATAACGGAGATGTCCGAGGTTGGGTTGACCTGGCCATCAACGTGGATGACATTCTCATCAGAGAACGCACGCACAACCTGACAGATGGCATCGGCTTCGCGGATATTAGAGAGGAAGGCGTTGCCCATGCCTTCGCCTTCCGATGCGCCCTTAACGATGCCGGCGATATCCACGAAGGAAACCGTCGCCGGCAAGATGCGCTCGGAGCCGAAAATTTCCGCAAGGCGTCCCAGGCGAGGATCAGGCAATTCAACCAGGCCGACATTGGGCTCAATGGTGGCGAACGGGTAATTCGCAGCCAAGATGTCAGAACGGGTCAGGGCATTAAACAAAGTGGACTTGCCAACGTTGGGCAAACCGACAATTCCAAGTGTAAGACTCACGCGGACAATCCTAACGCACACCAATGCGGGTGTGGCAGAATGGGCGGGCTGTAGCCTAAATCTTTAATTTTTAGTGCAATATAGAAGCGTGAGTTCAAAAGATTCTCTAACACCAGATCCGAGCGGCGGTGAACACCACATGAGCACAGAGCACAGCGATGAAAGCACTGCTCAATCCACTGATGCAGCACAAGTTGCGCAGGCTCAAGAAATGACCGCGCGTGAGCTGGAAAAGTTACAGCTCAGTGGCAAGTTTGACCACACCACTGATGTGGAACGCTTAGCAGTTATCTCTCCTCATCCCCCAGGCGATCAAGTCGACCGCATGGTTGTAGCAGGCGGAATGATTAAGTCCGCTTCACTGTGGGCGATTCGCCTCGTTGTTATTGGTTTCTTTTTATATCTGCTGGGCGAAATCATCGGCAGCTTCTGGCGAGGTATTTTGCCAGTTGTCTTGTCGTTAATTGTGTGTACGGTGCTCGCACCGGTCGCCTCAACGCTACGTAAGTTCAAGGTGCCTTCAGCACTAGCGGCAATCATCAGCCTCTTGCTTTTTGTATTCATTGCCGGCGGCATCTTTTCCTTCGTCGCGCCTGATTTCGCCCGCCAATCCCAGTCGCTGTATCTGCAAGCCGTTGAAGGTATCCAGCGTCTCCAGCTTTGGGCACTGGGGCCGCCATTAGAACTTAATGCCGCTGATATCGGCAAGTATGTTGATGAAATCGCTAATTGGATTCAGCAGCAGGCAGGCTCCATCGCCGGGTCGTTTATCTCCGGTGTAGGCACTGCCACCAGCGTCGTTATCACCTTGGTTGTGATGACGGTGATGACGTTTTTCTTCCTCAAAGACGGACATAAGTTTCTCCCCTGGATCCGTCAGGCCACCAGTCGTCGCGCTGGCTGGCACCTCACGGAGGCGCTTACCCGCGGCTGGAACAGCCTTGGCGGATACATTCGCGCACAAGCTCTAGTGTCTTTGATCGACGCGGTATTCATTGGCCTTGGCCTATTTGTCATCGGCGTGCCACTGGCAATGACTCTTGCGATCATCACCTTCGTGGCTGGCTTCATTCCGCTGGTTGGTGCCATCGTTGCCGGTGCTTTGTCAGTATTAATTGCGCTGGTATCGCTGGGCTTTACCGAAGCACTTATCGTCTTAGGCCTGGTCTTGCTGGTGCAGCAGCTGGAAGGCAATGTTCTTTCTCCGTGGCTGCAATCGAAGGCTATGAACCTCCACCCTGTTATCGTGCTGGTTTCCGTCACGGTAGGTGGTGCGCTCTTTAACCTGATCGGCGCATTCCTCGCGGTTCCCGCGGCGGCCATGATCGCGGTGTTCTACCGCTACATCCAGGACATGTTGCAGTTGCAGTCGGGAGAGAAGAAAGCCAGCGACATCGAATTCGCTACTGTTGCGGGATATCTTGCAGGCCGCTACAACGAGGCTCAAGGCGCTCACCGCCGCAAACTGCTGTCAGAGCTTCCAGAAAACCTCCATTCCCCAGCCGTCGCTTCGGCCATCTCCGATGTAAACAACGACGGCTTAGGAGATGCGCTAGAGCAGCTTGTCGATGTCGACGCCACCCCCAGCAATACTGCCGCCAATCAGCCCAAGGGAAAGATCGAGCAGGCACGCGATTTCTTCGAACATTTACTCGATCCACGCGACCGCGATCGTTAGCTTTGTCTGTTGCGTATGAGACAGTAAGTACATGAGTTCTGCAATGCCAATCACGCTGCTATTTGTCGGTCTCTTCATCGGCCTTGTACTGGGCGCAGCACTGGGCTGGTTTGTGCATAGCTCCCGCACTTCTGTCCTTTCCTTGAGCCAGCCACCTGCCGGTGACTCTGCTGATACCGCAGAGTTCGCCTTGTCTGTGAATAAGTCCGTCAATCAATCGGTTGCGCAAACCATGGTTCCGCTGGAACGCGCGATGGAAAAGCTGGGCTCGCAGTTACAAGAATTAGAGTCTGAGCGCGTCAATGCCTTTGCGCAGCTATCCAGCCAAGTACACACCATGTCGCGAACCTCCACCCGCCTGTCCGACCGCACGGATCAACTGGTCACGGCGTTACGTTCTCCCAATGTCCGCGGCCGCTGGGGTGAGATCCAATTGGAGCGAGTCGTCGAGCTCGGCGGGATGGTCAAACACGTTGACTTTGACTCCCAGGTCACTGCTTACTTAGGAAATAAAGCTGTCAGGCCTGACTTGGTGGTCAACTTGTCATCTCAACGTCACATCGTGGTCGATGCCAAGGTTCCATTTTCGGCTTACCTGGATGCCTTGGAAACATCCGATCCGGAAGAGCACGCAGCTTATTTGCGCCGCCATGCGCACATGGTGCGCACCCACGTGCAACAGCTTTCACATAAGGACTACATTGAGGCATTCTCCCCGACCCCGGAGTTCGTTGTTTTGTTCACGCCGGCAGATCCGTTCTTGGACGCTGCTCTCGGAGTAGACCCCGAGCTTCTGGAATACGCTTTTGAGCGCAACGTGGTCATCGCAACGCCCACAACACTATTCGCGCTCTTGCGCACGGTGGCCTTGGGTTGGCGGCATGAGGATATCTCCGATAAAGCACGGGAAGTGCAACGCCTTGGCAGCGAGTTGTACTCGCGGCTTAATACCGTCGGTGACCATTACAACCGCGTTGGCCGCAGCTTGGAAAAGGCAGTGGAGGCCTTCAACTCCACACTGTCTTCGATGGACTCACGCGTGATGGTAACCGCGCGCCGATTATCAGAAATGGATATCCCTACCCGCACGGATAAGCGCCCCACGAACCTTTCGCCGGTGACAGCTGCTCCAGCGAAGGCCAGCACCGAAACCACCACTGACTTCAATGATGACGAAGGTGGGACTGATCTCTTCGGCATGAATTCGGCCGGAAGTTAAGGATTTGGCGAAATGACAAGGTAGACTCTCTCACCGTGTCCCATGTCAATACCCAATCACACCCAGTAAGTAGCCGCGCCGAAAAGGGCTTCGGCGCGTTGCCCGTGTGGACGAGTATTGCTGTCATTATGGCCGCCCTTGTGACTGGATTGCTTATTTCTTCCATCACAGCTTCAGTGGGCTGGCCTTTTTTGATCTGCTTTATCCTCGGCGCGATCGCAGCCAGCTTGATTGTGCACGTCCGCGGTTTATTCCTAACCGTTGCGTCCATTCCACTGTTATTTAGTATCGCTATCTTCATAACTTCGTGGGTAGTTTCGCGTGCATCGGCCGGCGAGGGCTCGCCAATGTTATCCGCGACCATCTTGGTGACCTCGGCATATCCACTGCTGCAGGTCTTTCCGCATTTGGCCATCACGTTGCTGGGATGCATCGCTATTGCGGTACTCCGCCTATACCGCGCGAAGCAAAAGGCTACGAGCATTAGCTCTAAAGAAATGGTTAATCGCCGGACGATGGCCGAATCTAATCGCCGAAATACTCAAACCACTTCGCGTGCCCGCAAGACTACGGAACGTCTATCCGTGGCGGAATTGGTCGAGCGCAGCAAAAACAATAAGCGCACGCCGCGTCCGCAATCGCGTCCTGGGGTAGATTCCAAGACCACGAGCCCTGAAACTCCTAGCTCAGGTGCCGCTGGGCGTACTACCCTGCCTCCTGCGTCTTCGCCTCGTGCGTCGTCTCGTCGCGGCACTGCTAGCGAGGTTCGCTGGGTCCGCTCCACTGATGCTTCACGCCGCACCGCGCGCCGTGATGTGTCATCTCGTGATGGTTCTTCCCGCGAGTATCGCCACGGAGACATCGCTGGGCGCTCTGGCTACGCTTCCCGCACGGGTCGTCGGGTTAATGAAGCGCAAAGGAATCAAGAGCGCGCCCGCCGTGCACAGTCTGACACTCGCCATGCCACCGATGGCGCAGTCAATGCAGCTGGTTCGGATCGCACCTCTCGCGCGCGTCCAGACGCTCGTCTGCGCCCCGATCCACGGCGTCGTGCAGGCGATGTACAAAAGACCGTTAAGCGCCCTACTCCGCCCACAGACGCGTCATCGAAGCAAGCTCCAGCTCCAGATGCGGCCGATAATCGCAAGCGCGCTCCCCGTGCTCTGGATGAAGACCTCTACGGCAACTAATTAAACCTTCAGTTTAAAAGGATCAGCCCCATCTTTAAGAAGATTTACTCTTCTCGAAGATGGGGCTGATTCCTATCTGCATCTTTAGCTGAAGGCGTATCGCTTAAGTCTTACACCTTCAGGCCAAGTATTAAGCCTCAGCGTTGGCGCGCTCACGTGCCGCAGCGTTGCGTGCCTTCGCAGTGCGTGGTGGGCGCAGCTCGCGTGGCAAGGAGAACTGAATGGTCTCCGTCGTGGTCGTGACTTGCTCCACGTTGTTGAAGCCGCGCTCATCAAGGAACTCGAGAACCTCACGTACCAACAGTTCCGGAACGGAAGCACCACAGGTAACGCCGACGGTCTCGACGCCTTCCAGCCACTCTTCTTTAATCTCAGATGCGTAGTCGACTAAGTAAGAGGTCTTGGAACCAGCATCGAGTGCCACTTCAACCAGGCGCACGGAGTTCGAAGAGTTGGTGGAGCCCACAACGATCATCAGGTCACACTTCGGCGCGATGGCCTTGACGGATTCCTGACGGTTTTGCGTTGCGTAGCAAATGTCATCTGATGGCGGGTTTTCCAAGTGTGGGAAACGCTCGCGCAAAAGATTCACGATGGAGATGGCCTCATCCACGGACAAAGTCGTCTGTGACAGCCACACCAGCTTTTCATTCTGCAGCCACTCTGGGAGCTTTTCTACGCCTTCCACGCCATCTACCAAGTGGGTGACCTCCGGCGCGTGACCGGCTGTGCCTTCTACTTCTTCATGGCCTTCGTGGCCGATCAATAAGATGTGGTAGCCATCGCGCTCAAAACGCACAGCTTCACGGTGCACCTTTGTCACCAAAGGGCACGTCGCATCTAGGGTTAATTGCTTGCGGCCTTCGGCCTCTTGACGCACAGCTGGTGAAATACCGTGTGCGGAAAATACCAAGTGAGCACCTTCTGGTGCTTCAGATGCTTCTTCAACGAAAATGACTCCGCGCTTAGCCAAAGACTCAACAACATATTTGTTGTGAACAATTTGCTTACGCACATACACGGGTGCGCCGTACTTGCTCAATGCCTTTTCAACTGTCTCAACTGCACGATCCACACCGGCACAATAGCCGCGGGGTGCCGCCAGGAGAACGTTCTTTCCTGCCTCAGTCATGCCCCTAGACTATCTCAGGTGCCGCTAAAACAATAGACTGGGTGATTATGCACCAAAGTTCGTTACGCAATCGGGGAGGTCACACGTGACGCAATCCGTAAATTCCCCAGAAGCACCGTGGCCGGTTGGTAAGGTAAACGACCAGGTCAAAGGGTGGATTGAGAAGCTTGGATTCTTGTGGGTCGAGGGGCAGCTGACCCAAATTAATATCAAGTCGACGTGGAAGTTGTCTTATCTGACGCTGCGCGATGTCGAGCAGCAAAAATCTGTTCAGTTGACGTGTCCCACAGATTTGGTGCGCAACCTTCCCACGCCGCTTAAGGACGGCGACCGCGTGGTGGTCTATGGCAAGCCTGCGTTTTATGCCGGCCGCGGAACCTTTAGTTTGTGGACCACGGATATCCGCCACGTTGGCATCGGTGAGCTTCTTGCCCGCATCGAAGCCTTGCGCAAACAACTCACGGCCGAAGGGCTTACGGACCCGGCGCGCAAGAAGCCACTGCCCTTTTTGCCCAAGAAAGTTGGGCTGATCACCGGTCGCGGTTCGGCGGCCGAGCGCGATGTACTAGCGGTGTCACAAGACCGATGGCCGGCTGTGCAATTTCGCGTCATTAACACCGCTGTGCAAGGCACCGGTACGGTTGCACAGGTTATCGATGCATTGCAGCTTCTCGATGTAGACCCGGACGTCGATGTCATCATCATCGCCCGCGGCGGTGGCTCTGTCGAAGACCTTCTGCCCTTTTCCGAGGAAGCTTTGCAGCGAGCTGTCGCTGCAGCACACACCCCGGTGGTCTCTGCCATTGGCCATGAGCCGGATAATCCAGTGCTGGACAATGTCGCCGATGTCCGCGCCGCCACGCCTACCGATGCCGCCAAGCGGGTTGTCCCCGATGTCGCCATTGAGTATGACCGCATCGCCGAAGCACGTGGACGGATGGCCGCTGCCCTACGTGGGTGGGTTGAGCGTGAACGCCGCGGCGTGGCGCAACTTCGCTCACGCCCAGTGCTTGCGGATCCGATGCGTCCGATTACCGTACAGCGCGAAGAGGTCTCGCGACTGCAGCAACTGATGCGGCGTGATATCCAAGTCCTGCTAGACCGTGAAGCATCACGGGTCAGCGCGCTTCGCTCCCAGGTAAGCGCTTTAGGACCTGCAGCAACCCTTGCACGTGGTTATTCTGTGGTCCAGGTACTTCCACGTGATGGTTCCGAGGCTGAGGTAGTCACCAGCTACCAG